>JAGRJY010000036.1 GCA_020442465.1 Lysobacterales bacterium
CTTGGCGACGCCTTCGAGCACCGGCAGCAGCTCGCGCACGTTGGAGATCTTCTTGTCGTGCAGCAGGATGAACGGGTCGTCCAGCTCGGCCTGCATCGACTGCTGGTTGTTGATGAAGTACGGCGACAGGTAGCCGCGGTCGAACTGCATGCCCTCGACGACGTCGAGTTCGTTGTCCAGGCCCGAGCCTTCTTCAACGGTGATCACGCCTTCCTTGCCGACCTTCTTCATCGCTTCGGCGATGATGTTGCCGATCGACTCGTCGCTGTTCGCCGAGATCGTGCCGACCTGGGCGATCGCCTTGTCGTCAGCGGTGGGCTTGGACAGGTCTTTCAGCTGCTTGACGGCCTCGGCCACGGCCTTGTCGATGCCGCGCTTCAGATCCATCGGGTTCATGCCGGCGGCGACGCCCTTCATGCCTTCGCGGATCAGGGCCTGGGCCAGCACGGTCGCGGTGGTGGTGCCGTCACCGGCGTTGTCGGAGGTCTTCGAAGCGACTTCCTTCACCATCTGCGCGCCCATGTTCTCGAACTTGTCGGACAGTTCGATTTCCTTGGCGACGGACACGCCGTCCTTGGTGATGGTCGGGGCGCCGAAGCTCTTCTCGAGCACGACGTTGCGGCCCTTCGGACCGAGCGTGACCTTGACCGCATTGGCCAGGACGTTCACGCCCTTCACCATGCGGGCACGGGCGTCTTCAGAAAAACGTACTTCTTTAGCTGCCATGACAAACTTCCTTATCTAGATGTTTGGGTGCCGGCGCGCAACGCAGCCGGCTGCTAGCGATTCATTGAGTGGATTGCGGAGCGGCGTTTGCTCTACCGGAGGCCCCTGCCCTGATCAACCCAGGAGTCAAGGGGCCGGCTTCAATCGCGCCGCGATTGAAGCGGGGTTGTGGGTGCAATTCCGAAGCAAATCGAAGTCGCTACCTCAACGCCGCCGCAAGACCTCAATTAATGATGGCGAAAATGTCGTCTTCGCGAACGACCAGGTACTCGGTGCCATCGACCTTGACCTCGGTGCCGCTGTACTTGCCGAACAGCACCTTGTCGCCGGCCTTGACCTTGAGTGCACGGGTCGAGCCGTTGTCCAGCGGCTTGCCCTCGCCGACGGCGATCACTTCGCCCTTGATCGGCTTCTCGGTCGCGGAGTCCGGGATCACGATGCCACCCGCAGACAGACGCTCTTCTTCCATACGCTTGATGACCACGCGGTCGTTCAACGGCTGCAAGTTCATGCTCACACCTCAGTTAACTGATTGATTTCACGTAAATTGACGGAGACTGTTAGCACTCTCCGTCGGTGAGTGCTAATGGTAGCGCGCAGCTTGGCTCCAACGGAACCCCTGCGACGGCATTCAACGTGGGGCCGTTGGAACGGCTTTCAAGGGGTCTGCCCCGGTGGATCAGCGAAGGTGAGGGATCGGCCAGCTGACGCGCATGCGCGTCCCGCCAAGCGGCGACTCACCCGCTTCCAGACGTCCGCCGACACCGGCCAGCAAGTGCCGGACGACGGTGAGGCCCAGCCCTGACAGGGACGATCCCGACGGCAAGGGATCGGGCTGAATCGGTTCGGACGACATCGCGCCAGACGGCTGGCGTTCCCATGGCCCCGATTCGGCTTGGCCGTCGCCCGCCGACTCGACGCCCATGTCTGCCGCGGGCGCCGCCAGACGCGCCAGGATCGCGGGCGGCAAACCCGGCCCGGCGTCCTCGATCTCGCAGACGAATTCGCCCCGCGCCATGCGCCAGCGGCATGCAAAGGGCGGCTGCGCGTGCCGGCTGGCGTTGCCGATCAGGTTGTCGAATATTCGCCGCAAGGTCAGCGGTCGGCCGCGCAGGATCATCGGGTCCGCACCCTCGAGCTGCCAGTCGCCGCTTTGCGCCGAGCCGATGGCCTGCCGGATCAGCGCCGGCAGATTGATGTCGCGCTCGGGTTCGGCGTGGGCGTCGCGCGCACGCTGCAGCAGCGCGCCGATCAAGGCGTCGAGTTCTTCGATGTCGGCGCGCATGTCGGCCAGCAGAGCGGCATCCTCGCCGCGCAGCAGCTCCAGCGCGTAGCTCAATCGTGCCAGCGGCGTTCGCAGGTCGTGGGACAGCCCGGCCAGCAGCAGTTCGCGCTCACGCGAGGCACTGCGGGCTTCCAGGCCGGCGCGATGGAGGGCTTCGGCCAGTTCCTGCAATTCGCTGGCTGCACCGTCGGGCAACGGCGGTGCTTCGAGCTCGCCCGATGCCAGCGCCGGGGCCTGGTCGGACAGCGCACGCAAAGGACGTACAAGCTCGAGGCGCAACCACCACGCGGTGGCGAGCACGATGAGCAGGGCCGCCACCAGCACCACTGCACTCAAGTGCATGGCCTGGGTGCGGAACGCGGGGATACGAAAGCCCAGCCAGGCTGCGCCCGGACGCGCTGGCGATACCCACAGGCGCGGTGCATCGCCTTCTTCGGTCAGTACCTGTGTGCCGTCGCCAAGGCGCCGCTGCAAGGAGTCTGCCAGTCGCCGCGCAAACGGCAGCCAGGGGCGTCCGGCCTGTGCCGGCGGACGCGCGGCGTGCAGCACTTCGAGCGCCGTCGAAGACGTCGCCCCGTCCGATACGGGCGAAGCCTGTCGGTCCGACAGCGCCCGCAGGGCGACGACGTGGGCGGCGAGCAGCTCAGCGATCTGTTCGCTGCCGGGTTCGAGGCTGAGTGCGCGCAGCGCCACCAGCGACACCGAAAGCAAAGCGGCCACGGCGAGCGCCATGCCGAGCAGGACGCGACGATCGAGCGAGCGAGGCCAGAGGCGCATGGCGGATCAGCACCCGTCCGCGCGCGACGCGCTCGGCACCGCAGCAGGCTTTGCAGACCGGCGCAGTGCTGCCGACATCGGCTGCCCTTCGGGCATCCGACCGGGATGGCCGGGTCGCGTGCGACGCGGGTCGCGCGCCATGTGCCGGACGTCAGTCGGCCACGAAGACATAGCCTTGTCCCCACACCGTCTGCAGATGCCGTGGATGTTTCGGATCGTCTTCGATCATGCGCCGCAGCCGCGACACGGTGACGTCGATGCTGCGCTCGAAGGGTTCGTGGTCGCGCCCATGCGCGAGGCTCATCAGACGATCGCGCGAGAGCGGTTGGCCGGCATGCCGCAGCAATACGCTCAGCAGCGCAAACTCGCCGGACGTCAGGCGCTGCTCGACCCCGTCGCGCACCAGAATCCGACGCGCGTGGTCGAGCGTGCAGCGACCGAACTGCTGCACGCCGACTTCCGGCCTGGGCGCGGCCGCCGTGGTCGCGGCGCGTCGGCGCAGCACCGCGCGCAGTCGCGCGAGCAGCTCACGCGGGTTGCCGGGCTTGGGCAAGTAGTCGTCGGCGCCGATCTCGAGGCCGACAATCCGGTCGACATCATCGCCTCGGGCAGTGAGCATGATGATCGCGACATGCTCGTCCTGCGCGCGCAATCGACGGCAGAAGCTCAGACCATCCTCACCGGGCATCATCACGTCCAGCACGATCGCATCGACATGGAAGCGTTGCAGCTGCTGCTCAGCGCTGCGGACATCTTCAGCGACCACCACATCGAGCCCCTGCTCGCGCAGGTAGCGCTCGACCAGGCCGCGCAGTCGCGCGTCGTCGTCGACCACGAGCACGCGCGGCGCGGCAGAAGCAACGACAGTCGGATCGATCACCATGCGGCGCACTATCCCGCGCGCCGCGCGGCCCGACAAGCCGGGCACGCGGTCAGTTGTAAGCAGATGTAAACGAGACCGCACGGCGAAATACTCGCATACGAAGCCGCGCCTTCGGCACACACCTCCATCGGTAGCCTCGCCCTAGCCTGCACTCGCCCAATCAACGGGCCTTGCCTGGAGCCTCCGATGCGCTTTCCCCTTCCCCGTTTCGCGTTCACCCTGATCCTGCTTGCGGCCTCCGTCGGCCCGGCGCTTGCCGCCCCGGCCAACCCGCCGCCGCTGCCGCAACAGGCGCTGCAGGAACTCGCCGCCCTGAGCCTGACGCCGGCGCAGAAGCTTGAGCTGATGGCGATCTTTCTCGATGCCCGCGCCGGCAGCGAGCAGCTGCGCACCGCCCAGCAGGACCTGGCTGCACAGGCGCTCACCGAGATGCAGGCGCAGCAGGCCGACCTGCATGCGCTGATCGCCGCCCAGGAGTCGCTGACCGACCAGCGCGTCGCCGCGCTTCGCGCCGTGCGCGACGACCTGCTCGGCTTCTACGACGACCTGAGCAGCAGCCAGCAAGCCGAGGTGCAGACCTGGCTGGCCAGGCAGCTGCAGCGCCTGCTCGACCTGCGCACCGCCATCGAACTCATCCGCGACTGACAGGCGGGTACGGACGCACCGCGGCGTCCGGCCCGCACCACCCTTCAACGCTTCCGCCAACGCTCCATCCCCACCCAACACGGAGATTCACCATGTCGATTCGTACCCCCATCCTTCTCGCCGCCCTGTGCGCGGCCTTCGCCCTCAGCGCCGTCACCGCCGACGCGCAGGCCCAGGTGCGCAAGCGCGCGGTGGCGAGCAAGACCGACGCCGAAGGCAATACCACCGCAGCGGCCGGCACCGTCGCGGCGGGACCGAACGGCGGTCGACTCGCACGCGGCGGCGTCGTCACCACCGACGCCGAGGGCAACACCCAGGGCGCCAGCGGCGCGGCGGTGCGCGGCCCGAACGGCGGCGGCGCCGCCCGCGCCGGCGCGTTCCAGAAGAACGCCGACGGCAGTTTTTCCCGCCAGGGCGGTGCCGGCGCCACCACGGCAGCCGGCGGCTACGGCGCCACCCAGGGCAGCGTCAGCGGCGACGGTCAGGGCAACGTGCGCGGCCAGCGCTCCACCGAAGCCACCTCGGCAGCCGGCGGCCGCTTCAGCGGCAACACGACGGCGGCCACCGGCGAGGGCCTGCAGCACACCGGCTCGGCAACCGCGGCCAGTGGTGCGTCGACCGAATCGCAGGTCAGCGCCAGCCAGGAAGGCGGCATCAGCCGTCAGCGCACCTGCTACAACGCGCAGGGCGAACAGGTGCCGTGTCAGAAGTAGCCGCCGAGCCAGCGCCAGGCAGCATTTGCTATCCTGGCGTCGGCTGCGTGGGCGCTGGAGCCACGCGTCGAGGGTCCGCGGCCGCGCCGCCTGTCGGACGACAGGTAGCCCGACGTTCTGAACGTGTAGTTCGTTCGCTACACTGCATCGAGTTTGGCTGCCCGACACGAGTTGCCCGATGCGACCGAAGCATGGCTTGAGTCACCCGATCGCCGGCCTGGCATTGACCCTCGTTCTGATGCTCCACCCCGCTGGCGAGAGCCACGCCACCGGCCTACCGGGCTTCGAATCGTTCGACATCACCCCGACCGCCATCACCCCGCTACCGAACGGTGGGCTGCTGGTGCACGGCAGCTGGGAAGGCCGTTTTCTGACTTCCCGCCGCACCGACGAGTTCGCACCCATCGGGGAGGCGCGGTTGCTTTTGCCTTCGTGGGACTACCTGTTCCAGGCAAGCGACGCAGGCATGGACGCGCAGCCGATTCAAAGCGCCTTCAACGCGTTCCCGTTGATCGTGTCCGACGCGGAGCTCAACCACCTCTGCCGCGCCTCGCGCGACTTCAACGGCATCGACAGCCGGCTGTTCAGCACCGACCTG
This sequence comes from Lysobacterales bacterium, assembly GCA_020442465.1. Taxonomy (GTDB): domain Bacteria; phylum Pseudomonadota; class Gammaproteobacteria; order Xanthomonadales; family Xanthomonadaceae; genus Pseudomarimonas. The sequence goes on from JAGRJY010000036.1 coordinate 5,628, forward strand.
GCGCTCGACCTCCGACACCCCGCCGGCGGCGTCGGCGCGCGCTTCGCGGCGTTCAATCCCGGCGACTCGAACTATCGCATCAGCGTCTTCGACGTCGACTGCGATCGCACCGATGTCGCCACGGTGCCGAGCACGATGGATGTGCAGATTCGTCAGGCGACATCCGATCGCGCCTACGCGCTCACGTTTCCGGGCCCGATGGATGGGCCACAAAGGCCGATGCTGCACTCGGTGACCCGGGCGGGCATCGACTGGCAGGTTGAACTGGGCGAGACCGACCCGGTGCTGCAGCGGATCGAGTTCGCCGCGACCGCGGAAGGCGGCGTCGTGCTCTACCAGCCCAGCGGCGCAACCCTGCATGAGTACGACGCCAGCGGCGTCGAACGCTGGAACACGGCCGTGACCGGCCTTGGCGACGTCACCTACCTGTTCCGCCAGGGTTCGCTGAGCATCCTCGCCGCCTGGAAAGACGATGCCTCGGGCGGCGTGGTGAAGACGTTCGATGGCGAGGGGAACCTGCTCAGCACGCGCGATCTGACGGGCACCGTGCAATACCAGCTGCTGCCCGGGCCGGACCAGACGCTGGTATTTCGCGAAGAGCCCGTGACGCGCAGCGGCATGACGCTCCCCGTCGCCGAAGGGCTGGTCACCGTCGATGCGCAAGGTCAATGGCACACATTGCTCGACCGGTCCTCGGGCTATGCCCCCATGGCGCGGGTCAGCAGCGGCGATCTCATCGTGCGTCCGGCAGGTTTGCCGCGCTCACTGCTGCGTATCGACCCCGATGACGTGAACGATCCACAGTTTCTGGACACTGCTGCGCGCCTGCCAAGGCGAACCGCCGGGGTCCAGCTCGACGGCGACAGCGTGTTTCTGTTGGAGGAGACGCTGCGCGGCACGCTCAGGCTCTCGCATCTCGACCGCGCGGGCAGCGAGCGCTGGGCACACGATCTGCCCGACCCGCCCGGCGTCGCCCTGGTCATCCCCAACCACACCGCCGGCTACAAGCTGGCGAGTGATGGCGAGCGGATCTGCATGCGCCGCCTCGGCCGCGACGGCGCGGTGCTGTGCCGTCTCCGCGAAGACGGTACGGCCGTGTTCGACTGGCAGTCCGACGATACCTGGGCCGAGGCCGGCACGCTCGCGTTCGACGCTCAAGGACGATTGACCACCACCTCGATCGGCTGCGACGGCAACGACGACTGCGACGCCGGTCCGCTCCGCATCCGCCGATACGCTGCGGACGGCAGCATCGAGTTCGAGACCTCATTGACCGCGGTCCAAGGCCAAGGCGGTCTCGTGCATTTTGTGGACGGTGGCGACCGGCTGGCTGTCGGGCGTGAGGATGATCGCTCCGAGTTGTCGGTGGTGAACCTGGACGGCGCCCGCCCATGGTCAATCCTTGACAGCCCGCGCAAGCTGCGACCGCTGGGTTTCGACCGCGAGGGTCGTCTTCTGGTCATGGATTCCGCCGCCTTTCCGAACATCGAGCTGACCCTTCTCGGCACCGACACGCAGTCGATCTGGGCGCGGGTGATCGACGTGGCGGTGAACCACCCGAGCTACGTCAAGGCCGTCGCCCTGGCCGCTGGCGACTGGATCCTGGTCGAAAACCACGAGCCAGGGACTTCGGTGCACGCCAGCAGCCGATCCCTGCTGTCGAGATGGTCGGGCGGCACCGGCGAGACGGTGTGGAGCACCTGGGTGCGCGATCGCGGGCCCGGCGATCTCAGCCTGGCCGAGGAAGCCGGCATCGCCCTGCTGACCGAGAACGCATCGGCGCCTGCCCGCGGAATCGCCATCGACCTGGCAAACGGCGAGGTCCGATCTGCCTTGCCGATTGGCATGCCGCGACCCGGCGCGCACGGATTCGATCCAGGAGTGGATGTGTTTGCCCGGCCGCTCGTCGCGCTGGCAGCGGACGGATTCGCAGTGACGTCGGCGCCCGATTTCGGCTCGGACGAAGTCGAGGTGGCGATGCTGCCGGCATCGACGTGGCTTGATCCGGACATGCCACCGCCGGCGAGCGCCACACGCGGCATCTGGCACGCCGACGACAGCAGCGGCCAGGGCTTGTTCCTCGATCTGTACGCGTTCACCAACCAAGCCTTCGGCGGATGGTTCACCTACGCGCTCGAAGGCGGCCACGTCGCCTCTGAGCTTAGATGGTACACCATGTTAAGTCGCGACGAGGCCGCCGCGGAGACCGTCTTCGACATCTACCGCAACGATGCCGGTCAATTCGCCGAGCCGCCGGTCACCTCTGCCACGCTGGTCGGCAGCGCCACCCTGCGACTGCTCGGCTGCGACCGCGCGGTCTTCAGCTATCGATTCTCCGCGGCAACCCACTCTCCCGAAAGCGATGGATCCATTCCGCTGAGACGCTCGGCGGGCGCCGGCTGCGACGACGCGCCCGTGCCCCGGCCGTCGGGCGCCTGGTTCCGCCCGGAGCAATCCGGGCAGGGCCTGTTCTTCATGCCCACCGCCGAACAGGCGGGCGGGCACCAGTTCGCCGCCGCATGGTTCACCTACGACCCGGCCGGGTTGGCCGACGATGCCTTCGCGCACAGCTGGTTCACCCTGCTCGGCGACATCGGTGACGACGGCCACGGCACCATGACGATCTTCCGTACTCTCGGCGGCGCGTTCGATCGCGGCCGCACCGACAACAGTCGGGCACTCGGGACGGTCGAGATCACCCTCGATGGCTGCAGCGGCATGCGCCTCGACTACGCGTTCTCCCCCGGCCTGCACGCCTACGCCGAACGCGAAGGCACCATCGAGCTGGTCCGACTCGGCAACTGTCCATCCGAGTGAACTGCCTTCGCTGCCGACTCGAAGCGAGTCAGCGCCAAGGCAAACTCCCGAGATGTAGTCAGCGATTGCGCGCGTTGATGGAGGCCCCTTGAGTCAAGGGACCGGCTGCGCGCGCAGCGCGCTGCGGGGATGTGGAGGCGAGGTCAGTTCCATCAAAGCCGCAGGGGCAGGGCTCCTCTCATCGTGACGCCCCAGATCGCCGGCTGAGCGCTGCGGAGCTGCGGAGTCGAGGCCCCGTCCAACGAAACCATCAAGCCAAGCATCCCCTGTCTCGACGCGACTCAGTGAATCGCATGGCTGTGCGCCACCGCAGCAACCGGCTGTGACTTGAGCGTACCGATGACCTGGGTCATCGCGCGCTCGAAGGCCGAGTCGACTTCGCGAATGCTGAGCTTGTCCTCGCGCATCAGCGCGGCCATCTCTTCGGCGGTCAGGGCACACAGGCGCACGCCACGACGATTGACGAACAGCATCTTCTGCGAGATCGGGCTGACCCAGCTCAGCTTCGCGGCCTGGTGCTTGCCTGAGGCGTCGGTGAGGTCGACCCAGGCGCCCACTTCGAGGGCGCGGATCCGCGCCAGATCGTCGGCGAGGAACGCGCGCGGATCGACGTCGATCTCGACGTCGCCTTCGACCTGCTCGGGCACCGCGACCGCGACCAGCTCCGCGGCCGGCACCGACTCGAACTCGGACATGCTGGCGTCGGCAACCGCCGCGCCCGCGGCCGAATCGGGCGCGGTGTCGACGGGGCGCACCGAACGCAGCGCGCGCACGATCTCGTCTGCCAGCACGCGCGCTTCGTCGGCGCCCTGCCCGGAAGCACTCAACGCTGGCTGCAGCAGCTGCGTGATGCCGAGCGGCGCGTCGGCGCCGCGTTCGCAGGCCAGCAAGGACAACCACAGGGTCACCCCCGCCGACGTGGCCTTGCGGTAGGCCTCCGAGTCTTCGCCCTCACGCAGATGCGTCACCGTAAGGTGATGCATCCATTCATGGCGCAGGAAATTGGCGATCGGGCGCGGCGCCGAGCGCCCCCCGAGCAGGCTGCTCAGCTCCAGTGCCGCCGCGGCGCGGGCTGTCTCCAGTCGTTCGCGACCCTTGTGCGCCTCGGCCGTGCGCTTTTCGGTGAGGCTCACGCGGCGGCGGTGCTGTTCGACGGTCGCGTTGAACTCACGCTCGATCGCGGTGAACGCCTCGGCGTCATCCTTCCACTCGCGCAGCAGGCGATCGACGATCGCGATGGTGCTGTCGAGCAGCTCGCGATCGGCTTTCGACTCGGCGTGATTGCCCTCACAGGCTTCGGCGATGGCATTCAGAAGCCGGCGCGCCGGATGCGACTTGTGCGCGAACATCCGGCGGTCGAGCAGCGCCACCTTGGCGTAGGGGACGCTCAAGCGCACAAAGCGCTCGCGGATCTCGGGCTCGAAGTCGCCCTGGTCGAGCACGGTGTCGAACAGCATGCCCACCAGGGAAAGTGCCTGTTCGTCGGCGAGCTGGATGCGCGAGCCCGGCTCGGCGCGTCCCGCGGCGATCGCAGCGCCGAGCAATTCACGCTTGAGCGGCAGTGCGACCGAAGTATTGGGGTCGACGGCCACCACGAGCAGGCTTTGCGGCGGATCGGCCTGCATCGCGCTCAGCGTGTCCAGCGCCGCTTCCTGCGACAGGCAGGGTGCGCCTTCGCGCCGACCGGACGGATCACGCTGCCCCTTGAGATAGTTGGCGAACACGTCGAGCATCGCGCTGAACACGGCGTCCGGTACTTCGTTGCCGTCGGCCAGGGTGAAACCGCCATGCGGCCGTCGCCAGCCACCTTGGCCGCCGCCCGCCACCGTGGGCTGTTCGCCGTCTTCGCCGCGCACGGCTTCCGGCGCCGGCGCGGGGCGCGCGGGGCCGCCCTCTTCGCGTCGGGCCTTCGCGGCGATGTCGCGCGCCCGGCGGATCGCCGGTTCCGGCAACCGCACCTGGATGCCGCGCGAGGACATCAGCGTGTTCATGGCACCCAGCGAGGCGGTGTAGTCGGTCACCATCACGCGCTCGAACAGCTTCTGCACCACCAGTCGGGGTTTCGGCGCGACGACCGCGGTGCGCAGCAATTGGCTGAAGGTTTCGGCGACACGGATTGGTGCCATCGGTGTCTGGCCGATACCGACTGCCGGGGCGTCGACCAACTTGCCGAGGCCAAGCGCGAACAGGCCCAACCCCTCGAGGCTGCGCTTCTCGACGGCGGTGGCAATACGCTCGGCGGCGAGCTGGTCGTCGAGGACCTCGGTGTCGACCAGGCTGAGCGCATCGGCCTTGATCTCCAGCGGCGACTCGGCCTGCGGCGGACGCGGCGCCTGGAAATCGCCGAACCAGTCGGCAATGGCGCGATTCATCGCCTCCTCGACACTGCGTCGCTGCCGGCGCAGGTCGCGCATGGCACCGAGAAAGTCGAGCTGTTCGGTCGACGAGATGATCGACTGCGACATGTCGAACAGCGCGTTGTCCGCCTGCTCGAAGACCTTGGCGATGAGCACGCCGACCTGACGCTGTGCCAGTGCACGAAGTTCGGCCAACACGGTCGACGATTGCATGGCGGAGGGCGCAGGCGGAGGGACGGCGATATTGTCGTCGCGCTTTAGCAATCATTTTGGTGATGAGCGTCGCGAAGTGAAGAAGAAACACCTCGGTTCACTCCAAACTGCGACGCGCCTCAACATTCACTTCCACTCTGGCCAGCGAACTGCGACGGCGAGCACGAATCGCCACGCCCGGTCGTCACACGAACGTCACGCAGAACGCACGGTTCGTGCACGACGCACGGGCGCGGGAGCATCCTCACGCGCCGGCGGCGGGCGTTCACCGGCGACCTCCCGGCCTGCTATGTTGGCGCCCTGGTCCGCAGCCCGGAGAGAGACGATGTTGCGCATTCGATTCAGCCTGATGTTCGCGAGCGCCGCCCTGCTCGCCGCGTGCGCGTCGACGCCCGAAGGGCGCAGCCAGGTCCTGCTGGTTTCGGACTCGCAGATGAACCAGATGGGGCTCGCCGCGTTCCAGCAGATGAAGGCGAACGACAAGCTCAGCGTGGTCCCGGCCAAGTCGGTCTATGCCCAGTGCGTTGTCGACGCCCTGGTGCGCGAGCTGCCGCCCGAATGGCAGCGCCTGCCGTGGGAAGCCCAGGCCTTCGCCATCAAGGAACCGAATGCCTTCGCCCTGCCCGGCGGCAAGGTCGGCCTCAACACCGGCCTGCTGCGCGTGGCGACCGATCAGGACCAGCTCGCCGCCGTGCTGGGCCACGAGATCGGCCACGTGATGTATCGCCATGCCGGCGAGCGCGTGTCGCAGCAACAGCTCGCTCAGGCGGGGGTTGCGCTGGCCGGCGCGTATGCGGGTCGGCGTGCCTCGGGGGACAACGTCAACACCCTGATGGCGGCGCTGGGTGCCGGCGTGCAGGTCGGCGTGCTGCTGCCGTTCTCGCGCAAGCATGAGTCCGAAGCGGACCGCGCCGGGCAGCGCCTGATGGCACAGGCCGGATTCGACCCGCGCGCAGCGGTCACGCTCTGGCAGAACATGCAGCAGGCAACCGGCAGCGACGGGCGGCCGCCCGAGGTGTTGTCCACCCATCCCGACCCCGCGGGACGCATCACCCAACTCGAGCGCCATGTCGCCGAGCTGATGCCGGTTTACGAGGCCGCACGCGCATCCGGCAAGCGGCCGCGCTGTCGCGATGACTGAACCGGCCGACGCGGTGGCGGGTGCGGTCGTGGTGATGACAACCGTGGCCGATCGCGGCGACGCCGACCGCATCGCCGGTGCTCTGGTCGAAGCGCGCCTCGCAGCCTGCGTGCAATGCCTGACCGGCGTGCGCTCGACCTACCGCTGGGCAGGGCGGGTCGAACAGGCAGAGGAATGCCTGCTGCTGGTGAAGACCGCGGCGGACCGGGCGGACGCCGTCGCGACCTGGCTGCGTGCACAGCATCCCTACGAACTTCCTGAGATCCTCGTGGTCGAAGCCCGAGGCGGGTTGTCCGGGTACCTGGAATGGGTGCATCGGGAGACCCGCCCGCTCTGATCTCCAGGCCAAGGCCCGACCCACCATGCACCGTTTGATGCTGCTCCTGCTGGCCGCCTGGCTGGCCACGCCCAACCTCGCCCGAGCCGTAGGCGAGGAAGACCTGCTGCCGATCGACGAAGCCTTCGCGGTGTCGGTCAGCGCGCCCGAACGCGGCCGCATCGAGGTGCACTGGAAGATCGCCGAGGGCTACTACCTGTATCGGCACCGCATGGGGGTCACACCGGTCGAGCCGGGCTTCAAGTTCAACCCCCTTCAGCTTCCCGACGGCAAGAAGTACACCGACGAGTTCTTCGGCGACGTCGAGACCTATCGTCACGAGGTGACAGCGGTGCTCACCGGCGCCGCGGCGGACGGCCTCGACACACTGCAGCTGCGGCTGAAGTACCAGGGCTGCGCCGACCTTGGCGTGTGCTACCCACCGCACAACAAGACCGTGTCGGTGCAACTGCCTGCTGCGTCCGCGAGCATCGCGACCGGCGACACCGGCCTGCCGGCGGCGCCGCCTCCCGGTCTGCAGCTGCCGGGGATGGCCGCGCCGGCGACCGGCGGCGGGCTGATCGACACCGGCGCGGCGCTGCCGGAAGACCAGGCCTTCCAGTTCGAGGCCATCGTGCAGTCGCCCACCGTGCTGCTGTTGCGCTTCACGCCCGCGCCTGGCTACTACCTGTACCGCGACCGCAGCACGTTCGAAGTCGCCGTCGGCGAAGGCCTGCGCGTCGGACAGCCTGCGTGGCCGCCGGCGGCCACCCATTTCGACGACCATTTCGGCGATGTGGCGGTGTACTTCGACCAGGTCGAGGTGCCGCTGCCGCTGCTGCGCACGCGCGGCGAAGCGCAGTCGATGACCCTGGCCGCCACGTTCCAGGGCTGCCAGACCGACGGCATCTGCTACCAGCCGATGACGCGCCAGATCACCCTGACGCTGCCGCCGGCCCCCGCGGAAGCGCTGCACAGCGCCGCCACCGACGCGACAGGCGAACTGCCGGGATTCTTCGCGGCGATCCTGCTGGCGTTGGCCGGTGGACTGATCCTGAACCTGATGCCCTGCGTGTTGCCGGTGCTGTCGCTGAAAGTGCTCGGCCTGGCCGGCAGCGGCGAGAGCGCGGAGAAAGCGCGGGCCCATGCGCTCTGGTACACCGCCGGCGTGCTGGTGAGCTTCGGCCTCGTCGGACTGGTCGCACTGGGTCTGCGCGAAGCCGGACTGGCGCTCGGCTGGGGATTCCAGCTTCAGCAGCCCGCCGTGGTCGCGGCCCTGGGCACGCTGATGTTCGTGCTCGGCCTGTCGCTGTCGGGCGTGTTCAACATCGGCGCCGGTCTCGGCGGCATCGGTCAATCGCTGACGCAGAAGTCCGGCGCCGCGGGCGATTTCTTCACCGGTGTGCTCGCCGTGGTGGTGGCGACGCCGTGCACCGCGCCCTTCATGGGGGGCGCGCTGGCGTTCGCATTCACCGCGCCGGCCGCGCTGGCGGTGGCGATCTTCGTGGCGCTGGGCCTGGGCCTGGCACTGCCGTTCCTTCTGGTCGGCTTCGTTCCGGCGCTGGCGCGCCTGCTGCCGCGGCCCGGCGCCTGGATGGACACCTTCAAGCAGGTGCTGGCCTTCCCGATGTACCTCACCGCGGTGTGGTTGATCTGGGTGTTGGGCCGGCAGCGCGGTGTCGACGCCGTGGCCTTGGTGCTGATCGGCATGACCGTGATCGGCGCGGGGCTGTGGTGGTGGGGGCGTCTGGGCCTCGACCGTCGTCCGCTGCAACGACTGCTGGCGATGCTGCTGGTCGGCCTCGGGCTGGGCGTGGCGCTCAGTGTGGGCAGCGTGGCTGCCCCGCAGCGCGGCGCCCCCGCGAGCGAAGAGGGCGTGGTTGCCTACGACGCGGCAGCCCTGCAGTCGCTGCGCAGCGACGGCCGCGTGGTGTTCGTCAACATGACCGCCGACTGGTGCGTGACCTGCAAGGCGAACGAGAAGACCGTGCTGTCGCAGGAACGCTTCAAGCAGGCGCTGGCGGAGACGAACGCGGTCTACATGAAGGGCGACTGGACCAATGTCGACCCCGAGATCACCCGCTTCCTGGAGTCGCACGGCGCCTACGGCGTGCCGCTGTATGTGGTCTACGCCGGCGACGCCGCGCCGCAGAAGCTGGCGACTGTGCTGACGCCGGACATGGTCGAGCAGGCACTGCGTGACGCCGCGCACTGATCCGCCGCCCTGGGCGGCGATGGCCGTGATCGTGCTGCTGGCCCTGGCCGGCGGCGGTGCGGGCCTGTGGGCGGGCCATGTCTGGCTCGGCGGCCGCGGCTCGTCGGCACCCAGCGAACCCGGAGCCGCACCGGCCCTGTCCCGCGCCGATCTGGACGGCACGCAACGCCATCTCGACGACTACCGTGGCGAAGTCGTGCTGATCAATTTCTGGGCGACCTGGTGCCGACCCTGCGTGGAGGAGCTGCCGCTGTTGCAGACCCTGCACGACGGGCGCGCCGAACACGGCGTGCACGTCCTCACGATCGCACAGGAAGACGACGCCGACCTGGTGCGCGGGTTTCTCCAGCGCTACGAGATCGACTTGCCGGTGTGGCTGGATCCGCCGAGCCGTGGAGAAGGGTCACGCCCTTTCGGCAACAGCCAGCAGGTGCTGCCCTTCAGCATCCTGGTGGGCCCGGACGGCCAGGTGCTGCAGCGTCGCGCCGGCAAGTTCTCCGAAGCCGAGCTGACGCGATGGCGCGAGATCGGCGAAGCCAGCAGGACGCGCGAAACCGAGCGGAGCTGAGCACGCACTGCACTCAGCGCGACGCGCCCCGCGCCCGGGCGGTTCGCCCGCGCAGGATGGTGATGTTGCCGGCCAGCACCATGACCACGCCGGCGGCGAACACCCAGTCGGCGCGAAATCCTTCCAGGATCATCGACAGGCAGAGCGCGATCAGCGGCGAGATGATCGAGCTGTAGCCGGCCGTGATCGGGCCGAGCGTGCGCACGACATACAGATACATCGCAAAGGCGATGATCGATCCGAACAGGCTCAGGTACAGCAGGCTGGCGACGTACTCGTGTGTCCACTGCATGCGCCAGCCGTCACCGCTCACGGTGGCTGCGATCGCCGCGATCAGGGCGCCGACAAGGAATCCGTAGAAGTTCAGCGTGTAGGCGCTCGCCCCGGCGCCGAGCATGCGCGCCGAGATCACGGCGCCGAGGCCAACGATGGCGGCGCCGGCCAGCGCCATGGCGATCCCGATCAGGGTGGCGCGATCGTCGGTGACCACCAGCCCGGGGCCGAGCACGATCGCCAGCCCGGCCAGACCGAGTGCGGCGCCGAACCATGCGGTGCGCGGCGAGCGCCGGCCGAGCACCACCGGCTCCAGCATCAGGCTGAACACCACGTTCAACGCGAACGACAGGGCGACGATGCCGGACACCACGTACGCGGTCGCGCCGTAGGCAAACAGGTAATTGATGCCGTAGATGCAGCTGGCCTGCAGCGGAATCCACGGCCACAGGCGACGATCGACGCGAAACGGCGCGCGTACGACCTGCATCCACCCTGCCAGGAGCACGGCGGCGAGGAAAAAGCGCAGCGCCACCGAGACGAACATCGGCGTGCCGTTCAGCTGCAGGCGAATGGCGTACCAGGTGCTGCCCCAGATCAGGGTCATCAGCACGAAAGCTATCAGCGCGCGCGGGTCGCGCGCGGCGGCGGGGGCGTTGGCCGTCACGGCGGGACTCGCGGGGTCGGTGCCGCCACGTTATCAGCTTGCGCTGCGCTGCACGCGGGCCCATGCCGAAGCGCCCGCCGCGGCTTCACACTGCGTGCGCGGACCGCCCCTGCCCGACGCCGCCGGATTCTTCGCGCGATGATTCAAACAAACGACTGAACCATTCAACTTCGGCGAACGTCGCTGAACTGGAGCGCATCCGACTGGACAACGCGAAGCGCTTGTCCGACACTGGCGCGCCTTCGAAGGGGGAAATCCTTGGCTACGATCCTGGTGCTGAACGGGCCCAACCTCAACCTGCTCGGCGAGCGCGAGCCGGAAGTGTACGGCCGTGCGACCCTGGCGACGATCGAGGCTGCACTGCGCGACCAGGCAATGACCCACGGCCACCAGCTCGGTTTCATGCAGAGCAACGCCGAGCACGTGCTGGTCGAACGCGTACAGGCCTGCCTCCACGATGGCACCGACTTCATCCTGATCAACCCCGGGGCGTTGACCCATACCAGCATTGCGCTGCGCGACGCGCTGGCCGCGGTACGCGTGCCGTTCATCGAGCTGCACCTGTCCAACGTGCACGCCCGCGAGCCCTTCCGCAGGCATTCCTACTTGTCGGATCTGGCGGTCGGCGTGATTGCCGGCTTCGGTGCCGACAGCTATCGCCTGGCGCTCGACGCCGCCCTGCTCCGACTTTCCGCCTGAACCATTCCGATTCTGCGCGGCTGCACGGCTGCGCCGAACCCACGAGGACGCCATGGACCTGCGCAAAATCAAGAAGCTGATCGACCTGCTCGAAGAGTCGAACCTCACCGAGATCGAAATCAAGGAAGGTGAGGAAAGCGTGCGCCTCTCGCGCGCATCCACGGCTGCACCGATGCCCGTCCAGCACTACGTGCCGGCACCCATCGCCCAGGCCCACCACGAAGGCGCGCGCCACGCCACCGGCATGGCGTCGCCGACCGAAGCGGCGACCGGCGGTCGCGCCCTGCCCGACGGCCATGTCGTGCGCTCGCCGATGGTCGGCACCTACTACGCCTCGCCGAATCCCGAGGCCGCGCCGTTCGTCAAGGTTGGACAGACGGTCAAGGCGGGCGAGACGCTCGGCATCATCGAAGCGATGAAGATGTTCAACCCGATCGAAGCCGACGTGTCCGGAACCATTCTGGAGATCGTGGTCGAGAACGGCCAGCCGGTGGAATTCGACGAACCCATGTTCGTGATCGGCTGAGGCTCGACCGATGCTCGATAAAGTCGTCATCGCGAATCGCGGCGAGATCGCGCTGCGCATCCTGCGCGCCTGCCACGCCCTCGGCATCAAGACCGTGGCGGTGCACTCGACCGTCGATCGCAACCTGAAACACGTGGCCATGGCCGACGAGTCGGTCTGCATCGGGCCTCCACCTTCGGCGCAAAGCTACCTCGACATTCCGGCAATCATCGCCGCCGCCGAGGTAACCGACGCCCAGGCCATTCATCCGGGCTACGGGTTTCTTTCCGAGAACGCGGACTTTGCCGAACGGGTCGAAAAATCGGGCTTCGTGTTCATTGGCCCCAAGGCCGACACCATCCGCCTGATGGGCGACAAGGTTGAGGCCATCGCCGCGATGAAGTCGGCCGGCGTGCCCTGCGTGCCCGGCTCGGGCGGCCCGCTCGGCGACGACTCGGCGGAGAACGCGCGTATTGCCAAGGAGATCGGCTACCCGGTCATCATCAAGGCGGCGGGGGGCGGAGGTGGCCGCGGCATGCGCGTGGTGCACACCGAAGCGCATCTGCACAACGCCATCGGCACCACCCAGAGCGAGGCCAAGGCCGCGTTCGGCAATGCCATGGTGTACATGGAGAAGTTTCTCGAGAACCCGCGGCACGTCGAGATCCAGGTACTCGCCGATGGCCAGGGCAGTGCGATCCACCTCGGTGAGCGCGACTGCTCGATGCAGCGGCGGCACCAGAAGGTGGTCGAGGAGTCGCCGGCGCCAGGCCTCACCGCAGCGCAGCGCGACGAGATCGGCCGCGTCTGTGTCGAGGCCTGCATTCGCATCGGCTACCGCGGCGCCGGCACCTTCGAGTTCCTCTATGAGGACGGCCGCTTCTACTTCATCGAAATGAACACCCGCATCCAGGTCGAACATCCGGTCACCGAGATGGTCACCGGCATCGATCTGGTGCGCGAGCAGCTGCTGATCGCGTCAGGAAAGAAGCTGTCGATCAAGCAGAGCGACGTGGTGCTGAACGGCCACGCGATCGAATGCCGCATCAACGCCGAAGACCCGGAAAGCTTCCTGCCCTGCCCGGGGTTGATCAAGCATTTTCACGCGCCGGGAGGTCCGGGCGTGCGCGTCGACTCGCACATCTACGAGGGCTACCGCGTGCCCGCCAACTACGACTCGATGATCGGCAAGCTGATCGTGCATGCGGCCAGCCGCGAACAGGCGATCGCGCGCATGCGCGTGGCGCTGTCGGAGATGGTGGTCGATGGCATCAAGACCAATATCCCGCTGCAGCAGCGGATCATGGCCGACCGCGGCTTCCAGCAGGGCGGGATGAACATCCATTACCTCGAGAAGCGCCTGAAGGAGCAGAAGGACCGGGCGATCGATCTCGGCTGAAAGGCCGGGTCGATGCAGTCGGCCGCGCTTCGACCCGCGGCCGCTGTGGAACATGCTCTGCCCCAGGTGGCGCGGCCAGCTTGTAGCGCGCAGGCATCATCGGGGCATACTTTCGTCGCACGGAATCCAGGACGCCCTGAGCGCATGCCCTTCCTCGAACTCTCCCTGACCTGCAGCGAAGCCGACCAGCCACGCTACGAGCACGCGCTCGAGGACGTCGGCGCGCTCGCGGTCACCCTGCTCGATGCCGAGGTCGACACGCCGAACGAGCGGGCGATCCTCGAGCCCGGGGTCGGCGAGACGCCGGTCTGGCAGCAGATCGTGCTGAACGCCCTGTTTCCCCACGACGCCGACCGGGACGCGGTGCTGGACGCGCTCGAAGCATTCGATGACGGGCTCGACCTTTCCTCGGCGCGATTCCGCCAGGTCGAGGACCAGGACTGGGAGCGCGCCTGGATGGACCAGTACCAGCCGATGCAGTTCGGCAGTCGACTGTGGGTCTATCCGTGGAACATCGAACCCGAGGGGCTCGCCGACGACGCGGTGGTGCTGCGGCTCGACCCGGGCCTGGCCTTCGGCAGTGGCACCCACCCGACCACCGCGCTGTGCCTCGAATGGCTGGACGAACTCGGCGTCGGCGGACGCGAAGTGCTCGACTTCGGCTGCGGCTCGGGCATTCTCGCCATCGCCGCGCTCAAGCTCGGCGCCGACCGGGCCACGGGCGTCGACAACGACCCGCAAGCGCTGATGGCCAGCACCGACAACGCCGCGCGCAACGGCGTGGGCGAGCGCCTGGCGGTCTACGCGCCCGAGGACGCGCCGCTGCGGCGCTACCCGATCGTGGTGGCCAACATTCTCGCCGGCGCCCTCGACACACTCGCCGATGCGCTGGCCGATGCCTGCGAGCCCGGCGGGCACATCGCCCTGTCCGGCATCCTCGCCGGCCAGGAAGACGAGTTGCTGGCGCGCTACGCGGCGTGGTTCGACGCGCTGCAGGTGACCCGTCGCGAGGACTGGATCCGCATCGACGGCGTGCGCCGCTGACCCTGCATCGCTCAGACCGCATCGCCTGAGCAGCCTGGCCCGGATCAGGCCGACCTGCCCGGGCGACCTGACGTGTCTGGCGCGGGAGAAACGGAGCCACTCGGGACTCCGTCATGACGCGCTGTCGAACGCATCGGGCGCCGCCTGCATCGGTACACCGGCCATCGACTCCGCGGTCTCCGTGCCTCGGGGAGTCGATGCGTTGCTGCGCGGCCACGCACGCGCTGAAGTGACGCCACCGGCATGCCGAAGCCGGCGCCGTTTCCGATCGGATGCCGGCGTCACGCCTGACCGACCCGACCCGACCCGCTAGAATCGCGGTTCGCTCTCGACTCGAGTCCGCCGATGCGTGTGCTGCTGTGCCTGTGTCTCCTCGTTCCGTTGGCCGCCCTGGCGGCTGAACCCGTCCCGCGCTCGCACGACGAGCATTCGTGGTCCGAGCCGGACAAGGTCGTCATCCGCGACCTCGGCCTCGACCTGCGCGTGGATTTCGACAAGAAGGAGATCCGCGGCAGCGCCGACCTCGCCCTGGAGTGGAAGGATCCGGACTACCGCGTTCTGGTGCTCGATACCCGCGACCTGAGCATCGATCGCGTGCTCGGCAAGCGCGCCGACTCGGGCTGGTTCCGCCTGCGTTGGGAGCTCGGCCCGCGCGATCCGGTGTTCGGGCAGAAGCTGACGATCCGCATGCGCAAGCCCTACGAGTCGGTGCGGATCCGCTATCGCACCGCGCCGGGGGCGTCGGGGCTGCAGTGGCTGGAACCGGGCATGACCGCAGGCGGCAAGATGCCCTTCATGTTCAGTCAGTCGCAGGCGATCCACGCGCGATCATGGGTGCCGCTGCAGGACACCCCGTCGGTGCGCTACACCTACTCGGCGCACGTCGAATCCGACCCCAGCATCATGGTGCTGATGAGCGCCGACAATCCACCGCAGACCCGGCGCGACGGCGACTACGTGTTCCGCATGAATCAGCCGATCCCGTCGTACCTGATGGCGATCGCGGCGGGCGACCTGAAGTTCAAGCCGATCTCGACCCGCGCCGGCGTGTGGGCCGAGCCGCCCACCCTGGAGGCTGCGGTCGCGGAGTTCGCCGACACCGAGCGCATGATCCAGGTCACCGAATCGCTGTACGGACCGTATCGCTGGCAGCGCTACGACCTGCTGATCCTGCCGCCGTCGTTTCCGTTCGGCGGCATGGAGAACCCGCGCCTGTCTTTCATCACGCCGACCGTGATCACCGGCGACAAGTCGCTGGTCAGCCTGATCGCACACGAGCTGGCGCACAGCTGGTCGGGCAACCTGGTCACCAACGCGAGCTGGAAGGACATGTGGCTCAACGAGGGCTTCACCAGCTACGTCGAGAACCGTATCGTCGAAGAGATCTTCGGCGTCGAGCAGGCGGCGATGGAAAACGTCATCAGCCTGCGCGACCTCACCGACGAGATGGCCGAGCTGGACGACGCCGACGAACTGCTGATGCATGCGCCGGCGCCGGGACGCGATCCCGACGATCTGCTCACCGATGTCGCCTACGTCAAGGGCATGTGGTTTCTGCGTTTTCTCGAACAGCGCATCGGCCGCGAGCCGTTCGACGTCTTCCTGCGCAGCTGGTTCGATCGCCATGCGTTCCAGAGCGTCACCAGCGAGCAGTTCCTCGCCCAGCTGCGCGAATACCTGGCCAGCCTTGAAACGGCACCCGTCTCCGAGGCCGAACTGGTCGAGTGGCTGCAGCGGCCGGGCATGCCGGCGTCGGCGCCCGAGGCGGTGTCGCAGCGCTTCGCCGCAGTCGACCGCGTGCGTGCCGCGTGGTTGAAGGGCGACGTCGTCGCGCGCGACGTCGATGTCTCGAACTGGATCACCCAGGAGTGGGTGTACTTCCTCGACGGCATGCCCGACGAGCTCGAAGGCAGCCAGCTGGTCGAACTTGACGAAGCCTTCCATTTCACCGGTACGCGCAACGGCGAAGTCGCCATGCGCTGGTATCCGTTGGCGGTGCGCAGCGGTTACTTCGAAGCACGGCCGTCGATCGCCGAGTTCCTCAAGAGCATCGGCCGTCGCAAGCTGATCGGCCCCATCTACGAGGCACTGGCGGAGAGCGAGGAAGGCCTGGCGTTCGCGCGCAAGGTCTTTGCCGAGGCGAGCGCCGGCTACCACCCGATCACGCGCGCGTCGTTCCAGGCCGTGCTGTATCCCAAGGCCGACTGACGTGCGACGCTGGCAGCGCTGGCTAATCGCCGCAGCGTTGCTTGGGGCGACCGCACTGGGCGTGCTTGCCTGGCGGCCACAGCTCGCCCTCGATGCCGAATTCGCCCGACTGCGCTGGCTGGCCGGCGCCTCGGTGCACGACGTCGATGCTGCCAACCACCACTGGCGCTACCTGGAAGCGGGATCGGGGCCGGTCGTCGTGCTGGTGCACGGATTCACCGGCAGCAAGGAGAACTGGCTGCCGATCATCGGTGCGCTGTCCCGCCACTACCGGGTGCTCGCGCCCGACCTGCCTGGCTGGGGAGAGAGTGAGCGTCGCAGCGACGGCCGCTACGGCTTCGTCGAACAGGCCGGTCACCTCGATGCCTTCCTCGCCGCGACCGCGGGTCAGGCCGATGTGCGCGTGGTCGGACACTCGATGGGAGGCGGCATCGCCGCCCTATGGGCGGCGTCGCAGCCCGCTGCGCTGCGCCAGCTGGTGCTGATGGATGCAGCGGGCGTACCCTTCGACAACGATTTTTCCCGCCGCGTGCGCGCCGGCGAGCATCCCTTCGAAGTGCTCGACGAAGCGACGCTCCAGCGGCAGTTTGCGCTGGTGTTCGACCGGCCTCCGTTCGCGCCCTGGCCCGCCACCACTGCGCTGGCGCGCATGCGCGCGGCGCAGGTCGATTTCGAACGCAGCGTGCTGCGCAGCATCGCGGGCGACGAATCGCTGGCCTTCGCGCCCGGCGACGCCGCATCACGCATTGCGGTGCCCACCCTGCTCGCCTGGTGCCGTGATGACCGGGTCATCGATGCCAGCGCCGCGGCGGTCTACGCCGAACGCATCGCCCACACGGAAACGGTCTGGTTCGACGGCTGCAGTCACATGCCGATGATGGAGCAGCCTGCGGCCACCAGCGATGCCCTGCTCACGTTCTTCGCCCAGCCGGACAAGGCCACCGCGGCGCACTGAACTTGTGGTTTCAGCGCAAGGCACGGCAGCGCCGCAGTGCCCTCCGACAGGCGTGCAGGTACCGAGTCCGGGCAGGCGCGACGCGTCGCACGCCGTCTGCGGAACGCGCGATCAGCCTTCGTCGGGCAGGCGCAGGCAGTCCTGGCGGGCGTCGGCAATCTGCAGCCGCGCGCGGTCGCCGCGAATCCACAGTTCCGCGGCGGCGCCCACGTAGCGGACGCCGACTGCGGCATGGGCGCGACGCAGGTGATGGTCGGCGCCTCGAACCGAGAGCACCGGCTCCGGGTCCGGGCCGCGCAGCGTGGCTTGGTCATCGCCACAGTCCCACTGGCTGTGACGCACGCCAAACTGCTCGATCGCCATCAGCACCACACGGCTGGGATCGGCGGCACGATCGAGGTTGACCGGATGCTCACCATCGCTCACCCAGCGCAGCCGGCCGTCTTCGGCGTAGACCGAGACGTCGAGGCGATACACGGTGCTGTCGGCCACGTCGTCGCGCACGAAAGGCACCTGGAACGCAAACGGTGCGGCGCCGTCCAGCGCCACTTCGATTTCGGCCAGCGGCAGCTGCTCGGCGAACCGGTGTGCCAAGGTCAGTCGTGCCCGACTGCCGACCCCCGGCTGTTCGCCATCGGGCCAGACGAGCTGCCCATGCAGCACCGCATCGGGCACCCGTCTCGGTGCGTCGGATGCCGGCGCGGATACGGCGGCGGCGCTGCCCGCGGTGTCATTCGGCGCTGGCGCGTGCGGGGCGGATGCACATCCTGCGAGCAACAGGCAGATCAGGCGAATCGGGTGAACCATGGGAAGGCCGGCCATCGTGCGCGCATCATACGCCGGTGCGCGGCGAGACCCGCGCACCGGTATGTGCCGATCGCTCGAAGGTGGGCCGGAGCAGGCCGCGCCGACGCAAGCCCTCAGGGGCTGGACGCCTCGGCACGACTGGCCTCGCGCGTTGCGCGGAACTCGTTGCCCTCGAACCAGTTCGGCCAGGTGTCGCTCTCGGCGAGCTGCACGCCGAGCACGAACAGTGCCTTCAGGTCTTCCATCACCCCGGACACGTTCCAGCCCGCGTGGTATTCGTCGTCGACGCGGTGATAGCGGACTTCGTTGTAGTCCTTGGCCCACAGGTCGCCGGCGACGGTGCCCCCCTCGCGCAGGTCGTTGCCGCTCTTCGCGTAGATCGCTGGCACCCCGGCCTTGGCGAAATTGAAGTGGTCGGAGCGATAGTAGAACCCTTTCTCCAACGCCGACTCGGGACGCAGCACGCGATCCTGCTTCGCCGCGATCGGCGCGAGCAGGTCTTCCAGCTCGGAGTTGCCGAGCCCGACCACCACCATGTCGCGCGTGCGGCCGGGCATGTGCATCGCGTCGAGATTCACCGCGGCGACCGTCTTCGCCATCGGAAACACCGGATTGGCCACGTAGTATTTCGATCCGAGCAGGCCCGATTCCTCGAGGGTGACGGCCATGAACAGCACGCTGCGCCGCGGCGCTTGCGCGCGGGTGACGAAGGCCTCGGCGATTTCGAGGATGCCGGCCACGCCGGAGGCATTGTCTATCGCGCCGTTGTAGATGCCGTCGCCGTCCAGCTCGGGATTGCGTCCGAGGTGATCCCAGTGGCCCAAGTACACCACCACTTCGTCGGGGGCTTCGCGACCGCGCAGCAGACCGAGCACGTTGTTCGACTCGGCGGTCGCCACCTCGTTGTGCAGCGTCGCGCTCAGGGTCACGCCCAGCGGCACCGGCTTGAAGCCCCGCTTGTTGGCCGCTGCACGCAGCGCGGCCAGATCGTGTCCCGAGCGGGCGAACAGCTGCCGCGCCGCCTCGCCGGAGAGCCAGCCCTGCATCGGCAGGCGCGGCGCCGGATCCACTTCGGCCGGCAGATCGAACTGCGGGCCGGACCAGCTGTTGCGCACCACCTCCCAGCCGTAGCCGGCGCCCGCGTCATCGTGAATCACCAAGGCGGCCGCAGCGCCCTTGCGCGCCGCTTCCTCGAACTTGTAGCTCCAGCGTCCGTAGTAGGTCATGCGCTGGCCCTGAAACAGTTCGCTGTCGCCGGCGTGGAAACCGGGATCGTTGACCAGCACCACGACCGTCTTGCCGGTCACGTCGACGCTGTAGTCATTCCATTCCGCCTCCGGCGCATCGACGCCGTAGCCGAGAAACACCATCTCGCTGTCGGCGATCGACACCTCGGTTTGGCCAGAACTCGTACCGACCACCATCTGCTCACCGTAGCCCAGCGTATCGGTGCCGTCGGCATAGCGCAGGTTCAGCGCGACCGACTCGTCGGCGGTCGTGCGCACCATCGGCACGGTCTGGAAGTAGCTGTCGCCGTTGCCGGGCGCCAGCCCGAGTCGCTTGAACTGGTCGCGCAGGTAGGCGGTGGTGAGCTCCTCGCCCTTGGTGCCCGGTGCACGCCCTTCGAACTCGTCGCTGGCCAGCACCCGCACGTGCGAGATGAAGTCCTCGGCGGAGATTTCCGGCCCGGTCGCCTGCCCGTTCGGCGGCGGCTCGTCCATGATCTCGTCCGATTTCGCGGCGTCCTGCGGCGGCGGCGCATGGCTCGGGCACGCGGTCAGCAGGGCACAGAGGGCGAGCAGCAGCAGCGATCGCATCATGCGGAGAATCCTGTCCTGAGCGGATCGGGGATTGTACGGGGTTGCGGCGGACGTGCCCGAATCACACGCCTTCGGCCTTGGCGTGCGGCATGTGAGCGCTGCGTGGACTGCGCTCGGGGCCTTGTCGTGCGACACGTCGGTGTGCGTGGCGATCAAGCGTCAGGAGGGATGCCTTGCACCGTTGTGCGGCTGATGGGGCTCGCTCCAAGGCACCGAACAGCAGGAGCGTCTCGTTTCGCCCTTCGGGCTCCTCGCGCGTCGCGGTGTGTCGATTCGAGAGCCAAGCAGAGCTTTCAGTCCGACCTGCGCTCGGCGGCGGCGCAATCGCTGCGTGTAGTAAGAGCAGGATCAAGAGCTTTTGGCTGCGCCCTGCGGGCGCGTCGCGCATTGGAACGACCTGCTTCAACAAGCAAAGCTTTCAGTCCGACCTGCGGTCGGCCCGAGTCACTTCTCTTTGCGTGCCCAAAGAGAAGTAACCAAGAGAAAGGGCACCCGGGGTTCGTGCAGCGCTTGCTATGCAAGCGCCGTACCCTGCGCTACTCGCCGACTTCGGGCCGGCGCGAACTCGGCCATCCATGGCCTCGGACATGCGCGCCTTGCTCCCGAATTCGGCTGCGTTGCTCGGCACGAACACGGGGGTTGCGCGTGGA
>JAGRJY010000161.1 GCA_020442465.1 Lysobacterales bacterium
ACACCATCACGATCCGCGCCACCGACAACTGCGGCGCCACCCGCAACGCCACGGTCACGGTACAAGTCGCGCCCAATGCGGCGCCCACCTTTTCCCCGGGCGCGGCGATCAGCCGCCGGCAGGCCAGTCCGAGTGGTGCCGCGGTAACGGTGGGCACAGTCAGCGACGCCGAAACCGCCGCCGCTGCCTTGCAGGTCGCGGCCGCAAGCGGCGGCACCGCCACCGGCGTCACGATCAGCAACGTCAGCAACAGCAACGGCACGGTGATGGCGCAGCTGGCGGCGAATTGCGCTGCCACCTCGGGCACCGTTCGCGTCCAGGTCAGCGACGGCACCTCGAACGTATTCGGCGCCATACAGGTCAATGTGCTGCCCAACACACCACCTTCGATCGGCACCTATCCGGACCTGATCTACGTCGAAGGCGAATCGGACACCGTCGCACCGAGCAGTTTCATCAGCGACAACGGCTCGCTGGGCACGCCGATCGTCGCCGTCGCGCCGGCCAGCTACACCGGAACAGCGGCGGTCGCGCCCAACGGCACCGTCACCCTCGGCAACATGGGGCCGCTTGGGACCTATACCGTGGGCGTGCAGGCGATCGACAATTGCGGCGCGACCACGCAACGCAACTTCGACATCGACGTGCTCGACGCCGAGATGTTCCGCGACAGCTTCGAGTGAGGGGCCTGCGGTCACGGGTTCTCCTCGTGGCCGAAACGCGGGATAGTTCAGCCACGCGCGGGGATCGGCCCCGCGCGGCCAGGGAGGCGGAAGGACACACTGCCGTGCGACTGGGAATCGTCGAAGACAACACGCGCCTGGCCGACGAGCTTGCCGCAGCATTGACGCGCGACGGTGTTTTCGAAGTGCGCTGGCGCGCCGACTGCCTGGCCGCGGCCAGGGCATTTCTCGACGACCCCGTCGACGTGCTGCTGCTCGACCTCGGCCTGCCAGACGGCAGCGGCGAGTCACTGGTGCAGGACTTCCGTCGTGCGCAACCCGCCCTGCGCATCGTCGCCCACACCGTGTTCGACTCCGAACGCCAGGTCATGACCGCCCTGCGCGCCGGCGTGGACGGCTACCTGCTCAAGGGTTCCAGCATCGATCAGGTTGAAGACTCGTTGCGCGCAGCGTTCGACGGAGGCACGCCGCTGTCACCGGCGGTAGCGCGTTTCCTGCTGCGGCACGTGCGGCAAGGCGATCGGCAAGCCGCTGCCGACGCCGCCGAGCAGCCCCACCTCACGCCGCGCGAGCGCGATGTGCTCGAGCATCTGGCGCGCGGCTACAGCTATCGCGAGACCGCCGAGTCCCTCGGCATCGGCACCCACACCGTGGCGCACCACGCCAAGAACCTGTACTCGAAACTGGCGGCCAATTCGTGCAGCGAGGCGGTGTTCGAGGCGCTGCGCAGCGGGCTGATCCGGCTGTGACGGTGCCCCGGATGCCCACGGAACGGCCGCCTTGACCCCCCCCTCGCACCTGCGCGCCACGCCATGACCGCGACGGCCTGGTGGGCGCGACTGTGGTCGACCCTGCGTTCGCGCGGGGCCATCAGACTGCTGCTCGCCATTCTCGCGGTGCAGCTGATGTACTGGCTGGCGCTGCATCCAAACCTGATCGTCAAGTCGGGCAAACTCGATCGCGTGGCGGTCCGCGATGCCGAAGCCGCCGAGCTTTCCGCGCCCGGGGACGGCATCCAGACGGGCACGCCCTACGCACCCATCGAGCTGCCATGGAACGACTGTTGCCGACCCGGCTATCGGGCGGTGCGCATGCATTTCGATCTCGATGCCGTCCCCGACTCCGGCCTCGCCATCGTGCCGATCGTCGGCTCCGACAACTTCCGCATGTGGGTGAACGGCTCGCTGCTGTTCGCCGAGGGACGCATGGAGCTGCCCGACATCACCTACCACGGCAACGTG
>JAGRJY010000037.1 GCA_020442465.1 Lysobacterales bacterium
CGTACCACTTGTCGGCGGCGTTCGTGTTGTTCGTCCGGGCTCAGCCGGCGTGCGTCTTCTGTGTCCATGCTGCATTGGACCAGATGCCACGCCATTAGTTCCGACTATTTAGGGGCCGTGTCTATAGTGGCCGCCGGGCTGCTGTTGAGGCCGTGAGAAAGAATGGCGTGTCCGCGCACGAGGGCTCCAGGCAAGGCATACACAAGATCAGGACCATCGGGCGCAGGCGAAACAGGGCGCCGTGGCA
This sequence comes from Lysobacterales bacterium, assembly GCA_020442465.1. Lineage (GTDB taxonomy): Bacteria > Pseudomonadota > Gammaproteobacteria > Xanthomonadales > Xanthomonadaceae > Pseudomarimonas. Next base: position 248 of record JAGRJY010000037.1, read on the forward strand.
GAGGGTCGACGCCTCAGAGGCTCGCGGGCACGTCGAGCCGAACTGAAGTGCGCCCGCCGCGGCGCGACCTTCGCGGCGCACCCTCCGTCCGGGCGCCGGCTCGCCCTACCCTGCCTTGGTCGACCCGATGTCCAAACCGAATTCGGCCGGCATTGTAGCGGGTCTGCTCGCCGCCTCCCTGACGCGGCGCTACCATGACCACCATGCCGATCGACGCCGCACCTGCCGAACTGCCCATCCGCGACGAGCCGCTGGCCTACGTGGCGCGACTGGACGCACGGGCGGAAAGCCTCGTCGAGGGCATCGTCGTGCACTGCACCGAGACGCCTGACCTCGCGACCGCGCGATCGCTCGGCGAGCACCTGTTGTACTCGAGCGGCACCGGCAACAGCGGGCACTACTACATCGATCGCGATGGCAGCGTGTGGTCCTACGTGCCGATCACCCGCGTCGCCCACCATGTGCGCGGGCACAACGGCAACACGATCGGCATCGAACTGGTCAATCGCGGGCGCTGGCCACGCTGGCTCGACAGTGATCATCAGGGCATGAACGAGCCCTACCCCGATGCGCAGATCGACGCGCTGATCCGACTGCTGCAGAAGCTGGAGCAGGATCTTCCGCAGCTGCGCTGGATCGCCGGCCATGAAGACCTCGATCGCGAGCGGGTGCCGGCGCAGGACAGGCCGGATGCGTTGATCCATCGCAAGCTCGACCCCGGGCCACTGTTTCCCTGGCCGCGGGTGCTCGCCGGGACCGGCCTGCAGCGCAGCACCGGCGGCTGACACGATCGAAGCGTGCGCCCATCGCCCGGCAGGCGGCAACCGGTCGTATCGCGCGAAGCTACTCGACCACGATGCGCACCACGCTCGCCTCGACCTGTCGGGCCAGCACGTCCAGCGGTTGAGCGCGGGTTGGCTTGGGCTCCGGCTCGTCGAGCATGTTGAGCATGCTGCGCAACCGGCCCGCCTTGACGGCGTAGTTGACGTTCTCGGTCAGATCACCGGTCGCATGCAGCATGTTCTCGGCGCGCAGCTTGGCGGCCACGACGCCAACCACCCTGCCCTGCATGTCCACCAGCGGACCACCGCTGTTGCCGGCCTGCACCGGTACCGAGATCTGGTACTGCGACGGATCGTCACGCAGCCCGGCCGAAGAGCTCACGACACCGTCGGCCAGTTTGGGACGCACCCCCATCGTCTGCGCGTGCGGGAAGCCGATCGTGAACACCGCGGTACCGATCCCGACTTCGTCGAAGCGCACCGACAGCGCGGGAATGCCACGCTCCCGGGTCGAGAGCAGGGCGAGGTCGTTCGGCTTGTCACGCTCGATGACCTGGGCCGGGACCGAGCGGCCATCCGGCAAGTGCAGGGTGACTTTGGACGCGCCGTCCACGACATGCAGGCTGGTCACCACAAGCCCGCGATCGGCAAACCAGCCGCTGCCCGAACGCTTGCCTTCCGACTTCGCCTGCTTGCTCTTCGGGCCTTTGACCATGGCGAAGTTGCCCGAGCGACAGCTGGTCTCCGCGAGCGAGGCAATGGTCTGCAGCGAGATCTGTTTCGCGCGGTAGCCGGGCTCCTTGCCGTAGACGAAAAACGCTACTTCCTGCAGCTGGGCCTCCTCGGCGCCGGCATCCAGAAGTTGCTTGTCCACGCTTCGTGCCACCGAGACCGCATCCGCCAGCGGCACCCGACGCGCCATGGCCACCGCAAGTTCGTACGCGAAACGACGCACGGCCGCACAGTACTCACCCAGCCCCTCGCCCTTGGGCGCATCGACGGCGCGCTCCGAAACCTCGCCCTCGAAGTCGGGAGGCGGCGTCTGGCTGTAATGCACCTGACCCTGGGCATCGGTCCACTTGTAGACGCTGGCCGCGTGCACGGCGGGGATGAGGCCAAGCAGGCACAGGAGCAGGACGAGACGCATGGGAGGCTCTGCAGAGGTTGAAGGCCTGATTCTGCTTCAGCTCGACCGGGTGTGCCAGAAAGCGACCAGAGCGCCGCGTCAGGACGACCGGAATACCGCGACCACCATGCGGCGACGACTGAGCTGCGACGACGCTGGGCGGGGCACCAGGCGCGCGCGATACGGGTGCGGAAGCTGGCAGCACACCGGTTCTCGCGCGCCTGGACGCAGCCTTCGGTCGCTGACCACACGACGCGGCATCAAGCAATTTTGCGCCCAACGGAACGGACAGGCGGCGCCCGCCAAGGTATAGTTCGCGGCCTTGTCGCGCAGCTCGGCCTGGAAGGCCGCCCGGCCCCGCCGGACCGTACGCATGGGGGCGTACTGCGAACTCGGCACCCTCGTGGGTGTCCATAGCTCCGACACCCATAGCTCCGACACCCATACCGCCGACACCTGGGCACTGGTCTGCATCGCATGCGCTCCGAGAAATCCTTGGACATCACCGGCTTGCTTGCGCAATGGCGCGAGGGCGACGCGCATGCCGAATCGGCGCTGATGGATGCGATCTATCCGTCTTTCAAGCGCATCGCCGGCAGCAACCTGCGCAAGCTCGGCCCCAACCTCACGCTCAGCGCCACCGAACTGGTGCACGAGGCCTACCTGCGCATGGAGTCGCAGCGCCGCACGAAATTCAACAACAGTGAGCACCTGCTGGCCGTGGCCACGATGCTGATGCGGCGTGCGGCGATCGATTACCTCCGCGGCAAGCAAGCCGAGAAGCGGGGCGCGGGCGAATCGATCAGCTCGCTCGACGCGCTGACGACCGGCGAGCAGCCGGGGTTCGAGGAAGATCGCGAGCAGCTCGATCTCGAGGCCGCCATGCGCGAACTCGGCGAACACAACACCACCATCGCCGCGGTGGCCGAGCTGAAGTTGTTCTCCGGCATGACCAAGGAAGAAATCGCCAGTGAATGCAGCATTTCCACGGCCACGGTGGTGCGCCATTGGCGCTTCGCCCGCGCGTGGCTGAGCGGGCGCTTGTCAGGACAGGTGATCGATGACGACTGAGCCACGCGACCTCGCGTGGCTGGAACGGCAATTCGAAAGCTTGATCGAGCTTGACGACGACAGCCGCGCCGAAGCGCTCGCACGAATCGAATGTGAGGACCCCGCTGCGGCCCGCAAGCTGCGGAGCATGCTCACCGCCGATCTCGAATACCAGCACGGCGGCGACGACGCACCGGAGCCGGTGCTGCCGATCTGGACGGCCAAGCTTCCCGACATTCCCGGCTATCGCCTGTTCGACCTCGCAGGCAGCGGGGGTATGGGGCAGGTGTACCGCGCCGTCCGCGAAGACGACGCGCAGCAGGTGGTGCGCGCCGTCAAGGTGCTGCGTCAGGCCGATGCACATCCGCTGGCGAGGGAGCGCTTCGAGGCGGAATGCAAGGTGCTTGCGGCGCTCGATCATCCCGGCATTGCGCGCTACATCGCCTCCGGCATCAGCGAGACCGGTCAGGCCTACGTCGTCATGGAGTACATCGACGGCGAGCCCATCGACAGCTGGTGCGACCGCCAGCGGCTGGGACTGAGCCAGCGCGTGGAACTGATCCGGTCGCTGCTCGCCGCGGTCCAGCACGCGCACCAGCGCCTGATCGTGCATCGCGACATCAAGGCCGGCAATGTGCTGGTAGATGGCCAGGGCCGACTCAGCCTGGTGGACTTCGGCATCGCCAAACAGCTATCCGGTGAGCCCGACATGGCATCGACGGCCACCGCGGCGCGCTTCCTCAGCCTGCTCAGCGCAGCGCCCGAGCAGCTGACCGGTGAGCCAGTCAGCACAGCGACGGACGTGTACGCCATCGGCCTGCTCCTCTACCGCCTGCTCTGCGGTCACGATCCGTTCGCCGAAGGCGAGAACCTGTCGCCGCTCGAATTCCAGCGGCGTGTCATCGACATTCCGCCGCCGACCCTCACGTCCCGGCTGGGACGGGAAGACGCCGCGCTTGCCCAGGCCCGTGGCTATGCCGCCGTGTCGGAACTGCAGCGCGACCTGCGCGGAGACCTCGCCAGCGTCGTGCTGCGCTGCCTGCGCAAGGCGCCGGCCGATCGCTATGCCAGCGTCGGCGCGCTCGATCGCGATCTGCAGAACGTGCTCGAAGGCCTGCCGATCTCCGAACGCGAATCGGAACCCGCCTACCGCGTGCGCAAGTTCATCAGCCGGCATCGCGGCAAGGTCGCCGCGGTGTCGATCGCGGTGCTGGTGCTGTGCGGGGCGCTCGTCACTGCGCTCTCCCAGCGGGCCAGCGCGCTGCGCGAACGCGATCGTGCCGAGGCGGTCATCGGCGTGCTCAAGGATGCGTTTGCGGCCGCGAATCCCTTGTCCACCGGCGGCGGCGAGACGCGCGTGCGCGAAGTGCTCGATGCCGCGGCTCCGATGCTGCAGCAGATCAAGTCGACCCAGCCGGATGTCTTCATCGAGCTGGCGGCGACCATGGCTGAGGTCGAACTGTCGGCCGGGCGCGCCAGCGCGGCCATGGCGCTGACCAACGAAGCGCTGGCGCTGCAGGCGCAGCAGCTGGATCCGGATACGCCGCTGGCCGCGCGCCTGCGACGACTCGACGCCCAGGCTCGTCTGGATGCAGGAAAGTTCGACGGACTGCAGCCCTTGATCGACCAGATTGACGCCCCCGACGTGCATGCCGAGATCGAGCGCACCTTGATGCAGGGGCGCTTTGCCTATCTGCAGAACGACGTCAGCCGTGCGATCGAACTGCTGACCCATGCATCCGAACGGGCGACCCTGCTGCCGCCCGAAGACCCCTTGCTGCTGCAGGTCGACTTGAATCTGGCCCAGGCTTACCGGCTGGCGGAAAAAGACCAGGAAGCCGCAAGCCAGCTGGATGTCGCGCTGGCGCGTCTGCTCGCTCTGCACGAGCCCGACCACCCCAAGGTGCTGCTGGCGCGCATGCGTCAGCTGGAGTTCGCCCAGCGCACGCGGCCGGTGGACGGCCTGCTCGACGATGCGCGTGCGTTGCTGGATGAAGTCGATCGAGTATTCGGTGCCAATTCCGAACCGGCGGCCCGGCTGTCCGGCTTGCTGGCATTCCTGCACAGCCGCTCGGGCCGGACCAAAGACTCCATCGAACATTTCCGTCGCTCCTGGCAGGCTTGGACCAACTCCACCAGTCCCGGCCACCCCAACAGCCTGCGCGCCCTGTTCAACTTGATCTACATGACCGGTCGCAGCGACGCTTCGACCGACGAGGTGCTCGCGCTGTACCGCCGGCTGTTCGACGACGCGCGCCAGGGCGGGGAACTCAGCCCTGCCATCGTCGGCTACTGGCGTGTGTCCCAATTCGAGTTCCTGCTCCAACGGCAGCGTTGTGCCGACGCTTTCGAACTGGCCGAGCGCCAATTCACCTCCGCCGCGGAGTTGGAACTGAATCCGGCGACGCGCGGACTGTTGCGCGAAGTCGTGGACGGCGCCGCCAAGCAATGCGATTGCGCCGACACGACATCCGGCCCCATGACGGAGCCCGGCTGCCCCACTGTCGGCCGCGTTCGCGCCGCTCTGGACGCTGCGCCTGTCACGGAGTCAGCCAGCCCGTGATCCTGTTCGCCACCCTTTCTCGCGTAGGGATGATGGGAACGTTGCCGCCCGACGGCTCGTACCGCACCCGATGCAACGATTCGCCAAGCCAACCAACCTCAAGGAGTCACCCATGCGAACCCTGACGCCGCGCCTCTCGGCGCTAGCCCTGGCCACCCTGTTGGTACCACCCGCATTCGCCCAGCAGGGCGGCGGTGGAACCGGCAACGGAGGCGATGACGGCTCGGGCCGGCTGTGTGATTTCACCACTCCGTACGAAACACAAGGCCTGACCTGCCCGCCGGGCGAACAGTGCTATGACGCCTGGTACGCCGAGGACACCAATCCGCCGATCGACGGCGGCTACTGCTGGACCGATCCGCAGGGCGCGCCGCCCCAGTACAACGACCTCGGCTACCGCGATTGGGTCATCGTGCGGTATGTGTCCCACCAGCCCCCCACTTCGCGATTGACCTGCGTGCAGGTGGACACGTGCCACATCGAGTGCGAGGCCATGCCAGTCGGAGACGGCATCAGCCACGATTGGACGGTCACGCAGTGGCTGACCGACTTCACCGCGGACGGGGCTCCCACCGCCGAGCCCAACGGCAATACTCTGTCGATCACTCTGCACTCGGCCGATTCGATCTTTATCCAGACCGCCGTGACGTCCCCGTTCAACGCGCACCACACGAGCTACGAGGTTCGGAGCGGCAATGCGGCATGTGCAGCAGGGGGAGTGATCGGCGCCCCGAATCCCAACAAGTGATAGCGCCGTGACGTGCCGCCCGGAGAGCCACGCTCCGGGCGGCTGAGCACCACTCGCGGCATGGGTCCGTGCGCGTGCCGCGTGCAGCGCTCCGGTAGCAGTTCAACGCTTGCACGTCTCGAGTACGCGCACCCTCCACGGGGCGGCCCCGAATGGCACGCCGCCCAAGCATTCCATTCAAACCACCATGGAACCTCTCATGCGTCAGAAACTCGGCTGCCTTGCCGTTCTGCTTACCGCACTCATTCAGCACCCCGCTCTCGCTGAGGACGGAGATCCACTGCCGCGCCTGTGCGACCCGACCACACCCGATCCAGGCACCGGGCAGGGCGGGACTTGCCCCCCGGGCGAGTCGTGCTACGACGGCCACTATCCGCCCGACATCATTCCCATACTGGACGCCGGCTATTGCTGGCCGAATGGTTTTGAACCGGAAAATGACGACCCGGACTCGATGGTCACCGTCACGTTTCTGAGTGACGACCCGCCGTCCTCAACGTTGCGTTGCGAATTCGTCGAGGGCTCATCCTGCGAGATCACCTGCGATGCGTTCCCGATCGGCGAAGGCATCACGCACGAATGGACTGCCTACTCGGGGGGCGGCCTGAACCCGACCATCGAGACGAGCGGCAATCACGCCGAGATTTCCGTTCCGGGCGACAAGCCCGTCTACATCGAAGTCCAGGTGGTTTCGCCGTTCGAGGTCACGCACGCCAGCTATGCGATGGAAAACGGCAGCGCCGAATGCAGCGCTCCCGGGGGGACGCTCAGTCCGCAATTCGGTCAGAGATGACGAGTGGGGCCATCCCCGGGATGGCTCCAGCTCGGGGCGCACGCCGAGCCCTCGGCCCGAATGCATGACGGCCCTGCGTGCGGACTCCCGCCCGCGCGGGGTCGACATTTGTAACCATCCCCCGGCAAAGCCGGGGGCTTTCATGATGTGAGCCGCTCAAAGCGGCTGGTGGCGGCGCTACCGCGCTGCCACTGAGGTGGGCCACCCTTCGGTGGCTGGGTTATCGCAGCAGGCC
>JAGRJY010000162.1 GCA_020442465.1 Lysobacterales bacterium
ATGATGGCCCAGGGTGCAAAGCACCCAACCCAGAGGCCTGATACATAGATGCAGCCGGATTCCGGCGAGCAGAGCAGCGTTGACGGACGGGGCGAGTCCATACATAGGAGGGGATTCATCCCCGACCCGGACGTGCAGGATCGTCGACTCAGGCGCAGCCGCTACCGCTGCAGACACGCCCCTCGCCCGCGCGTCATGGCGCGGCAGGCGTTGCCGATGTCGGGCCCGTCGCGCTGCGCTCAGAGGCCCAGCGCGAACAGGCCCAGGCACAGCAGCAGGCCGAGTCCGGGCACGATCACGGTCAGCGCGCCGACCGGCGCGTAGGCGTCGCGGTGGGTTTCGCCGCAGATGGCCCGAATCGTGGTCACCACGTAGCCGTTGTGCGGCATCGAGTCGAGTACGCCCGACGAAATCGCGACGGCGCGATGCAGCTGATCCGGCGGCACGCCCTGGCCGAGAAATACCGGTGCAAGAATGGGCAGGGCAATCGCTTGTCCGCCCGAAGCCGACCCTGTCATCGCGGCGATCGCACTGACCGCCAGCGCCGCGCTGGCGACGCCCGGGCCGGGCAGGTGCGTGACCCAGGATACCGCCGCGGCGAATGCGGGCGACAGCTTGGCCACGGCGCCGAATCCGACCACGGCCGCGGTGTTGCCGATGGCGATCAATGCGCCGGTGCTGCCCTGTCCGATCGCCGGTCCCAGTCCGTCCATGCGACGCATGCAGCTCAACCAGACCAGCGCACAGCCGGCCAGCAGGGCAAGAATCAGTGCCGAGGTCTGCAGGGTGTCGTGGAAGGCGAACGAGACCACCAGCACGCCGAGCGGGCCGATCAAGGCCACCCAGGGATTCGGCAGGTCGGCACGCTGCGTGGCCTCATGGTCACCGGCGCGTGCCTCGAATCCTTCGCCGCGCGCCACCGCGCGACGCAGCATCCACACCAGCCATGCGTAGCCGAACGCGGCCATGAACACCGCCGTGACCAGGCTGGCCTGCCAGGCGGCCCAGGGAGAGGTGCCGAGGAACTCGATCGGAATCCAGTTCTGGATTTCCGGCGAGCCGGCGGAAGTCATGGTGAAGGTGACCGAGCCGAATGCCAGTGCAGCGGGAATGAACCGTCGCGGCAGATTGGCGGCGCGGAACAGGCTGAGCGCGGTGGGGTAGACCGAGAAGGCGACCACGAACAGGCTGACGCCGCCGTAGGTGAGCACGGCACAGGCCAGCACGATCGCCAGCGCCGCGCGCTGGGCGCCGATGCCGCGCAGCACCCATTGTGCGATCGCGTCGGCCGCGCCGGATTCCTCCATCAGCTTGCCGAAGATCGAGCCGAGCAGGAACATGAAGAACCAGCTGGCGATGAAGCTGGTGAATCCCGCCATGTACGCATTGAGCAGGTTCGACTGGCCGGCGTCGGCCAGCTGCGGCAGCAGCGCGAGATTGCTGGTCAATGCCACCAGCAGCGCGCACAGCGGCGTGGCGACGAACAGGTTCGTGCCGCGAATGGTGAGCACGATGAGCAGGGCGAGTGCGCCTGCCAATCCGAGCATGCTGAGCATGGTGAAACCTGTGACTGGCGTTGCCGCGCATGGTCGGCCTGCGCCCCGAACCCGGTAACTGTACGAAGGTACAGGTTACGGATCAGGCGTTCCGGCGCAGCATGCCGCCCATCAACCGTGTCGTCCGGAGGAATCGACCATGCATCCGCGCCTGCCCGCACCTGCGCCCCGCCGTCTGCTGCTCAGCTCCGCGGTGGCGGCCGCACTCTGTCTGCCCATGATGCTTGCGCCGGAGTCGGCGCGCGCGCAGGAGTCGGACGAAAATCGCGACACCACTTCACTGGGTGAGGTCACGGTGACCGCCCGCAAGCGCGAGGAAACCATCCAGGACGTGCCCGTCGCGGTCACCGCCTACACCCAGGAAGCGCTCGACGTGTTGAACGTCGAAGACATCGGTGACCTCGACGCGCTGGTGCCGAACCTGACCATCTATGCGGCGCGCGGTTCTTCCAGCACGGTCACCGCGTACATTCGCGGCGTGGGCCAGGCCGATCCGCTGTGGGGCGTCGACCCGGGCGTCGGCATCTATCTGGATGACGTCTACGTGGCGCGTCCGCAGGGCGCCCTGCTCGACGTGTTCGACGTCGAACGCATCGAGGTGCTGCGTGGTCCTCAGGGCACGCTGTACGGCAAGAACACCATCGGCGGTGCGATCAAGTATGTCTCGGCGCCGCTGGAGGAAGACTTCTACGGCCGCGGCTCGATCACCCTGGGCAATTACAACCAGCTCGACGTCAAGGGCAACCTCAATGCGCCGGTTGGCGACGGTTGGGTTGCTCGCGTGGCGGTGGCGTCGCTTTCGCGCGACGGCTACGGCGAGAACATCAACACCGACCAGGAAGTCTGGGACAAGGAAATCCTCGCCGCGCGCGGCACGCTGGGTTTCGTCGGCAATCCGGACTTCTACATGCGCCTCTCCGCAGACTGGATGGACGACAAGAGCGGCGTGCGTCCGGCGCAGATGCTCGCGCCGAACCCGTTCGCCCCGGGTGTGCTCCCGCTGGATGATCGCTACGACGTTCGCAACGGCATGCCGAACATCAACAACACGTCGATCAGCGGCGCCGCGCTGACCTTGGGCTGGAACCTTGGTGAAGCCTGGGCGCTGAAGTCGGTGACGTCCTACCGCGAGTCCGACACCGAAACCAACATCGACTTCGACACGTTGCCGAACCCGATCGCCGACGTGAAGGCGTTCTACAACGATCACCAGCTTTCGCAGGAACTGCAGCTCAACTACGACAACGCCGGCGACTTCCGCGGTGTGGCCGGCGTGTACTGGTTCGACGGTCGGGCCGGTGGCCAGGTGCTGAACAACTTCTTCAACGCCATCTTCGGCGACACCCAGGGTACGGTGGATACCGAAAGCGTCGCCGTCTACGGCGAAGGCACCTGGGATCTGACCGATCAGTGGTCGTTGACCGCCGGTGCGCGTTACACCACCGAGAAGAAGACGGCCGACGTGCTGAATATCGGCTACACCGACGGCACCTTCTCGACGCCCAGCGGCGCGATCGCAGCGGACTTCAGGGACTCGAAGACCTTCGACGCGTTCTCGCCGAAGATCTCGGTCGACTACAAGCTCAGCGACGACACCCTGCTGTATGCCCTGGCCAGCCGCGGCTTCAAGTCCGGCGGCTTCAACATCCGCGCCCAGGCCACGGCGGTGCCGCGTTCGCGTGAGCCGTTCGACGACGAAACGGTGACCAGCTTCGAAATCGGCGCCAAGAATGCCTTCCTCGACGGCCGCATGTTCCTCAACCTGGCCTACTTCTACAACGACTACGAAGACATCCAGCTGTCGATCTTCACCGAGATTCCGAACAGTGATCCGCCGGCATTCTTCGGCGACTTCACCAACGCGGGTGCGGGCACGGTGCAGGGCATCGAGCTGGAGTACCAGATGAACTTCACCGACAGCTTCCGCCTGCAGGGCAACCTCGCCTGGCTGGATGCCGAGTACGACGAGTTCATCAGCGCGGGCGTCGACGTCGCCGACTCGCAGAAGTTCACCAATGCGCCCGAGTTCTCCGGCGCGGTGACCGGCCTGTTCGATCACGATCTCGGCGACAACGGCACGCTGACCACCCGCTTGACCTACAGCTATCAGTCGTCGGTGTATCCGACCACCGACCTGTCTGAAGCGATCAAGCAGGACGGCTACGGTCTGCTGTCGGCCGGTCTGATCTGGCAGACGCGGGGTGCCTGGCGGTTTGCCCTCGAGGGCAACAACCTGACCGACAAGGAGTACCGCACCACCGGCTACAACATCGGTGCGCTCGGCATCCTGACCGGGTTCTACGGTGCGCCGCGTACCTACTCGGTGACCGCGACCTACGAGTTCTGATGCGCCGGCTCCGTGCGCCCGACGTTCGGGCGGGCGTACGGGGCTTCTGCACGCGCGGCGTGGCGTGCACACTGCGAGCCTCTCGCACACTGGTGCTATCGCGTCGGCCTCGGCGCTGCGATCGGCTCATCGGCGGGAGACTGGCCTGAGCATCGAAGACCTCGCACGGCAGGCGCACCGAAGTCGGGCGGTGCGGTTGCACCCACCGCCACGAGCGACGGTGACTCGGCCAGAACATGCCTGCGATGCGTACGCCCGGTTAGGAGCCTCAAGCCATGACCCACCATCCATTCCGATTCGTCCGCCCTGAGCGGGCGCCGGTCGTCGCGATGCTCGCGCTCGCTGCGCTGCTGGCCGGTTGTTCCACCGCTGAACCGTTGGCGCCGCCGCCAGCGCTGAGTATCGATGCCAGTCGCGTGTCGGTGTCGGGACTCAGCTCGGGTGCCTATATGGCGCAGCAGTTTCATCTGGCCCATTCGTCGAAGCTGATCGGTGCTGCGTTGCTGGCCGGTGGTCCGTACGGCTGCGCCGAAGGCAGCCTGCAGACTGCGCTGGATCGCTGCATGGCGCCGGCCGAAGGGAAGGGTGCGGATGTTTCCACGCTCGCCGCGACTACTCGCGCGCGCGCAGAGGCGGGCAAGCTCGACGCGCTCGATGGGCTGCGGGGCGACCGGGTGTATGTTTTCCACGGCACGCTCGACAGCACGGTCGGAAACGCGACCACCGAAGCCTCCGCTTCGCTGTATGAGACCTTGGATGCCGGCGTGGCAGTGGTGCGCGATGTGGAGCGACCGATCGCCCACCTGATGCCGCTGGCCGCGGAGGGGGACGACTGTGGCAAGTCGGAATCGCCCTACATGGCGCGCTGTGGGTTCGACGCCGCTGGCACCGCGTTGCGTTCGATCTACGCCTCGGACATCGGTGCTGCAGATGCTGCATCGGGCACGCTGATGAGCATCGACGCTTCGGCCGGACTCGACGCGGTACCCGGCGACAGCAAGGCGTTCCTGTACGTGCCGACGAAGTGCGCCGAGGGTGCATCCTGCGGCTTGCACATCGCGTTCCACGGCTGCCAGCAATCGGTATCCGATATCGGCGACCGCTTTGCCCGCGACGCCGGCTACAACCGCTGGGCCGATGCGATGGATCTGGTGGTGCTGTACCCGCAAACCGTGTCCAGCATGATGCCGCTGAACCCGAAATCGTGTTGGGACTGGTGGGGCTACACCGGCGAGGATTACGACACTCGCAACGGCGCACAGATCAAGTGGGTCGCCGCACTGGCCAACCAGCTCGGCGCCAGGTTCGACTGACCGGCGGCATCGATGGCCGCGGTCGGGAATGAATTCCCTCCTACAACCGCGCGCCAGTTTTCTTGCACGTCATGGATGAATGCCCTCGTGCGGTGGCACTCGCCCCCTGTAGGAGGGGTTTCAACCCCGACCCGACCCCTCGTTCGTTCCCGCTCGGTTTGTGCCCGCTCCGACAGGCACTACCGGTCGAGACCGCGAGTCCGCTATTGGTGGCACTCGGCCCCTGTAGGAGGGGTTTCAACCCCGACCCGACCCCTCGCTCGTCCGCGCCCGGTTTGTGCTCGCTCCGACAGGCAGCACCGGTCGAGAACGAGAGTCCGCTTGCGGTGGCGCCCGCCCCCTGCAGGAGGGGTTTCAACCCCGACCCGATCCCTCGCTTGCCGTCAGGCGAATCCTGCCATCCCCGACGTCCAGCCCAACAACACGGCGCTCATGCCCGACCGCGCCGTGGGGCCGGGTGAACTTCGCATGCCGGTGATTCGGCTGCCGCACCGACGCCGCGCGCCGGGTCCTGCTTGCCCGCCGCTCGGCTACCATCGGCCCATGCGTCGTGCCTTCCGCTTCCTCTCCGCGGCACCGCCATGCTGACTTCGTTTGGCGTGGCGTTGGCCGTCGTGGCGTGGCTGGGCCTGCTGTTTGCCGTGGCGATCTGGGGCGAACGCCATCCGTGGATGCGCGGGCGTCTCGCTGCCGTCGCCTATTCGCTGGCCTTGGCGGTGTACTGCACCTCGTGGACTTTCTACGGCACGGTCAGCCAGGGCGTGCGCCACGGCTGGTGGCTGCCGCCGACCTTTCTCGGCACGATCCTGCTGTACGTGTTCGCGTTTCCATTCCTGCGTCGGCTGCTGTCGACCGCCAAGAGCGTGAATGCCACCTCGGTGGCCGACTTCATCGCCAGCCGTTTTGGCCAAAGCAGCGGACTGGCAGCCCTGGTTACCGGCGTCGTGGTGGTCGGCATGCTGCCGTACGTGGCGCTGCAGCTGAAGGCCGTGGCGATGAGCTACTCCGCCATGGTGGGCGGCGGCGAACACGCACCAGCCTGGCAGGACAGCGCGCTGTACGTCGCCGCGACGATGGCCGTATTCGCGATGCTGTTCGGTACCCGCAGCATTTCGTCCACGCAGGCCAATCGCGGGCTGATCACGGCGATGGCTTTCGAGGCGATCTTCAAGTTGGGCGCCATGCTCACGCTCGGGCTGTTCGTCGTGGCGGTGCTGTACGACGGACCGATGGATCTGTGGACGCAGTGGTCGCCCGCCGGCGCACACGTGCAGGAGCCGCGGCCCTACGCCTACGTGACCCTCGCGGGTCTGGGCATGCTGGCGATGTTCACACTGCCGCACCAGTTCCACATCGGCGTGGTCGAGTGTGGCGAACAGCGCCAGTTGGAAACCGCACGCTGGCTGTTTCCGCTGTTCCTGCTGCTGATCAGCCTGCCGATCTGGCCGCTGGCCGCGGCCGGCACGCTGCGCCTGGCCGACATGGGGCTGCCGTCGGATCTGTATGTGTTGGGACTGCCGCTCTCCAACCAGGCGCCGACGCTGAGCCTGCTGGTACTGATCGGCGGTATCGCCGCCGCGTCGGGCATGGTCATCATGGCAAGCCTGTCGATCAGCATCATGGTCGGCAACCACTGGGCGGCACCGTGGCTGCTGCGCCGAGGTTGGCCTGCGGGCAACTGGCTCGGCGATGTGCGCACCCTGCGCCGGCTCGGCATCGCCGGCGTGATGGTGCTCGGCTACGCCTACTCGCGCGCGCTGGCGAGTCTCGACTCGCTGGCCGAGATCGGCGCGCAAAGCTTTTCGGCGCTGGCCCAGCTCGCCCCGGCCGTGATTCTCGCCGTTTACCGGCCCAGCATGCCGCCGCGGGCGATCGCTTCGGGCATCGCAGCCGGATTCCTGCTCTGGGCCTATGTGCTGATCGTGCCTCTGGTGCTGCCGGACTGGGCGAGTGCGGCCCAAGGCATCTGGTCTCCCAACGGCTTGTTCGGGCTGGAAAACGTCGACGCCCTGAGCCGCGGCGTGTGGTGCAGTCTGGGGCTCAATCTCGCGGTGCTGCTCGCGGTGGCCCAGTGGGCGGGAGAGCGCGCACCCAAGGCGCGCGGGCGCGGCCTGGACGAAGGCGCCCTGCGACCGATCGCCCAGCGGTTTCTTGATCATGGTCGATTCGACCAGCTCGTCCACGAAGGGCGCGAGAATCTCGAAGCGCGGGTCGCACATGAGCTGACCGCGGTGATCGGCGCTGCCTCCACGAAACTGCTGCTCGACGCCGCACGACCCGGCAGCGACCAGGACGTCGAACAGGTGGCGAGCATCGTCGGCGATGCCACCCAGGCGGCGCGCTTTTCGCAGCAGGTGCTGGGCGCCGCGCTGGAGAACATGAGCCAGGGCATCAGCGTGGTCGACGCACAGCTGCGGCTGGTGGCCTGGAACCGGCGCTACGCTGAGATGTTCGCCATTCCGGACGAGTTGCTGCAGATCGGGCATCCGATCGAACACTTGATTCGCCATTGTGCGAGCCGTCTGCGCGATCATCCGCTCAATGCAGACCATGTGACGCGACGGCTCAACCACCTGCGCGCCGGCACGCCCCATCTCAGCGAGCGCCGGCTGCCCGACGACAGCATCATCGAGATCCGTGGCCAGCCCATGCTCGGCGGCGGGTTCGTCACCACGTTCACCGACGTCACCGAGTTCCGCAGCAACGAGCAGGCACTCACCGCGATTGCCGAAACGCTCGAACAGCGTGTTCAGGATCGCACGGCGGCCGCCGAGTCCGCGCGCGCCGACGCCGAGCAGGCCAACCAGGCCAAGTCGCGTCTGCTCGCCGCCATCACTCACGATCTGGCGCAGCCGCTCAATGCCGCGCGCCTGTTCGGCCACGCGCTGGCGCGCAAGACGGCCGCCTCGTCCGCCGAGTCCGACGTCGACAATCTGCTGCGCTCGATCGAATCGGCGGAAGGGCTGCTCAGTGGCCTGCTGGACATTTCGCGGCTCGGTGCCGGGGCCATCCAGCCGCAGCCCGCGGCAGTCGCGCTTGAATCAGTGCTGCGCCCGCTCGCCGAAGAGTTCCGCGTGCTGGCCGCGGAGAAGGGTCTGGAACTGCGCTACCGTGCGACCCAGGTGTGGGTGCACACCGACGCACAAATGTTGCGGCGGGTGGTGCAGAACTTCCTGACCAACGCCGTGCGCTACACCGAGCGCGGCGCCATTCTGCTGGGCGCCCGCCGCCGTGGCGACCACGTGTGGATCCAGGTGTGGGACAGCGGGCCCGGCATTGCCGAGCACGACCGTACGGCTATCTTCGAGGAGTTCCGGCGCCTCGATCGTGGCGGTCGCGGGCTGGGTCTGGGTCTTGCCATCGCCGAGCGCATGGCTCACCTGCTCGACGCCGAACTCGCGCTCGCCTCCCGGCTCGGCCACGGCAGTGTCTTCTCGATCGGGCTCGCCACCTGCGCGCCGGCCGAAGCGCCGCGATCCGAAGTCGTCGAACGCGTCGATGCCCCTGCGCTGCGCGTGCTGGTGGTCGACAACGACGCCGCGGTGCTGCAGGGCATGCAGGCCCTGCTCGAAAGCTGGGGATGCAGCGTGCGCGTCGCCCGTCAGTCCGCCGAGCTGCAAGCACAACTGCGCGATTTTCCCCCCGACATGCTGATGCTCGACTACCACCTCGACGGCGGCGACACCGGTCTCGCGCTGCGCCAGCGGCTACCCGAAGCCCTGCAACAGCTGCCCTGCGTGCTCATCACCGCCGACCACGACCTCGCCATTCGCCAGGCCGCCGAAGCCGCCGGCTGCACCGTGCTGCACAAGCCGCTCAAGCCGTTGGCGTTGAAGTCGGTGATGGCGAGGGTGCGGGGAGCGGCTTAGCAAACATTCGGCCGTGCCTGGTGAACTCTATATATGTCTTCGTCGATGACTGAGCGTGGTCACGCAAGTGCACTACCGACTGAATGACGCTCAGTCTGGGTGCGAATGACCAGACAGGCCATGCGAGCGGGTGTCCGGGCACAGGAGAGAATCAGTCGGTTCCGTAGAAAGGTTTCTCCAATGAGGCCCTTCCAGCGTGGAACACGACTGATCTCACAGCGATCTCGGAGCCGAGTTCGCATGGATCCCGTTGGCCGTCGAAGCAATCGATGCCAATGACAGTCGTGTCCAGTTCGAACACAACATTCGACCCGTTTATGAAGTTGGCATATCT
The DNA here is from genome assembly GCA_020442465.1 of Lysobacterales bacterium. Taxonomy (GTDB): domain Bacteria; phylum Pseudomonadota; class Gammaproteobacteria; order Xanthomonadales; family Xanthomonadaceae; genus Pseudomarimonas. The sequence continues at coordinate 9,420 of JAGRJY010000162.1, forward strand.
ACCTTCTTCATCGCCAACGATCACGTCGCCGCTGGGGTAGGCGCCACGGAGGTCCGACAAATGAGAGCCCACACCCAGATTCTTCTCGTCGCGCAGAAGGGACGACCTCGTTGAAATGCGTTCAACCTTGCCGTCAATCATCAAACACTCGGCAACCATTCCATCATCCAGAATCAGGTCGAGGGCCTGATACTCATCGCCCTCAAGACGGACGCTTCGAGCCTGGATCGGTCGATTCAGCGCAAGAAGCTGATCATGGCTCATGCCGGGTTGCGGCTTGGGCATTATTCGTTGAGGGCCAATCTTCTGCAGGCCTCCTGCCTCCCGACTGGCCCTCGCCGCTCTGGACGCTTCATTCTGAGTGTCCAGAATCTGATCGGCGGCTCCCGAGCTCTCGCTTCCTGCGCGAATTTGGCAGGAAATGAGCGCAATTGCGATGCCTACACCAAGAACCTTGGTTGAGCCAGTCTTGCTCATCGTCTTTGTGGCGTCCAATCAGTGAATCTTCCCTGGGTTCCTCCCTGCATTAGGTCCACATGAACGCCTCGTCCGTCAGTGTATTCATTGACGCGGTTGAACTCACCCGAGGCGTGTGCAGCATCCGCTGTTTGGGTGGGTGTGTATCCTTCAATCCTGACGTCGGCTGCATTGTCCTGTAGGTGCTGGCTCCGCGCGGCGCCACCAACCGCCCTGTTCTGCTCCAGGCTCCGTTGTCCGCTGGTAACCTGAACTGGCTTCCCTTCCTTTGAGCTGAAGTTCAGGAGGCGGTTGGTCACGTTCGGACCTGGATTTGCTGGAGCGCCCCCAAGTGATCTCTGTGGAAGAAGCACTAGTGTCCCGGTGTCTTTTGTTGTCGAAGGCTGGTTCTCGCCTTGACTAGTAGTCACTTGCCGACTGACAACGATGCTCCCGCTCTGAGTGCTTGTACGGCTCAACTCGGTGGTGATCGGCTTGTGTTCGCACATGGGTCTATCGGGCAGCCGCCCATCTGGATCGTTGAAGAGATAGGGATTGCCGTAGGCATAGGCATAGCGATTGAAATTGCGAAGATCCCCATTGTCCAGTGTCGCTACGGGGTCCACCGACAAGAATCGGCCCAACTCTGGTTCGTAGTAGCGCTGCTGCATGTAGGTCAGATCAGTCAAATCGTCGTGGACGTGACCAGCGTAGCTAGGACCGTTCTGAGTGGTAGGCTCTAGTTGCTCGCCGAACGGCTCGTAGTCGCGCCGTTCGATGACGGCGCGGTTTGAATCAGTAATGGCGACGACGGAGCCGAGTGCGTCGGTATGGATGTATTCGGTTGTCATTGCGCTGGTGGGCGCGCTCATGCACGCGAGCAATGAGATGGCCAGGAGTGGCGGCTTCATTCGTCGCTTCTGTTTCATATTTGCTGTTCCGGGGCCGCGTTGAGCAGACTGCTCCCTACGGGGGAGTGATTCATCGATATTGAAGAGCATTGGGTCTGCGAGTCGGAGTTGTGACGTGGTGGCGCGTCTGCGCCGAGTCCTGGTCCCTTGCATGGCCACGGATTGTTGCCTTGGAGTGACTCCTCGCGCGTCAGTGCGGCACTTACCTGGCGTTGTCCAGATTCGCCTGATTTTGATCCAGCCAAACGTTGTCGATGATGAGTTGTGACACTGCTCCTCCAGCCTGCAACTTCCCTACCCCCTGGCCATAGGTGATGATCTTCCCGTCAACCGCCCCACGCAGCACGAAACCCGGGAATAGGGGGTGTCCTTTCTCGGTGACATTGACCGTCCAGGTGTTGCCCTTGTCGTCCACGAAGGTGTGACTCCTGACCGGACTATCGGAGATGTAGGTCAGGAGGTTCCTGAGGCCGGACTGTGGGCCTGCGTCATTGGGTGTTCCCTCTGGGGTCGCAGGCCGATCGTCGCCTGGCGTTGGATCGTTGACGATTGACTGCTGGACAGACTGCTCGGACTTGCCCGTGGGCGACTCGTACCGATACTCGTGTGCCCAGAAGCTCGTGTCGCTGGTGTGATCCGGCCACTCGTCAGGGGTCGGGAAGACAATTTCCTGCGGCAGCCCGTCGCCTTGCTTGTACGGCGTGCAACGCGTGGTGCCATCGGCAGACACGCATTCCCGTCCATCAGGATCCTTGAACCTGTACGGGTTGTTGTTGGCGTACCAGTATCTGTTGAAGTTTCCACCCGAATCACCGTCAGCCAGGACTGGGTCGACGCTCAAGAAGCGTCCAAGCGCGGCGTCGTAGTATCGCTGCTGCATGTACGTAAGACCAGTTGCTTCATCCTGGACGTGGCCTGTGTAGCCGGGACCGTTCTGGATGGCTGGAAGGAGCTGATAACCGAATGGTTCGTATCTCCGTTGTTCCATGAGATTGCCCGCTTGATCGGTGGTGGCGACGATCGAACCAAGGGCATCGGTGTGCACGTACTCTGCTGATTGAGACTGAGCTATGGAACAACCAAGTGACATGAGCAGCGCCACTAGGCAAGCTATGTTGGATCTTGCTTTGGAAGGCATCTATCTTGCTCCCGACGGAAGGGCGTGTTTTATGGCGACGTTGCGAGCGATCCACTCGTCTGGACGAGTCCTTTCAATCAACTTGCAGATGGTCCGGGCACGCTGCGCCACGAGGTTGATTTTCTCCAACAATCCGCTCGGAATATCGAGTTCGGGAGAGCGCTGTCACGGTTCGGTTCGTGCAAGGCCTTTTCGGGCGATGGCGCGAGATTTCTAGCATGATCGGATTCGTGTCCCTGTGACCGTGCACGCACCGGAGTCTCTGAGGTCTTTGATGAGCGCGTTTCCGATCGCTTCTCGATCCGACTGCTTTCCAAAGTCAATGGCGCGACCCAGAGCCTCTTCGACGCGGTCCAAGACTCGGTTGTAGCGCGCGTCCGACTCACTAAAGTTGCTCGCCAATCCTCGTCTTGCAAAGGCGGCGTTGACGGAATCAATGATTCGATTGCGCTTCTGCTCCGGCAGCGCGTCCAGGCGTTCTTGCACAGCAGTTTGCTCCATCGAAACTAGTCTGGCGTCAAGTCTTGGTCCTCCTAGGAAGCCCTCATAGATCTGCGAGAATGTGAGGCCATTGAGGGTGAATAGGTCCCTGCTAACTATGCGCAAGAACTGGTCGGCTTCAGCGCTTGGTGAGAGCCATCCTGCCCCCAGATTCGCCAGCGGGATGTCCGCATTGGCGAGATACTCGACAGTCAAAGCTGCCGCTGCAAAGAATCTGGTCGACCCGGAAACTCCCCGGTCGAAGGCCGAATAGATGTCGCGTCGTGCACAGAATGGGCTGTCACTATTCAGAGAGATGCACCTTCGCCCGTTTGGATCGATTGCGGAGTAGGGATTGCTCGCGGCATAGAAGTAACGGTTTGCGTTCGAGCCGTAGGTGACCTCTACCGGGTCTGGGTCCGAACTGAGGAACCGCCCTACACTTGGGTCGTAGTACCTCTGCTGCATGTACGCCAGGCCGGTGGCGGCGTCCTGCGCGTGACCGGTGTATCCGGGTCCGTTCTGCACGGCGGGGGAGAGCTGTTCGCCGAAGGGTTCGTACTCGCGCCGTTCGATGACGGCGCGGTTCAAGTCGGTGACGGCAACGATGGAGCCGAGTGCGTCGGTGTGGACGTACTCGGTCACCGTCGCGTTGCTGGTGATCGCGGCGAGGCCGAGGAGGGCAGCGAGCCCGAACCGGGAGGCGAGACGCATGATGCTGTTCATGGATGCTTCTCCGCTCGTCGCGTTCAGAAAACGGTGGTCGTGCGGGTGGTCGACCACTCGCTGCAGGTCGTTCCGATGCATGCCTTGACGCGGTAGGTCCAGGATCCGGTTTGAGCTTCCATCTGCAGCCGGGAGGTGGCGGGGCCTGAGTACACGAAGCTGTAGGCTCCGAAGTTGCGGCTCTTCTCCAGCGTGTAGCTCGTCGCGCCGGGGACAGATGTCCAGCTCAGGAAGAAGCTCGTTCCCACGCGTGCCGAGTTCGGTGCGGTCAGGGTCGGAGGAGTCAGATTGGGCGTGCTGCTCACGGTGATCGTCTTCTGGGCCGAGTACAGGCTGCAGTCGTTCGGATCGCTCTGCCTGCAGGCACGCACACGGTAGGTGTAGGTGCCGGCGGGTTTGCCGTTGAACCACTTTTGCGTCTCGGTGTTGTTCTGGATTTCGACGAACGATCCGGAGTTGGTCTTCTCTTCAAGTCGATAGTTGCCGGCGCCGGACGATGTGGTCCAGCTCACCGTGTAGGTGCCGGTGGTGCTGCTCGAAGGCAAGGTGAGAGTCGGCGGGTCCATCGGCGGCAGAGGGCCGACGATGACGTAGGCATCGTCGGAGTAGCCGCCGCAGGTGGCGATGTCGGACGAGATGCACGCGCGCGCCCGATAGATGTAGGTGCCTTCCGCCCGGCCGTTGATGTCGAGGCTGTGTGCAGTTCCGCTGTGAATCTGCGTGAACGATGCGCCGTTGTTGCTGCTTTCCTCGAGGCGATACCAGTTCGCACCGCTCGGTTGGGTCCAGCTCAGGGTGAAGTAGCCAAACGGGCTGTTGAACGGCGCAGTGATGGTGGGATAGCTCGGCAGCTGGCTGACGGGCTGCACCTGCACCAGGTGCACGTTGCCTGGCAGGCCGCAGACAGCGTTCGCGCAGGCGCGCACTCGGTAGCGATAGAACCCGTTCACCGGTTCCTGGCGCGTATGGCTCGTTGCGGAGCTGGTCTGCAGGATGCTCCAGATGCCGCCATTGAAGTTGCCCTCGAGGCGATAAGAGGTGGCTCCGGTGCTGTTGTTCCAGTTCAGGGTGAAACTCGTGCCTGCAGCGGCACTGTTTGGCCCGCTGATTGTCGGCCCGGCTGGTCCACCAGCCCGATTGACGGTCACGGTGCGGGGGAAGGAATACGCGCCGCACGTGCTCAGATTCGTCGCCGAGACGCAGGCTCGCACCCGGTACTCGTACACGTCGCTGGGCTGGTTGCTGAAGTTGCGGTAGAGGACCGTGTGGTTCTGGATCTCGGTCCAGTCGGCGAAGCTGTGGCGCTGCTCCAATCGATAGTAGTTGGCGCCGGCCGACATCGACCAGCCCACCTGGTAGTTCCCGTCCGTGCTCGACATTGGGGTCGAGAGATTCGGCGGGTCCGGCAGCAGCGCCACGATGACCTGAGCAATGTTCGAATAGCTGCCACAGCTGTTGACGTTCGTGTTGACACAGGCACGCACCCGGTAGCCGTAAGTGCCGTCCGCCTTGCCCGAGATGCTTCGCCAGAATCCGTCGGAGTTCTGGATCTCGGTCCAAGGACCGCCGTTCTGCTGCTCCTCCAGTCGATAGCGGGACGCGCCGGTCGAGGAGGTCCATGTCACCGTGAAGCTGCCGTTACTGCTGTTCGACGGCGCGGTGAGCACGGGCGGTGGCGGCAGAACCACCGTGTTCACAGTCACCGTGACGACGGCGGAGTACGGGCCGCAACTCGAGACTTCATGGGTGTAGCAGGCGCGCACGCGATAGTTGTAGGTGCCGTCCGGCCGCGGGCCGACGCCAACGCTGGTCCGGCCGTCGGCGAGGATCTCTTGCCAGGAGCCGCCGTTGGCCTGCTCTTCGAGACGGTAGACGGTCGCTCCGCTGACCGGCGTCCAGGTGACGACGTAGCTGCCCGTGGTGCTAGTCGGGTTCGCAGTGATCACCGGGGCGCCAAGGGAGTTCTGCACCGTCACCGTGACGAGGTTGGAGTAATCGCTGCAGGAAGACTCCACACCGGTTGCGCATGCGCGCACGCGGTAGGTGTAGCTGCCTATGGGCTTGTTGGTGACGGCGTAGTTTGTGCCGGCTCCCTGGTAGACCTCCGTATAGGAGCCGGCAATCAGCTCTTCAAGGCGGTAGATGGTCGCGCCGGCGGAAGTTGTCCAGGTGAGTGTGTAGCTTCCGCTGTTGACCAACGGGCTTCCGGACAGCACGGGCGCAGGCGGAACCTCTAGGTCATGGTCCACGGTGATGGTTCCGATGTTCGAGAACGCACCGCACGTGGACAGCACACTCGAGGCGCAGGCGCGCACACGGTAGCTGTAGCTGCCATCGGGCCTGTTGTTGAACACAGTATTCAGGCCGGCGCCGGCCTGGATCTCCGCATAGGGAGCGCCGTTCGCGCTCTCTTCGAGTCGGTAGAAGCTGGCACCCTCCGATGCCGTCCAGCTGACGGTGTAGTCGCCGGTCGAACTGTTCGCGGGTACGGTCAGCGTCGGTGCGGGCGGCAGGCCGTCGATGGCGGTGCTGACGCGCGCGACCATGCTGCCGCCAAGGTAGATGAAGTCAGTCGACTTGCCGGCGCGTTCGTCGCGCTGGGTGCGCAGCACGCCGTCATTACCGTATAGGGAGTAGATCGCGCCTTCGGTGGGGTGCACGGCGAGTACCCGGCGTCCGTGGCCGTCGTAGCGATACGACTCGATGCCAGGCACTTCACGAAGGCGGTTGCCGAAGTCGAAGCTGTACGACTGATCATCACGCAGGTTCAGGTTGCCCTGAGCGTCGTAGCCGAAGCTGACCAGGGTGTGGCCCTTGATCGGGTCCTGCAGCTCGGTGAGCTGCTGGCGGGCGTCGTAGACGTAACGATGGTTGCGTGCCTTCGTGCCGCCGCTGACGCTGACGTTGCGCAGGTTGTCCAGCGGGTCGTAGTCGTACGCGGCGATGCCGAACATGGGTGACGCAGTCTCGGTCAAGCGATCGAGCCCGTCGTACTGCATGGTGCGGTCACCGCGGTTTCCGGGCAGGGCGTCGCTGATGGCAGCGACATTGCCGTTTTCGTCGAAGTCGTAGGTGTCATCCAGGGCAACGGTAACGCCGAGCGCCGAGCGGCTGCGCTCGGGCAGACCGCGCGCATTCTGGGTGAGCGTATGAACCAGACCGTTGCCGTAGGTGAACTGCTTGATCGCACCGTTGGGGTAGTAGTTGACGCCGGTCGCCCACGTGCCGGCCTGCGTTGCCTGACCGAGCGCATTGGGCGCGTAGTCGACGCCGAGCAGCGAGGGGTAGGTGATCTGCTGCAGGTGGGCATTGCCCGAGTAATCGTAGGTCAGAGCCGACAGCGAACCGCCGGTCTGGGTCATCTCTTCGCGCTTGATCAGACGCAGGGTGTTGTACTGGTAGCTGTTGGTGACCGTGGCGCCGTTGGCGTTCTTCGTCGTCACCGACTGCGGCTTGCCGTCGGGCGTGTAGGCCCAGTCCTGATCGCCGAGGCCGTCGGGAAAGCGCAGCGTCAGCACGCGGTTCAGTCCGTCGTAGGTGCGCTTGACCTGCAGGCTGTTGGCGACGTTGGCGAGGTTGCATTGGGTCGTCGACGGCAGGTTGAGGCCGCTCGCACTCCAGTCCAGATTGCCGGCGGCGTCGTAGGCCATGACCGTGCTGCCGGTCTCCGGCTCGATGCGCTTGCACAGCCGCTGCTGGGAGTCGTAGACGTAGCTGCGCGTCGCGGAGACGGTCTGGCCACCGAAGAGGCCTTCGCGATGCATGGAAATCGGCTTGCCGAACACGTCGCGTGTGATCGTGGTGGTCGCGCCCTCCGGGGCTTCGATGCGCACCGGACGAGACGTGTCGGGTGTGTCGAATGCCTGGTAGGAGTACCGCATCACGTTGTTGCGCGGGTCGCGCACTTCCGAGCGGAACCCGCTCAGATAGCTGTACTGGGAGACCAGGTTGCCGAGCTCGGAGTGGCGGCTGACCGTGTTCGGCCGGCCGAGCGCATCGTAGGTGGTGCTGACGCCCGCGGAGCCGAAGCTGGCGACGGACGAGGCAGACTCGCGCGGATAGCCATCGAACGTGGTCATGCCGTCGAAGTCGTACTTCCAACCGCGGAAGCGCTGGGTCGTGGCGGAGCTGCTCTGGTCAAACTCGTGCTCAATCACCGGGCGCCAGAATGCGTCGTAGCGGGTGAGCTTGCGGTAGTCGCCACGCGACTCGGTGCGCAGCCAGTGGCCGGCAGGAAGGCCCATGGCAGTGCCCGTCTGCGGGACGAAACTGATGTTCGTGGGATTCCAGCTCTCGCCCGCGCCCTGCGTGGGCTGACAATCAGCGTTTCGTGGTGGTGGCAGGACGGCGGTCGTGCGCCCCATGGCGTCGTAGTCATAGCAGGTCTTGTTGCCAAGTTGGTCAGTGACGCTCTTCACCCAGCCGTTCGCGTCGACCTGAGCCGAGACGCTCGTGCCATCATCGAACGTGATTGAGAGCGGCACGCCGCGATACCAGTTGTTGAGGGTAAGCACCTTGCCGCGCGCGTCGGTGACGGTGCGGACGAGGCCGTTGAGGTAGGTCAACGTCTGCGACGGTGTGGTTTCGGCGAACGCGAAGAACCTGTATGGCAGCGCATTGCCGTCGTACTGGACGTTCAGCGTCTGAATGCCATCGATCTTGTTCGTGCCGGGCTGGCCGAGTACCCACAGCGAGGTGTTGTTGTACGGAATGGATTCTTCGGTCTTGCTGTAGCCCAGCGAGCTCGACTTGCGCACCGACACCGGCGCGACAAACTGGTTGAAGGCGAGAACTTCGCGGGTAAAGGTGGCGCCATCCTGTTGGATGGACACGCTGCGCTGGGGAACGTTGAAGTTGTTGAACTGATCGCCGAACCCGATGTCGGCGAACCCGAACATCTTGGCGAAGGCCTGGGAGGCATTCTCGCTCGGCGGTACGTAGTCGTAGTCGGTCCGGCGCTGCGGTGCCGACTGCCCAACCTGTTTCACTTCTTCTGAACGCAGCAGCCCTTCATCTTCGTTGAAATTGCGGCCGAAACGGTAGGTGCGCACACGACCGTCGGAGCGGGTCGCAGTGATCGTCTTCAGGCTGAACGCGGGCGTCCAGATATCACCCATGGTGACCAGGATCTGGTCGATCGGATCGAAGGCAATGTTCAAGCCATCGTAGGTGTAGTCAGTGGTGACCGTGGGGATGCCCGGTCCGGAGACGGTCTTCTGGCGCAGGGTCCAGCTGTCCACGTAGTGCGGCACGCGGGACGTCCACGTCATTTCGTCATCACTGGGCATGTGGCACGCCAGCGGCACCTTCGAGCGGCCGTGCCGTTCCGGCGTCAGCACGTACTGCGCCTTGGCTCCGGACGGTGCGGTGACCGAAAGGTTGCGAACCTGGCCCGAGGTGATCGGATAGGCCTTGGTGCAGGTTGCGATGTCTTCGAGCAGCGAACGTTCACCGCGGAAGATGGGAACGGTGCGGTCGTACCGGATCGAATTGAGGCCGAACCACGAACCTTCGTACTGCCAACTCGAGCCATCCGGATTGACGACTTCAGCGGTGCCGTCTAGCGGTGTGCGGATGTATGTCCAGTGGCGCTGGCCGACGCTCACCTTGGTAACCTCGTAGCGCGGGTCCTCCTCGTCGCTCACCTTGTCGTTGACCTTCTGCGACGTGATCTCGATGGTCCGACCGTCGCTGGCCTGGATGCGCTCAAGCTTGGGGCCGCTCCAGGTGAAACTGACCGAGTTGCTGAATCGATCTTCGATGCGGCTGACGTAAAGAACGTAGACGTCGCGGCGCAGGGTTTGCGGGAACGTGCTGGAAATCAGATTGCCGCCGACCTGCACCGTGACGATCTCGACCTCGGTGGGGTGCACGACGGTGTCGTAGGTGTCGGTGACCAGGTGGTCAAAGTAGTACTTCAGGCCGTTCGGCGCGATGCCGACCAGCGACTCGCCGGGGCGGCCCGTGGCGGGCACGGACTCGAACACCCAGCCCGACTTGGTCATGAACACGTGTTGGCTGCTGAACGGAACCGGCGGGACGCGCGCATCGTTGTGCTTGCGCAGCAGGGTTGTGGTCTGACCATCGATGCGGAACCGGAATCCGTTCCAGTAGTCCTTCTTCATGAACTCGGTGCCGTTCTGGTTGTAGACCTCATCGGGCGGATCGGCCGTCCAGCCATCCTCCCAATCCTCCGGCAAGACCGACGTAATCTTCGGAATATCAATGTCCCAGCCCCAGAAATTCGGGCTGTACTCGTTGTTGCTGACGCGCGCGAACTCGACTTTGAGGCCATCGTTCCCGGGCAAGGAAACGTCGACGTAGCGGAAGTTGACGCTGCCGTTGAATTGGCCGATCTGCTCGCCGAACGCGGAGTCTTCGGTCAGCGGCGCGATACGCTCGGACAGCTGCAACCGCGTCTTCGCTTCCTCGCCGTAGGTCGTCTGCGCGACCGCCGACAGTGGCCACACCATCAGCTGCGCCAGCAACGACAGAGCGCTGGCTGCGGCGGTCCAGCCGCTTGCCTTGGAAGTGGACGGTGTTCGGTGCGTGGGCCTTGCCCATCGGCCGATCAGTCGGGAGTAGCGGTTGTGAGTCGTGCTCATGGTTGCCCCAGTTCGCGCAGGTAGACGGGTGAGCCATCTCGTCGCTGGGCGTTGGACGCGCGGCAGCGGGACAAAGAGTGGCCCTGGGGTGGATACGCGCGGGAACGGCCGGCAGAGGATCACGGTCGCGCAGGATCGCGGTATCGTTCGACGTGCCAGGCCGAGTCAGGACGCCGATGAGCCCGCCCCGAACCGTTTCTTCCCGACGGCTTGCCGAGCCACACGTGGCGCTGCTTCGCGGCATCAATGTCGGCGGCAAGAACGTGATCCGGATGGCCGACCTGAGGGCATGCTTCGAGGGCTTGGGTTGCGCCGCAGTCGAGACCTACATCCAGAGCGGCAACGTCGTGTTCAGGCCGCCAGCGGCGGATGCCGCGAATCGCGTGAGGGCGATCGAGCGGGCACTGTCGGAGCGCTTTGACTATGCGTCCCGGGTCGTACTCCGTTCGCGAGCATCCATGCTCCGCGTCGTCGACGAGGCGCCGAAAGGATTCGGCACGGAGGCGGACACCTATCGCTACGACGTGTTGTTCCTGCGTCCCGGCACTTCGGCTTCCGGGCTGGTTGACCAGGTGCCGGTTCGCGAAGGCGTCGACACGGTGGATGCGGGGACGGATGTCCTGTACTGCTCGCGTCTCATCGCCCGTGCCGCGCAGAGCCGACTCAGCAAGCTCGCCTCCATGCCGATCTACCAGGAAATGACCGTGCGGAACTGGCGCACGACCACGCGTTTGCTGGAGATGCTGGAGGCCGCACAAGCGGATTGACGGCGCGCGCGTTGGGCCCCTGGGTTCATATTCCCGCGTTGGCGACTCGGAAGGTGATGGGGATGGAAGCACTCATGTCCAGGGTGCTTCCTGTTGCGAGGAACCTCGCGTACCCGGTGCGGCTGCGGCTCGTCATGCGTTGGGCGACCGGACGCCCCGATTCGAGCGTACTGCGCGCGGCAGTCCCGAGCCCGACGTGGAGCAGCATCTCACGGACCGTGACTTCCGGGGCTTGCATGTAATGAAATAATGTTTCATTTTGTCGCGCAGTCCCGGCTGGATCCCCCCATGCGCGTATCCGCTCTTTCGCTTTGTCTGTCCGTCGCCCTCGCGGGCCAGGCTCATGCTGCTGAATCGCCCGACCGCCTCGCCGCCCTAGAGGCGCGCATGCAGGCGCTGGAGGCGGACAATGCGGCGATCAAGCAGCAAGCCGAAGCGGCCGAGGCGGCCCTGGCGGCGGCGCGGGCCGAAATCGCAGCGTTGCGCGAACAGGCCGCTGCCGACGCCTCCGAACAGCGTTTGGCTGCCACGCAACCGGTGGAGGCAGCGCCGTCCGCCACCGGAGCGAACGGCAATGCGTTCAATCCGGCGATCAGCCTGGTGCTGGATGGGCAACTGGCGCATCACTCGCTGGACCCCGAGTCTTACGAACGGTCCGGCTTTCCACTGGTCGGTGAGGGCGAGCCCTCGGCCAAGGGGCTGTCGCTGGGCGAAAGCGAGATCACGCTGTCCGCCAATATCGACGACAAGTTCTACGGCCAGCTCACCCTGGCGGTGGAAAGCGAGGACGGCGAGGATGGCATCGGCATCGAAGAGGCCTTCGTCGATACCACGGCGCTGCCGGACGGCATGCAGCTGCGATTCGGCCGGTTCTTTTCCAACCTCGGTTACCTCAACAGTCGCCACGCACACACCGACAAGTTCTCCGATCGGCCGCTGGCCTACCAGGCACTGCTCGGCAACCAGTACGGCGATGACGGCGTGCAACTGCGCTGGGTCGCGCCCACCGATCTGTTCCTGGAAATCGGCGGAGAGGTGTTTCGCGGCGACTCCTTGCCGGCCGGCGGCGCAGGCCGCGGCGGTTTCGGCACGCGATCGCTTTTTGCGCACCTGGGCGGCGAGTTCGGCAGCGAAAGTGAGTGGCTGGCCGGAGTCTCCGCGCTGGATGCCCGTGCCGAGGGCGACGAACTCGGCTTCGTCGGGCGTGCCCGACTGCTCGCATTCGACGGCACGTGGAAGTGGGCGCCACAGGGCAACTTCAAGGATGGCGGACTCACCCTGCGCGGCGAGTACTTGCGGGAACACCGCGATGGCGACTTCTTCGACGAGACCGATCCCACGCTCGACCAGGTATGGAACGGCCGCCGCGCCGGCGCCTATCTCGAAGGCGTGTACCGGATCAATCGGCGCTGGGAAACCGGCCTTCGCGTCGACCGTCTGTGGGCCGACGATGACGGCCCCTACGCCAGTGCTTTCGATCCGAAGCGCGAGTCGATCATGTTGACCTGGCTGAACAGCGAGTTCTCGCTGCTGCGCCTGCAGTTCAGTCACGACCGGCCGAATGCCGACGACACCGACAACGTGCTCAATCTGCAGTACCAATTCAATCTCGGCGCGCACGGCGCGCACAAGTTCTGAGGAGCCGACCATGAGAATGTCCGTGTTGCCGGCGCTTGGGTTTCTCGTCGCGCTCTGTGCGCCGGCTCCTGCCGATGCGGCGCTGCGGGTGTTCGCCTGCGAGCCGGAGTGGGGCGCGATGGTGCAGGAGCTCGGTGGCGAGGCGGTCGATGTCGATGTCGCTACCAGCGCCCTGCAGGACGTGCATCAGATCGAAGCCAAGCCGAGTCTGATCGCCAAGGTGCGACGCGCGGATCTGGTGGTCTGCACCGGCGCCGAACTGGAAGTGGGCTGGCTGCCGCAGCTGTTGCGCCAGGCGGGCAATCGCGCGGTGGCGTCGGGGGCGGGCAGCTTCCTTGCCGCCAGCCAGGTCACCACGTTGCAGAAGCCGAGCCAGCTCGATCGCGCCGCCGGCGACGTGCATCCGGAGGGGAATCCGCATATCCAGATGGACCCGTACCGGATGCTCACGGTGGCCGAAGCCCTGGCCGCGCGGCTGGCCGAGATCGACCCGAGCCACGCCGAGACCTACCAGACCCGGCTGGCGGATTTCTCTTCGCGCTGGAAAGCGGCGATCGCGCGATGGGAAGCCAAGGCGGCGCCGCTGAAAGGGCGTCGCGTCATCGTCCAGCACAACAGCTGGGTCTACCTCACTGCCTGGTTGGGCATCGAGGAAGTCGGCGCGCTGGAGCCCAAACCAGGCGTTCCACCGACCAGTGCACACCTTGCTTCGATGATCGCCACGGTGAAGGCCCAGCAGCCATTCGCCGTGATTCGCGCCGCGTACCAGGACGGCAAGGCCAGCAACTGGCTCGCCGAGCGCACCGGCATTCCGTCGGTGGCGCTGCCGTTCACCGTCGGCGCCGATGCGCGCAGCCAGGACCTGTTCGCCCTGTTCGACTCGACGATCGACGCACTGCTGGGTGTGGCGAAATGAATCTGGACGGCCTGGATGCCAGCATCCTCGGCCCGGCCTGTGTCGCAGGCGTCATCGTGCTCTCGACGCACGTGCCGCTGGGCAAGCAGGTGCTGTCGCGCGGCATCATCTTCATCGACCTCGCCATCGCGCAGATCGCCGCGCTTGGAGTGATCCTGGCGCAGTGGTACGGCATTCACGAAGACGGCTGGGGTGTGCAGATCGCGGCCGCCGCCGCCGCGCTCGGTGGCGCCGGGCTACTCGCCTGGACTGACCGGCGTTGGCCGGAATTTCAGGAACCACTGATCGGCACGCTGTTCGTGCTTGCCGCCACCGGCGCGCTGCTGCTGCTCGCGAACAATCCTCAAGGTGGCGAGCATCTGAAGGACCTTCTGGTCGGACAGATCCTGTGGGTGAGCTACAGCCAGCTCATTCCCGCAGCGCTTCTGTCGCTCGTGTTGCTGGGCGTGATTTTATGGCGACGTGGACGCCTCACCGGCCTGCTGTTCTACGGACTGTTCGCGCTGGCGATCACCGCATCGGTGCAACTGGTGGGTGTGTACCTCGTGTTCGCGAGCCTGATCGTGCCGGCGCTTGCCACGACGGGCATGCAGGGTCGCAGTGGATTGGTGGCTTCGTACGCGATCGGCATGGCCGGCTACGTCTCGGGGCTGATGCTGTCGGCGGTGTTCGACCTGCCCAGCGGGGCACTGATCGTGTGGATGCTCGCCGCATGTGCGTTGCTTGCCCAGGCCATTCCACAGGTTCGGCGTGCGCACGCGGCACGCAGCGCCGGCTGACGCATGTTCGGCGAATTCTGAACGACGCGTAGCAAAGGATTGCCGAGGCTCGTCCAGAAACGTTATATTGTTGCACATGCTCCCGAGCTCGCCAGCGCCAGACGCCCACTCACCGGATGCCCGGCAGCGGGCAGACGTGGTGCCAGCGGGCGGTCCGCGCCTGGGACGCTGGCTGGATTCGGTCGGCTCCATCGGCGCCATCGTCTGCGCCCTGCACTGCGCCCTGCTGCCCTTGGTGATCGCCGTGCTGCCCGCGCTGGGCCTCAGCCTGGTGTGGTCGCACGAGCTGGAACTCGGTTACGTCGCCTTCGCCACGCTGCTGGCCCTGGTGAGCCTGTGGCACGGTTACCGACGGCATCGCTTCTACCACGCGCTGGCCTTGCTGGTACCGGGCCTGATTGCGGTGTGGAGCGGCATGATGATTCCCGGCCTGCACGAGACGGTGTCCGCGCATGCCATCACCATGGCGGCGGGCGGTAGTCTGATCGCGGTGGCACATCTGGTGAATCTGCGCCTCAGCTCGCGTCATGAGCAGGAACACGTTCACGGCGCGCATTGCGCGCACGTGCACTGAGTCCACCGTACCGCACCCAAGTCAGCGTGCCGGCCGGATGGCGGTCTTTCCGGGGACGTCGATCAAAAGCCTGTCCCATGCCGCCATCGCTGCCTGTTCGCCGCGGTGTCGCGTGCCGGCATCGGCGCGCAAGTCGAGATGGGGTGGACACGCTGCGTGACGCGACGCCACA
This sequence comes from Lysobacterales bacterium, assembly GCA_020442465.1. Lineage (GTDB taxonomy): Bacteria > Pseudomonadota > Gammaproteobacteria > Xanthomonadales > Xanthomonadaceae > Pseudomarimonas. Next base: position 24,582 of record JAGRJY010000162.1, read on the forward strand.
CGATGCGACGCCACGCATCGGGCTCAGGACTGCGCTTCTCCCGGCCAGGCACGATTCGGATCGCTCAGCTCGAGCGAGCGAAGCAGTACGCCGGCCTGGGTTCGATTGCGCACGTCCAAGCGTTCGAACAACGCACTCACATGCGCCTTGACCGTGCGCTCGGAGATGCCGAGCGCGTCGGCAATCTGCTTGTTCAACTGACCTTCGGCCACGCGGGTCAACACCTTGAATTGCTGCGGTGTGAGTCTGCCGAGCTTGGCGGCGATGTCGCTGTCGCCGTCCTGGCTGGCCGTCGCACGCACCGCGGCGCGCAGGTGCGCGGGCAGAAATTCGCGGCAGTCGAGCAGGGTGCGCAGTGCATCCAGCAGACCCGGGGCGTCGATGCTCTTGGGAATGAACCCGGCGGCGCCATGGTCGAGCGCACGCCGGATCACCTGAGGATCGTCGTGTGCCGAGATCATCGCCACCGCGACGCCGGGAAATTCCGCGCGCAGCGTGGCGAGGCCCATCAGTCCGTGGCTGTCCGGCATGTGCAGGTCGAGCAGCACCAGGTCGATGTCGGGCGCTTCGGCAAGGCAGCGCAGCGCTTCGCCCAGGGATCCCGCCTGGTGCACCCGGGTCTCGCCCCCGAGCTCGATCACCGATTGGGCGAGCGCAGCGCGAAACAGAGGGTGATCGTCGGCGATCAGGACGTGGGTCATGAGCGATCGGCCGAGGAAGGCGCGGGGCCGGGCGCTGCTTTCGTCACGCCAGGTCGAACCGCCGGGCGCATGCGGTCGGCGGCGCCGAACCAGAGCGTACGTCCGGTTTCCCGACAGACAACGCGGAGCATCGACGCACTGGCCGGCAGACGTGAGGGACGAGTCATGGCGCAAGCATCGCACGTGCGCGCCGGCCTGTTGAGGGGCTGATACCAAAGTACGATGGCAGACGAACTCGGCACTGGTACGGTCCGGGCATGAAAGGACGCGCAAGCAATGCCGTGGTGTGGCGCACCAGGCGAGCGCGCTTAGCGCTCGCGTGCGCGGCGACGATGTTGGGGGCATGCATGCCCGCGACGCAGCAAGGAGCGTCGCGTCCTGATGTGCCGGACGCTACGGCGCTCGGGGCTTACGACGGTCCGCTGGTGACCACGCATCGCGGTGCAGACGACTTGCTGAGCGCCGGCCTCGGCCTGGCAGGACTGCGCGCCACGCAGCCACCGTCGGTGGCCGACGCCTCCGCGCCCACCGTGGACGAACTGCGTCGACGCGCCATCTGGACCAACTGGCGCGGCATCGCCGATCTGGGTCCGGGCGCGCACGGGGAGTCCTACGGTTCTCTCGATCCGGTGCCGGGTCGGGAGGCGCGCGCCTTGCTCAAGCTTCCGGGTGCGCGGCAGCCGCACCGTGTGCTGCTGCAGCTGCCCGACCGGTTCGATACGACGAAACCCTGTGTGTTGGTGACGGCGTCTTCGGGCTCGCGAGGCGTTTACGGCGCCATTGCATTGGCCGGCGGCTGGGGACTGCCGCGTGGCTGTGCCGTGATCTACACCGACAAGGGTGCAGGCACCGACTGGCTCGCCGCTCCGGATCGCGTCGCCCATCAGCTGGACGGACGTCTCGGCGGTGAAGGGGCCGTTGCATTCGAGCTGGAGCAGGCGCCGTCAGGCGTGGCGTTCAAACATGCGCATTCCGGCGACCACCCGGAGGCCCACTGGGGCGAGCACGTGGTGCAGGCCGCGCGCTGGGGTCTGGCACAGATCGACGCGCTGATCGCCGATGAAGCGCAATTCGACGCCTCGCGCGTTCGAATGATCGCCGTGGGTGTGTCCAACGGCGCCGGCGCGGTCCTGCAGGCGGCCGGTCTCGATGCCGTGGACTGGGATGCGGTGGTCGCAGTGTCTCCGAACGTGTGGGCGGGCGAGGGCGGCCGGGCGCTGCTCGACTACGCGCTGGAGGCGGCGCTGTGGATGCCCTGCGCGCTGCAACACCCCGGCTTCAACCACACACCGTTTGCGCGTCCGGGTGTCGGCGGAATGGTGCGCTGCGCATCGCTGCATGCGGCGGGCATGCTGGCCGCGGCTGATCCGGCCGCGCAGCCCGACGAGGCACTTCAACACCTGCACGACTCGGGCTGGACCGACGAGGCCCTGCAGTCTGCCGCCATCAGCCAAGGCCTCGACCTCTGGCGCGCCGTGGCTGCCGGCTACGCCAGTGCCTATCTGCGCGCCGGTCCCGATGCGATGCCCTGTGGGTACCGCTACGATGTGCTCGATGCAGAAGGTCATGCACGACCGGCATCGGCGTCCGAGCGCGCACTGTGGTGGTCGGATGCTTCGGGCATTCCTCCCGGTTCGGGCGTGGCACTGCTCAATCCCGCGGAACCTGTCGATGCGCTCGATCCGGCCTGGCCGGGCCTGGTCTGCCTGCGCGATTTGGCCAGCGGCGCCGATGCGTCGTCGCATGCCCTGCGCGCGGCGATGCAAGCCACGCGTGCGCGGCGTCCGCCCGCCGATCTGCCGGTCTACCTGCTGCACGGTCTGGCGGACGGATTGGTGCCGATCGACTTCAGCTCGCGGCCGTATGCGGCCTGGGTGCAGGCGGCTCCCAACCGGCTGCAGGTCGAGTGGATCGAGCGCGCCCAACACTTCGATGCGTTGGTGGCCTTGCCCTTGCTGGAGGGTCGCTACCAGGCCCTGATGCCGCACGCCTACGCCGCGCTGGATCGGGCATGGGCCGAGAGCAAGCACGACGACTGACCACGCGCATCCTCAACAGAGCGAGTACCTTTCGCAACGAATGCAGTGCACCAGTGCGGTGCCGGACCGGCGGAACAGGGACATCCGCCGGGTCCGGCCGGGGCGGTCCCCCGGCCGGACGGACTGCGCGCTCCCGTTAGCGAGCCGCCGGCGCGGACTCACACACCGATGCGACCGGGCCGAACTGCAGACGCTCGATCGGCTTGCTTTGCTGGGTGGCGCCGATCGTGTAGCTGAAGGTGCCGCGCTCGCCGTTCGTGAAGGTGAACGTCGCATTGCCGATGACGTCGGAGCCCGGGCTGGGCGGCTGGTTGTTGATCTGCAGCAGCGGCGTGCCGTTGCGTTGACGGAAGATCTGGCCGGTGAAGGTGTTGCCCTGCGTACGTGTCGCCACCACCACCAGGAACAGCGGTTCGCGGTCGGTGTCGTAGGTGTACCAGATCGCCACCAGCGTGTCGTCGACGTGATTGAAGAACAGGCCCCAGCCTGATGTCGCCGCGCCGCCCCACCAGATGTCGCTGTAGTTGGTGGCGGTGGCGCGTGAACTGGTCGGGCTGTCGCGGCAGATGATCTGTCGGTCGCCGAACGGGAAGCGCTCGAGCTGCTTGGTTTGCGTCGTGCCGTTGTAGGTGTAGCGGAAGCGCAGCGCTTCGCTGCCGGTGAACAGCAGGTTCGCGGTGCCGACCTGGGACGCGGTTTCATCGGCGCGCCCGGTGATCTGTGCCAGCGGCACGCCGGTGAAGCGGAATACCGGTCCTTCGAAGCTGCCGTCGGCCTGCGGGGTCAGTCCTGCGGCAAGGAACCACACCGGCTCGCCGTCGGTGTCATAGGTGAACCATGCCGGCGCGATGGTGCCGGCCTGCTCGAAGATGAACAACCCCCAGCCGCTTTCGTTCGGATTCCACCAGGTGGCTGACTTGAGCACTTCGGTGACCAGCGGGTTGGCACGCTGGAAGATCACCGGCACACCGGGCACAGCGCCCGGTGCCATGTTGCCGGCGGCGGAGTCGAAGACCACGCGCGAGCCGTCCGCGTTGAGTTCCGGGCGAGAGCTGGGCCCATTGGCCTGCTCACCGGTATCGGTCAGCGACAGACGCGCCACGGAAGTCGCGCCGATGATCGCAGCGTGAATGTCTGCGGCTGCGTTGGAGTCGGTGAAACTTGGGTCGAGATTGGTCGCTGCGGACACGAACGCCACCACGCGGCCATCGCCGGAAATCGCCGGGCTGGTCGAGGCGCCGTTGCCCTGCGCACCGCTGGGCGCCACGCTGGCACGGATCAGGTTGGAGCTGCCCAGTTCGATCGCGAAGATGTCCGGCGCATTGTTGCTGTCGCCGCTGGTCAGCGGCTGATCCGACTCGAACACCAGGGTGTCGCCGTTGTCGTCGATCTGCGGCGCGCGGCTACCGCCCGCGCCGCAGCTGCCGCCGGCCGGCGCGCTCGGCTGCATCATCTGCCCGGTCAGCATGTTCCGCGCGAACACGCGAGTACTCGCGGTGGGGCAGGGCACGGTCACCCCCTGCTGCGCATTCGTTGCCGAGGACTGCCAGGCGACCATGCTTCCGTCCTTGGAGACGACAGCATTGCTGGCCTGACCGTTGCTGTTGGTCGCGGTATTGCTGCCGTTCGCGGCGACGCTCTTGCACGACACGCACACCGCCGCCCCGAGGGTGACGTTGTCGCCCACGCGCGTCATCGGTGCGAGGTAGACGTTGTCCTGGCCTACCGCGCCTTCCGAGGCGTTGGTGGTCGTGCCGGTGAACACGATATGCGTGCCGCTGGACGACGGGTTCGGCCGGGTGCCTGCCGTGCCGGACGAAGCAGGGCCGACACGTTGCGTGGTGCCGGTCAGCATGTTGCGCAGGTAGACGCCCTGGCCGGCGACCTTCTGTCGTTGTTCCTGCGCGGACTTGCTCTCCCCCAGCACCTTGTTCACACCGGCGTCGTTGGCGACGAAGAACACGAGTTGGCCATCGGGACTGACCGCCGGTTCGGATGCGTCGCCGCTGATGTCGCCTCCACCGTTGTCCAGGCTGACGATGCGGGTTGCGCCGGAAGCCGTGTCGATGCGGAAGATGTCCGCGCCCGGGTTCAGGTCCTGCTCGCCGTTCGCCAGGCTGATGTTGCTGGCCTGCGAGACGAACACCACGAACTTGCCGCTGGCGTCGGAATTGGCCGCAATGCTCGGGGCGTTGGCGAACGGCGTCAGTGCGCTGACCTGGGTCGCCCGATTGGTGCGGATCTGGAAGATGTAGCGTCCGGGCACCGAGCTGTTGCGCATGTTGCTGCGCAGGGCGTTTGGCCCGCCGTCGAGGAACGAACCCGGGATGGCCGAGCCGGCGAGCTCGAACGATGATCCCGGTGCCCCGCGACCGATGGCGTAGCCGGCGCGTGCGCTGAATCCGCCACGACCGTTGCTGTCTCCACCGGAGAACTCACCGGTTTCCCACTGGATCTGGTCGTAATTGAAGATAATGTCGAAGTCGCCGTCGCCGCGATCGCTGCGGTTGACCAGCAGCAGCTGGAAGCTGTTTCGATTGGCGTGATTGGGCGTGCCGCTGAAGTAGTCGACATTGACCCAGTTGGCGCCGAATGCCTGACGACCCTCGAACATGCCGGTGCCGTAGGTGACCGGCGAACCGGCTTCGCTGGTGTCCACGTCGGCGAAGAACGGGGCAATGATCAGCGTGTTGGTGGAGAGCAGGCTGAAGGGCGTGAACGCGCCGAGTTCCTGCTCGAACGTCACGTTGCCGTTGTTGTTGACGTGCAGCAGTGAGTGGCGTTCGCCAAACAGGTCGATTTCGAAACCGATCGAGACCGGTGGCGAGGAATCGTCATCGTTCGCCGGCAGCGTACTCGTGTTGAAGCCGCTGACGATGGCGGCCGCCCGCGTGCTGTTGGGCAGCAGGCTCAGTACGGCAATGAAAAGCAAAGAAACAAGCAGTTGGCGCTTCGACATGACCAGTCCCCTGAACGCACCGAGTCTCGGCCCTGGAAACTGGGCCGCCGATGGCGGGCTGGCTGCTCGGACATCGCGCGAAACATCGCCCGCAGCAACGTCAGATTGCGAACCTCACGTTACGCCCATGCGTCAGGGGCTTCAAGACGCGGATGCGTCAGGGATTCATGTTCGAGCCTGCGTGAGTGAAACAGTGCACACAGGTTACGAATCCGATGTGGCAGACGCGGCGCGTCCGGGCGCGCCGTAGGGTCAGCTGTCGTGCAGGGTGCCGGCGCGCACGGCCTCGGGCAGGCTGGCAGCCTTGCCGGACTCGGCATCGACCCAGACCATCACGGTTTCTCCGTCTGCATACAGCGCTGTCGAGTCGCCAGCGGACACCATCCGGTAGGCCAGGGTCAGGCTCGACGTGCCCACCCGTTGCGCCGACAGCTCGATGATCAACGACTCGGGCCAGGCGATGGGGCGTCTGAAATTGACGTTCGCGGCGGCCAGCACCGGCGCCGAACGCTCGGTCACCCACGGTCCCGGCAGGCTTTGCATCCAGGCCAGTCGCGCCTCCTCCACGTAGGTGAGGAAATTCGCGTTGTTGACGTGATTGAACGCGTCGAGGTCACGCCATCGAACGTCGATGGGGAAGCGGATCAGGCACGGGGGTTCCCCGGAAGTAACCAAGACGTGCGCCAGCTCCTCGGGAGCGGTGGCAGCCGTCGTCGCTTTCGACTTGCTCACGCGCTTGCGCGGTGCCTTGCGTGCCGGCTTGGTGTCGCTCATGCCAGCTTGTCCTTGCGTGCCCGGGTGCGCCTCTTCGGCAGCAATCGGGCGAGGAACCGACCCGTGTGCGACACCGGGTGCCCGGCGATCGCTTCGGGGGTACCTTCGACGAGGATCTGTCCGCCGCGATGACCGCCCTCGGGGCCGAGGTCGATGATCCAGTCCGCGGTCTTGATCACGTCGAGATTGTGTTCGATGACCACCACCGTGTTGCCGTCGTCGCGCAGTCGGTGCAATACGCCGAGCAGCTGTTCGATGTCGTGGAAGTGCAGGCCGGTGGTGGGCTCGTCGAGGATGTACAGCGTGCGTCCGGTGTCGCGGCGCGACAACTCGCGCGAGAGCTTCACCCGCTGCGCCTCGCCGCCCGACAGGGTGGTCGCCGACTGGCCCAGCTTGATGTAGGAGAGACCCACCTGCATCAATGTGTCCAGCTTGCGCGCGATGCTCGGCACAGGTTCGAACAGGGTGAAGGCATCCTCGACCGTCATTTCGAGCACGTCGTGGATGGTGTGACCCTTGTAGGTGATCTCCAGGGTCTCGCGGTTGTAGCGCTTGCCGTGGCAGACGTCGCAGGGCACGTACACATCGGGCAGGAAGTGCATCTCGACCTTGATCAGGCCATCGCCCTGGCAGGCTTCGCAGCGCCCGCCTTTGACGTTGAACGAGAACCGTCCGGGCGTGTAGCCCCTTGCCCGTGACTCGGGCACCTGGGCGAACAGTTCGCGCAGGGGCGTGAACAGGCCGGTGTAGGTCGCCGGGTTGCTGCGCGGCGTTCTGCCGATCGGCGACTGGTCGATGTCGACGACCTTGTCGAACAGGTCGAGGCCTTCGATGGATTCGTACGGCGCCGGCTTCTCGTTCGCACCGTTCAATTCGGCCGCGGCGATCCGGTACAGAGTGTCGTTGACCAGGGTGGACTTGCCCGAGCCGGACACGCCGGTGACGCACACGAACCGGCCGGCAGGAACGCTCAGGGTCACGTCGCGCAGATTGTTGCCGGATGCGCCGATCAGACGCAGCGTACGTTCGGGGTCGGGCGGCAGGCGCTGTTCGGGGATGGCGATGCTGCGCTTGCCCGACAGGTACTGTCCGGTCTGCGAGCGCGGCGCAGCGAGGACATCCTTCAGCTTGCCCTGGGCGACGATTTCGCCGCCGTGCACGCCGGCGCCGGGGCCGATGTCGAGGATGTGATCGGCAGCGCGGATGGCGTCTTCGTCGTGTTCGACGACGATCACCGTGTTGCCCAGGTCGCGCAGGCGCACCAGGGTGCCGAGCAGGCGTTCATTGTCGCGCTGATGCAGGCCGATCGAGGGTTCGTCGAGTACGTACATGACGCCGACCAGGCCGGCGCCGATCTGCGACGCGAGGCGAATCCGCTGCGCCTCGCCGCCGGACAACGAATCCGCCTGGCGGTCGAGGGTCAGGTAGTCGAGGCCCACATCGACCAGGAAGCGAAGCCGTTCGCGGATTTCCTTGACGATCTTCAGCGCGATCTCGCCGCGCCACCCGGGCAGGGTCAGCTGCTCGAACAGCGCAAGGGTCTCGTCCACCGGCAGTGCGGTGACGCTCGGCAGGTTGCGGCCGTCGACGTGTACATGGCGCGCGCTGGCGTTCAGACGCTGTCCCTCGCAGGCGGGACAGGGCTGCTGGCTGATGAACTTGGACAGCTCTTCGCGAACCATCGGCGATTCGGTCTCGCGGTAGCGCCGTTCGAGGTTGGGCAGGATGCCCTCGAAGCTGTGCGTGCGCTTGGTCTGCCGGCCGGTTTCGGTGAGGTAGCTGAACTCGATCTGCTGCTTGCCGCTGCCTTGCAGGACGGCGTCGCGCACGGGCTGGGCGAGATCCTGCCACGGCGTATCGACGTCGAATCCATAGTGTCGGGCCAACGACATGATCAGCTGGAAGTAGTAGACGTTGCGCCGATCCCAGCCGCGGATCGCGCCGCCGGCGAGGCTCATCTCTGGATGCAGCACGACGCGCTTGGCGTCGAAGAACTGCGAAACGCCCAGGCCATCGCATTTCGGGCACGCGCCCACCGGGCTGTTGAACGAGAACAGTCGAGGCTCGAGCTCGGGCAGCGAGAAGTCGCAGACCGGGCAGGAGAACTTCGACGAGAACAGGATCTGGGCGGCGTCGGCATCGTCCATGTCGGCCACGACGACCAGGCCGTCACCGAGGCGCAGTCCGGTTTCGAATGATTCGGCCAGGCGTTGCTTGAGGTCTTCGCGCGGCCGGAAGCGATCGATCACCGCTTCGATGGTGTGCTTGTTGCGCAGGCCGAGTTTGGGCACGGCATCGAGCTCGTAGACCTCGCCGTTGACACGTACGCGTACCAGGCCCTGGGCGCGCAGCTGGTCGAAGACTTGAAGGTGCTCGCCCTTGCGCTCGCGCACGACCGGTGCCAGCAGCATGTAACGGTGTTCCGGGTTCAGGGCCAGGGTGCTGTCGACCATCTGGCTGACGGTCTGCGCTTCGAGCGCGTGTCCGTGTTCCGGACAGTGCGGCGTGCCCACGCGGGCGAACAGCAGGCGCAGGTAGTCGTAGATCTCGGTGATCGTGCCGACCGTGGATCGCGGGTTGTGAGAGGTCGACTTCTGTTCGATCGAGATTGCCGGAGACAGGCCCTCGATGTGGTCGACGTCGGGCTTCTCCATCATCGAGAGGAACTGCCGCGCATAGGCCGACAGCGATTCCACGTAGCGCCGCTGCCCTTCGGCATAGATCGTGTCGAAGGCCAGCGAGGACTTGCCCGACCCGGACAGACCGGTAATCACGATCAGCCGGTCGCGCGGCAGATCGATGTCGAGATTCTTCAGGTTGTGCGTGCGCGCACCGCGGATGCGAATGCTGTCCATGGCGGATTTCGATCGCGTGAGGCAGAACGCGACAGTTTAGAACGGCGGGCCGGTTCGCGACAGGCCGTTGGCGTGAATCGAAGGTGAAGGCCGGAAGCAGCGCTCAACGTGCTTCACGGTTGGGGTCGGGCAGCGCTTGCTCGGAAGAGTCCGCGGGTGGGGACAGTGAGGGAGCTGGCGCGGTCGTTGGCGGCGCGCCGTTGGGATGCTTGCCGAGGATGATGATCGGCCCGGCGCGGGCCACTTCCACATAGTGGCCGACGACATAGCGTGCAAACGGAGACAACGCTGTGGGATCAGACGCTTGCCAAGGAGAGAAGAAGTCGCGGGTCATCACGATGCGCGGTCGCTCGAGCTGCTCCAGGGCGTTGATGACGTCGTTCTGCTGCGCTTCGTCGAGCAGTTTCCAGGTCGTGACGTTGTGCCAGGTCGGAGGCGCGATGCCGGTCCACAGGTGCAGGCTGTGAAAGCCAGGGTAGGTCGTGAACCCGTCGCTCTCCTGCTGCAGGTACTCGGTGAGCGACCGGTACAGCGCCACGCCCTGGGGCTCCAGGCGAACCAGGTGCGTGCCGGGCAGATCGAGCGGTTGCAGATGTGCGTTGCGGGCCCGCAGCGCGGGAAGGTCGGTCCAGACCTGCACGAACAGCCACAGCAGCGCCGCACAAGTCGCGACCTTGGCGGAGAGTTGCACAAGCCGCGGGCCAGAGTCTCCCGCTGGCGGAGGCGGTGATGCATCCGCGGTCGTGTCGGCAACCGGCGCGGGCTCGGCGGATCGACCTGCACGTTCAGAGCGGCGTCGATACAGTCCAGCGACGCCGTCGTGCAAGCAAAGTGCGTAGAGCGGAATCATCAGCACCGTCGACCAAGCGACCTGGCTGCCCGCGACCGGGTAAGCCTGCATCAGCTGGAATACCGCCAGCGCCACGAGCAGGCCGGCTCTTGACGCCGGCTGTGAAGAGTCCGATTCAGGACGGGATCTGTCGGCGGGCAGGGCGGCGAGCCAGAGCCAAGGGCCCAGCCAGAGCAACTGCTTGTCGGGCTGGCCAACCAGGACCAACGCGCCCAAGGCACCGAAAAGCAGCTTGATCGCGCTCAGCGTCGTCTGCGTCGCGGGTGCGGACAAGTCGCGGCGGAGCAGCGCCAAGCAAGCGACCAGAGCGGCCAGCGCACTGATCGCTGCGGAGGGGGTGGCTTGCAGCGGCATGGTGAAAATGCCCGACAGCCCGAGGGGTGCGATCACCGTGCCGCGCAGCAATCCTGAAAGGGACGTCCCGGACAACCAAGCTCCGGCGCATGACAGCGAGGCGATCGCGACGAAACCAACCGCGAATGGCCGGGCGACGTCACGCAGGACCAAAGCCGTCGAGGGGTAGGCTTGCTCCCGGCTGAGCGTGAGGGCAGCGCAGAAAATGGCCGTCGCAGCGCAGGACGCGTACACCATGGCCCACGGTTCGGCTGCAGCGTGCCGCCACATCAGCATGAACGGCATGGCCGCGAAGAGCGTGGCTCGCGAGACAGTGTGCAGCGCAGTTGGGCGCGAGTTGCCTGCCCGGATGGGGCTCGACAGGAAGAGCGTCACGCCAAGCAGCAGGAATGCCCCGACGTTGATCTTGGTGGTCGCGATGAGCGCGGTCAGGGCGGCGAGCAACATCCAGGAGATCCCGGTGATGTGCCGCCAGCCGATCACAAGGGTCGAGGCCGCAAGCGCCAGCACGACCAGCTCCTGTGGATGTCCTGGCTCATTCGCAAGGGCCGACAGCAGAACGACCCCTTGCAGCCACGCGAGCCAGGCGAGCCAAACGGAGCGGGTGAGCCGCCAGGTGGCGATCGAGAGCGCAAGCGCGCAGAGCAGCCAGGTTGCCATGGTGCCAAGGCGCGTCCAGTCGTGATCCAGGGGGATGTGCAGCAGACTGATAAGTCCGCCGCGCAGCAGGTAGTAGCTCGGCCCGTACTGCGAGAAGACCTCATCGTAGAGCGGGTGTCCCTGCAGGAAGCCCGTCATAGAGATAAGCAGGTAGCCCTCGTCCCACGCGATATCGCGGCTGACAGTGAACAGCCAGATGAACTTCGCGGAGGCCACGATGGCTCCCAACCAAGCCGCCACCCATACGAGTCGACGCAGCAGCGCAGTTGCTCCGCGACGAGTTGCGCAGTGCTGCGGGAGGGTTGCCTGATTCAAGAACAATCCTGGTTCAGCGGGGTTTTTGGGCGTCGCGGTTGCCGCTCCATGCAGGGCGCGAGTATGGACCATGCCATCTCGGCTGTCGGCCGGCTCGCATCGGGCAGTTTCGGCAGGCCTGGAAATGCACTCCGCACGGCGTCTCGCGGGGGTGCCCGGTCGACGCAAGGTTCGTGGCGAGATGACGCAGATCCATCGCCGGGATGTCGCGGCGATTGCCTGCCTTCATCAGGATGCCTTCCTTGACCTCGCCCGCGTCTGTAGGTATTCTCCCGCGGCTGTGCGCCTGGGTGCGTGCAGTCGTGCCGCCCATCGGGGGCGCGAACAGAATAACTACAGAGGAATATCCCCATGTACGCAGTCATGGTCACGGGCGGTAAGCAGTACCGCGTGATGAAGGGCGAAGTGCTTCGCGTCGAGAAGCTCGATGCAGAGGCCGGCAGCTCGGTCGATTTCGACCAGGTTCTGATGGTCGGCGATGGCGACAAGGTCACGGTCGGTGCGCCGACGGTGGAAGGCGCCAAGGTGTCGGCGGCAGTGAAGGCGCACGGTCGCGCCGACAAGGTGCGGATCGTCAAGTTCCGTCGCCGCAAGCATCACCGCAAGCAGCAGGGCCACCGTCAGCACTACACCGAAATCGAAATCACTGGCATCAGCGCCTGATCGCGCAGCCGAGCCAATAGGAGCACCAAGTCATGGCACATAAAAAGGCAGGCGGCAGTACCCGTAACGGCCGCGATTCCAACCCGAAATACCTCGGCGTGAAGATTTTTGGCGGCCAGGCCGTCGACGCCGGCAACATCATCGTGCGTCAGCGCGGCACCCAGTTCCATCCGGGCAGCGGCGTCGGCCTCGGTCGCGACCACACCCTGTTCGCGCTGGTCGACGGTACCGTCGAATTCTCGCGCAAGGGTCCGGCACAGCGCCGTACGGTGAGCGTCAAGGCGGCAGACTGATCCCGGTCTCCAGCTTGCGCAGACGGGCCCCGCTTCGGCGGGGCTTGTTGTTTGTGGCGGGGTGAAATCGAGCGCTACAGGCCGGTCTGTGGTGTCGTGGGTCGTCAGCCGCATGAGCGCATTGCGGCACACGCGCCGCTGCCCGAAATCCGCCCGAACTGCTGCGGTCAGAGCGGCTACACTTCCGCGTCGGAGGCGAGCCTGTCCTAGGCAAGTCATGCATTCCAGCGTGGCTGGCGCCGGACTCGCCCCCTCGAAATCAGCCATCAACACGGTGAAATGGGTCGCCGCCTCCGTCCTCGGAGGCGCCGCATCGAGACTCGAAAGGCAATGCGATGAAATTGGTCGACGAAGCAGAAATCCTCGTCAGCGCCGGCAACGGCGGCAACGGCTGTGCGAGCTTCCGGCGTGAGAAGTTCATTCCGCTGGGCGGGCCTGACGGTGGCGATGGCGGCGATGGCGGCAGCGTCTGGCTAGTCGCGGACGAGAATCTGAACACCCTGATCGACTTCCGGCATCAGCGCCAGTTTCGCGCCCAGCGCGGCGAGAACGGCATGAGCCGGCAGATGTACGGCAAGAAGGGTGAGGACATCGAGATCCGCGTGCCGGTGGGCACGGTGGTCACCCAGATCGAGAATGAAGAGGTCATGGGCGACCTCACCCAGCACGGTCAGCGCCTGAAGGTGGCCCAGGGCGGCAAGGGCGGGCTCGGCAACATCCATTTCAAGAGCTCGACCAACCGTGCGCCACGCAAGGCCACTTCGGGAACGCCCGGCGAGGAACGTTCGCTGCGCCTGGAGCTGAAGCTGCTTGCGGATGTCGGTCTGCTGGGTTTTCCCAATGCAGGCAAGAGCACCTTCATCCGAGCGGTGTCTGCTGCAACGCCAAAGGTTGCCGACTATCCGTTCACCACCCTCTACCCGAACCTCGGTGTGGTTCGGGTAGAGCAGCACCGCAGTTTCGTGGTCGCCGATATCCCGGGACTGATCGAGGGTGCGGCCGAAGGCGCAGGTCTGGGCATCACCTTCCTCAAGCATGTGCAGCGCAATCGACTGCTTCTGCACATCGTCGATGCGGCGCCGCAGGAAGAGGGGGTCGATCCGGTGGAGCAGGTGCAGGCGATCGAGCGGGAACTGGAGAAGTACGACGCCGAGTTGCTCCAGCGCCCGCGCTGGCTTCTGCTGAACAAGCTCGACCTGGTGGACGAGTCGGAGCGCTCGGCGCACGTGCAGTCGATCATCGACCGGCTCGGCTGGACGCAGCCCTGGTTCGCGATTTCGGCGCTCTCGCGCGACGGCACCGAGCAGATTTGCCAGAAAGTCATGCAGGCCCTCGACGCCATGCATGAGGCCGAGAAGGAGGCGCGTGACGAAGCCGAAGCGGCGACGCGAGATGCAGGCGCCTGATGATTGGCCTGCGGGTTCGTTGCGCTGTACCGGTTCCGGTCCGTTGCGTGGCTGAGCAGCCGGGGTGGGTAGCGCGGTGTGCAGCTGCGGAAAGGTCTGGCAGCAGGACGACCCGATGTCATGTCACCCGGCAAAAGAAAAGGCCGGCTTGCGCCGGCCTCTTCACCGATTCCATCAATGACCCGCGGCGACCGGAGTCGCGCGGGTCAGGCCCGAATGGATCAGGCCGCTGCCGAGATCGCGCGAATACGCGCGGTCAGGCGGCTCTTGTGACGGGCAGCCTTGTTCTTGTGGATCAGGCCGCGGGCGGCGAAGCGATCCAGAATCGGCTGGGCGGCATTGAAGGCTTCGGTCGCGGCGGCGGCATCGTTCGCGTCGAGGGCCTTGAGAACCTTCTTCACGGCGGTGCGCAGCATCGAGCGCTGGGCGACATTGCGGGCGTTGCGGACGATGGTCTGCTTGGCGCGCTTTTTGGCGGACTTGATGTTGGCCAAGGGTGTGCTCCTGGAATTCGTTTGGATGGAATCGGTGGTGTTCGGTCAAGCATGTTTCGGATCGGCCGCAACGGCGTCGGGCCCGATCGGGTCTCGCGTCTCGGGCGGAGGCGCCGAGAAAGACCGCGAATTATGCGCTGGAACAACAGCTTGAGTCAATGGGGGCGGCGGGCGTGACGGAGACTGCACCGGCGTCGCCCCAACGCCAGGGCGGCGGCCTGTCGCGCGCCGCCGGCGTGTTCGGGTCGATGACCCTGGTGTCGCGCGTCGCCGGCTTCCTCCGCGACTGGCTGCAGGCCGTCACCTTCGGTACCGGTCCGGCAGTGAGTGCGTTCGTGGTGGCCTACCGGATTCCCAACTACCTGCGCCGCATTTTTGCCGAGGGCTCGTTCGCGTCGGCGTTCGTGCCGGTGCTGTCCGAGCTGCGCGAGAAGGGTGATGACGCCGCCGTGCAGGACTTCATCGACCACATCGCCGGCGCGCTGTTCGCCACCGTGGTAGTTGTCACCGCGCTGGGCTGGCTGGCTTCGCCGTGGATCGCGCGCCTCTTCCTGGTCTTCGCCAGCGGCACGAACTCGATTCCGGTCGAACTCACCGCCGAGATGCTGCGGATCACCTTTCCGTACCTGACCTTCATTTCCATGACCGCTTTGGCCGGTGGCGTTCTGAACAGCTTCCGTCAGTTCGGTCTGCCGGCCTTCACGCCCGTGCTGCACAACCTCGGCGTGATCGTGGCGATGCTGACCCTGGCGGGCGTGCTCGACGTGCCCGAAAAGGCGCTGGCCTGGGGCGTGTGCGCGGCCGGCCTCGCCCAGTGGATGCTGCTGTGGCCGGCGATGCGTCGACTGGGTCTGCGTACGCGGCTGCGGCTGAACTTCCGCCACGAGGGCGTGCGCAAGGTGTTTCGTCTGATGCTGCCGACGCTGTTCTCGTCGTCGGTCTCGCAGTTCAACTTGCTGGTCGGCACGATGGCCGCATCACTACTGGTCGGCAGCGCACAGTCCTGGCTGTACTACTCGGATCGGCTGATCGAGGTGCCGCTGGGTCTGTTCGGCGTGGCGATCGGCACGGTGATCCTGCCGCATCTGGCCGCGCGATTCGCCGACCAGGATGCGACGGGCTACGCGCGCAGCCTCGACTGGGGCATGCGCAGCGTGCTGCTGGTCGGCGTGCCCGCAGGGCTGGGCCTGGCCCTGCTCGCGGTGCCGATCTGCGCCACCCTGTTCACCTACGGCCGATTTACCGCCGACGATGCGGCCATGTCTGCGGTAGCGATCCGCTGCATGGCCGTAGGTGTGCCGGCGTTCATGCTGAGCAAGGTGCTGCTGGCTGCGTTCTATGCGCGGCAGGACACGCGCACGCCGATGCGCGTCGCCATCACCACCGTGATGGCGAACATCGTGTTCACGGCCGCTCTGGTGGCACCGCTCTGGTTCGCCGGTGCGCGCGCTGCGCATGGAGGTATTGCGCTTGCCACGGCGCTGGCCGGCGTGCTCAACGCGGTGTTGCTGGTTCAGGCCTTGCGAGCACGCGGCATTCTTCAGCCCGAGCCGGGCTGGCTGCGTTTCCTGACCCAGATGGCACTGGGTGCACTGTTGATGGTCGGACTGCTGTGGCTGGAAACAGGTTGGCTGGGCGACTGGACGGCTTGGTCGGCCTGGCGTCGCGTTGCCACCCTCGTGGGCGTCGTGGGCAGCGGCATGCTGGCCTACGCGGCCGGTCTGCTGCTGGGCGGATGGCGATTCCGCGACTGGAAGGCGCACTGATCGATCCGGACTGCGCGCCGACCGTGGATTCGCGCGCCAGCCCGCCTGTCGATGTTGCGCTGCAAGGTATACTCGCGCCCATGAGCAGGCTGTTTCGGGACGTCGAGGGTGGACGGCTGAGTCCACACCGCAGCGTGGTCTGCATCGGCGCCTTCGATGGTCTGCATTGCGGCCACCAGGCGTTGGTGCGGCACACGCTGGCGCGCGCGCGCGCGATCGGCGCCGACGCGGTGGTCATTTCCTTCGAACCGCTGCCCCGTGAGTTCTTCATGGGCGCCGGCGCACCGCCGCGCATCGCCTCGGCCCGCGACCGCATCGAACGGCTGTTCGCGTTGGGGGTGGACCGGGTCGGCGTGTTGCGCTTCAACCGGCGGATGGCGAACCTGTCGGCGGAAGCGTTCGTGCAAAGCCTGCTGGTCGAACGATTGGCCGCGGCCGAGATCTGGGTCGGCGAGGACTTCCGCTTCGGCCACCAGCGGCGTGGCGATGTGGCGATGCTGCAGTCGCTGGGTGCCGTACATGGCTTCCATGCCGAAGCCATCGACACCCACACCCATGGTGGCCATCGCGTATCGAGTTCCGCGGTGCGCAAGGCGCTGGCAGAAGGTCGGCTGGATGACGTCGCCGTGCTGCTCGGCCGACCGTACTCGGTCTCCGCCCGCGTGGTGCGCGGCAAACAGCTGGGGCGCAAGCTGGGCTTTCCCACCGCGAACATGCGGGTGCCGGGGAAAGTGCCGGCGATGCAGGGCATTTTCGCCACCCGCATCCACGGCCTGTTCGAGAATCCCTGGCCGGCGGTGTCGAGCCAGGGCACCCGGCCGACCGTGTCGGGCAACGAAGTGTTACTCGAAAGCCACCTGTTCGACATCGACATCGACCTTTATGGCAAGCGCCTCGAAGTCGAATTCGTCGCCAAGCTCCGCGACGAAGAGAAGTTCGATTCGCTCGACGCCCTGACCGAGCAGATGCACCGCGATGCCGCTGCGGCACGCGCGGTGCTTGGCATCGGCCAACCCAACCAGACGACTGAAGAATGGATGCACGCGTGAGTCACGACTACAAGTCCACCATCCACCTGCCTGCGACGGACTTCCCGATGCGCGGCGATCTGCCGAAGCGCGAACCCGACACCCTCAAGCGTTGGGAAGAGCAGGATCTCTACGGTCAGATTCTGGACAAGACCAAGGCGCGCTCGCGCCAATACTTGCTGCACGACGGGCCGCCCTACGCGAACGGGCAGATTCACCTCGGTCACGCGGTGAACAAGATCCTCAAGGACGTCGCGGTGAAGTCGCGCCTGCTTGCCGGCTGCCACGCCCCCTATGTACCGGGCTGGGACTGCCACGGCCTGCCGATCGAGCACGCGGTGGAGAAGAAGCACGGCAAGGTCGGCACCAAGCTCGACGCTGCAGCGTTCCGCGCGCAGTGCCGCAGCTACGCCACCGAGCAGATCGACCTGCAGCGCAAGGACTTCAAACGCCTTGGCGTGCTGGGCGAATGGGACAATCCCTACCGCACGATGGACTACCGCTTCGAGGCCGACATCGTGCGCTCGCTGGCGAAGATCTACGCGCGCGGACACATCACCCGCGGCTTCAAGCCGGTGCATTGGTGTTTCGACTGCGGTTCGGCACTGGCCGAGGCCGAGATCGAGTACGCCGACAAGACTTCGCCCCAGGTGGACGTCGCCTACGTGGCGATCGATCGCGCCGCCGTGCTCGCAGCATTCGGATCACCCGCGACGGACGCCGCCGAAATCGCGATTCCGATCTGGACGACCACGCCGTGGACGCTGCCGGCCAGCCTTGCAGTGAGCCTCGGCCCGGATCTCGAGTACGTGCTGATCGACGGTCCGGAAGGACCGGCAGGAAAGCGCGCGCTGGTAGTCGCTGCCGACCTCGCCGACCGCTGCGCCAAGCGTTACGGCCTCGACACCGTGGAAGTGCTCGGTCGCTGCAAGGGCAAGGCGCTTGAGCACCTGCTGCTGCAGCACCCGTTCTACGCTGACCGTCAGGTGCCTGTACTGGTCGGCGACCACGTCTCCGCCGAGGACGGCACCGGTGCAGTGCACACCGCGCCGGGCCACGGCCAGGAAGACTTCGTGGTCTGCCAGCAGTACGGCCTGGTGGAGAAGTATCCGGCGCAAGTGATGAACCCGGTGGGTCCGAACGGGGTCTATCTCCCCGGCACGCCCTTGGTCGAAGGCCAGTTCATCTGGAAGGCGAACGACGTCATCACCGATCTGCTGCGTGAGCGAGGCGTGTTGCTCGCCCACAGCAAGCTGCAGCACAGCTACCCGCATTGCTGGCGGCACAAGTCGCCGGTGGCGTTCCGCGCCACGCCGCAGTGGTTCATCTCGATGGACAAGGCGGGGCTGCGCCAGCAGGCGCTCGACGCGATCACCGAGATCGGCCGCAACAAGGGCTGGTTCCCCGAGTGGGGTGAGGCGCGCATCCGATCGATGATCGACGGGCGACCAGACTGGTGCATCTCGCGCCAGCGCACCTGGGGCGTGCCGATCGCACTGTTCGTGCACAAGGTCACCGGCGAGCCGCACCCGCGCTCGGTGGAACTGATGGAACAGGTGGCGTTGAAGATCGAGCAGGGCGGGGTGGACGCGTGGTATGCGCTGGATTCGGCCGAACTGCTCGGCACCGAGGTCGCCGACTACGACAAGGTCACCGACATTCTCGACGTGTGGTTCGACTCGGGCGTCACCCACGAAGCCGTGCTCGCCTCGCGTGGCTACGGCAAGCCGGCCGACCTCTACCTCGAAGGTTCCGACCAGCATCGCGGCTGGTTCCAGAGCTCGCTGCTGACCGCCATCGCGATGGATGGCGCGGCGCCATACCGGCAGGTCCTCACCCATGGTTTCACCGTGGACGCCGAGGGCCGCAAGATGTCGAAGTCGCTCGGCAACGGCATCGAGCCGCAGGAGATCATGAAGACCCTGGGCGCCGACATCCTGCGCCTGTGGATCGCCTCGACCGACTATCGCAACGAGATGTCGCTGTCGCAGGAAATCCTCAAGCGCACCGCCGACCTGTATCGCCGCATCCGCAATACCTGCCGCTTCCTGCTCGGCAATCTCGACGGTTTCGACCCGTCGCAGGATGCGGTGGCCCACGCCGACATGCTGCTGCTCGACCAGTGGGCGGTGCACGAGGCCAAGCAGCTGCAGGACGAGATCGCCGCGGCTTACGAGCGCTACGACTTTGCGAGCGTGGTGCAGAAGCTGGGCAACTACTGCAGCGTGGACCTCGGCTCGGTCTATCTCGACATCACCAAGGACCGCCTGTACACGATGCAGGAAGATTCGCGCGGGCGGCGATCGGCGCAGAGCGCGATGTTCCACATCCTCGAAGCCCTGGTGCGCTGGATGGCGCCGATCCTGAGCTTCACCGCCGACGAGGTGTGGCGGCATATGCCGGGCGAACGCTCGGATCATGTGCTGTTCGAGACCTGGCACGAGGGCTTGCGCGAGATGGATGCCGGCGCAGCCCTGTCCGCCGCCGACTTCGATCGGTTGCTGGAGCTGCGCGAGGCGGTGTCGGGTGTGCTTGAGCCCATGCGCGCCGGCGGCCAGATCGGCGCCTCGCTCGAAGCCGAGGTCACGGTGTTCGCCGACGAAGCACTGCGCGAGAAGTTGGCGCCGGTGTCGGAGGAGCTTCGCTTCTTCTTCATCACTTCGACGTTCAGCTTGCAGCCGGCGGCGGAGAAACCTGCCACGGCCGTGGCGACCGAAGGCGTGCACGTATGGGCCACGGCGAGCGAATCCGGCAAGTGCGTGCGTTGCTGGCACTACCGTGCGGATGTCGGTACCCACCGCAGCGACGACCCCGCGAAGGATCATCCCGAGCTGTGCGGGCGGTGCGTGGAGAACGTGTGCGGGGCAGGCGAGACGCGTCGGTGGTTCTGAGTGTTGGGCGCATGGCCCGGCCTGCGTCACGGCCTGGGTCGCGCGGGATGACTCCTCGGGCGCGACTGGCCCTCGGTTCCTGCGTGCCGTTCGGCCACGTCTGGCGCAGGCGGAGTGAGGCATGAGCTCGCCTCGCCCTCATGCTGCGATCTGGCTGCTGCTCTCGGTGGTGGTGATTGCGCTGGACCTGTGGACCAAGCACATCGCCCTGGCTCATCTGGTCTATCACCAACCAGTGCCCTTCATCGACGGCTTCTGGGACTGGACGCTGACCTACAACTACGGCGCTGCCTTCAGTTTCCTGAACGATGCGACGGGCTGGCAGCGTTGGTTCTTCGCCGCGCTGGCGGTCGTCATCAGCACGGTGATGACGGTGCTGCTGTTCCGTACGCGGCGCAGCGACTGGTCGCAGGCCCTGCCGTACGCACTGATCATCGGCGGCGCGCTGGGCAATCTGGTTGACCGTGTCCGCTATGGCTACGTCGTCGACTTCATCGACTGGTATGTGGGGCAACACCATTGGCCGGCGTTCAATATCGCCGATTCGGCCATCGTCTGCGGTGCCGTCGCCCTGGCGCTGTTTGGATGGCGCAAGCCCTCCGATCCGGCGTCCAAGCCCTAGGCGTCGCCAATGCTGCCGCGGCAGAGGCGGTTCATCCGCCAGAGCGATGCGCGATGGGCGGGCGCGTGCTCGCCGGGTGGAAAGCGATCGGCGCCCGATTCATCTGGCCCCCGGCTTCGGCCCTCAGCGGGTGTGCATGCCGTCGCAGCAGAGACGGATGCGTCCCCGAAAGGGTGGGGATGACGTCGCCATTTTCGCCAGTCGGGTGGTCGGGGATGAATCCCCTCCTACAAAGCAGTGGGGTGGAGGGCCACCACCGCGTCCAGGTCATCTAGAATTCGCCCATGGATATCGTGCTCGCCAATCCCCGCGGATTCTGCGCCGGCGTCGACCGTGCGATCGAGATCGTCAACCGTGCGCTCGAGCTTTTCGGGGCACCGATCTACGTTCGCCACGAAGTCGTGCACAACCGGTTCGTGGTCGAGGACCTGCGTGCCCGAGGCGCGGTCTTCGTCGAGGAACTGCACGAGGTGCCGGAGGGAGCAACCGTCATTTTCAGCGCGCACGGCGTATCCCAGGCGGTGCGCCGTGAAGCCGAAGCGCGCGGCTTGAAAGTGTTCGACGCCACCTGCCCGCTGGTGACCAAGGTGCACATGGAAGTGGCACGCCACTGCAAGGCCGGCCGCGACGTGATCCTGATCGGCCACGCGGGACACCCCGAAGTCGAAGGCACGATGGGCCAGTGGGCGCGCGACGGCGCGCGCGGGAGCATATATCTGCTCGAGGACGTGGACGGCGTGGCCGGTCTGGTCGTCGATCAGCCGCAGCATCTTGCCTACACCACCCAGACCACGCTTTCGGTCGACGACACCACCGAGATCATCCAGGCGTTGCGACGACGATTCCCCGACATCCAGGGGCCGCGCAAGGACGACATCTGCTACGCCACCCAGAACCGTCAGGATGCAGTGCGCGCCCTGGCTTCCGACTGCGACGTGGTGCTGGTGGTCGGTTCGGTCAACAGCTCCAATTCGAATCGCTTGCGCGAACTGGCGGAGAAGTCGGGGGCGAGAGCCTTCCTGATCGACGGCGCTGAGCACATCGACCCCGTATGGGTCCGCGACGCGGCAAGAGTTGGCGTGACCGCCGGGGCTTCGGCGCCCGAGGTGCTGGTTCGCGGCGTGATCGAGAAGCTCGGGGAACTCGGTGGGCGGTCGATCAACGAACAGCCGGGCGAGCCGGAGAACGTGACCTTCGCGCTGCCCAGGGAGCTGCGCGTGGTGCTGGTGGACTGAACCACGCAGGCCGCATCGATTGAAGCCCCGCCACGCATCGCCTAGAATGCGCGGCCCAAGCCGGAATAGCTCAGTTGGTAGAGCGGCGCATTCGTAATGCGTAGGTCGTAGGTTCGATTCCTATTTCCGGCACCAAGTACAGGTACGACCGGTGAGACCCGTCGTACCGAAGAAGCAAAGCCCCGGCCCTAAAACCGGGGCTTTTGCTTTGAAGCAGGTACGACCGGTGAGACCCGTCGTACCGAAGAAGCAAAGCCCCGGCCCCAAAACCGGGGCTTTTGCTTTGAAGCAGGTACGACCGGTGAGACCCGTCGTACCGAAGAAGCAAAGCCCCGGCCCCAAGACCGGGGCTTTTGCTTTGAAGCAGGTACGACCG
>JAGRJY010000163.1 GCA_020442465.1 Lysobacterales bacterium
CTTTGCCCATGAATAGGCCCCCCTTATACTGATGACAATTCCTTATGTTGATCCGTTTTGGTCAAAGCCCAAGACGGGAATCGAACCCGTGACCTCTTCCTTACCAAGGAAGTGCTCTACCGACTGAGCTACATGAGCGAATTTTTGGTTCCGCGCCGACCGCCGTGCTGTTGCGTCAATGGAGCGGGAGACGGGAATCGAACCCGCACCATCAGCTTGGAAGGCTGAGGTTCTACCATTGAACTACTCCCGCCCGGCGGGCGATCTGGTGGAGGGAGGTGGATTCGAACCACCGAAGGCGTAAGCCAGCAGATTTACAGTCTGCCCCCGTTGGCCGCTTGGGTATCCCTCCGCAACAGAGCCGCTTATTGTCTTATGCAGCCTGGGCAAAGTCAACGCGCGCGGGCGGACGGCCGTGCAGACCCGCGCCGCCGCCTCAGACGTTGAACCGGAAGTGCAGGACGTCGGCCTCTTGGACGAGATATTCCTTGCCTTCCAGGCGGAGCCGTCCGGCCTCCTTGCAGCCCGCCTCGCCCTTGTACTTGAGGAAATCGTCGAAACTCATCGTCTCGGCGCGGATGAAGCCGCGCTCGAAGTCCGTGTGGATCACCCCGGCGGCCTGGGGTGCGGTGGCGCCACGCTTCACCGTCCAGGCCCGGACTTCCTTCTCCCCGGCGGTGAAGTAGGTCTGCAGACCGAGCAACCGGTAGGCTGCGCGGATCACCCGGTTCAGCCCCGGCTCGTTCAGCCCCAGGTCTTCAAGGAAAGCCTTCTGGTCGGCATCGTCGAGCTGGGCGAGCTCCTCTTCGATGGCGGCGCAGACCGGCACCACTTCGGCCCCCTCCTCCGCGGCGCGCTGCCTGACGCGCTCGAGATGAGGATTGTCCTGAAACCCGTCTTCGCGCACGTTGGCCACGTACATCAAGGGCTTCAGGGTGAGCAGAAACAGGTCGCGCACCAAGGCGCGCTCGTCGGCATCCAGCCCCAGCGAGCGCGCGGAGCGCCCCTCGTCCAGGCCCGCACGCAGCTTCTGCAGCACGCCTCGCTTGGCCATCGCATCCTTGTCGCCGGCCTTGGCGGCCTTTTCGGCGCGCACAAGCGCCTTGTCGACCGAGTCGAGATCGGCGAGCGCGAGTTCGGTATCGATGGTTTCGATGTCGGCGATGGGATCAACCTTCCCCGCGACATGCACGATATCGCCGTGCTCGAAGCAGCGGACGACGTGGGTGATGGCGTCGACTTCGCGAATATGGGCGAGGAACTTGTTGCCCAGCCCTTCCCCTTTCGATGCGCCCGCCACCAGCCCGGCGATGTCGACGAACTCGACCGAGGTGGGAATCACCTTCTGCGGCTTGGCGATGGCTGCCAATTGAGCCAGTCGCTCATCCGGCACCGGCACGACGCCGACGTTCGGGTCGATGGTACAGAAGGGAAAGTTGGCGGCGGCGATGCCTGCCTTGGTCAACGCATTGAAGAGCGTCGACTTGCCGACATTGGGAAGGCCGACGATGCCGCATTTGATGCCCATGTTGGGACTCCGGATTGCGAATAGGTGGAAAGGATGTGCTCCGCCGGGCTCATTGCGCGCCGCGACCGAAGTCGCTCGCAGCGTATTCAGCCCGACGGAACCAGGGCCAGGCGTCAGCCATCGGGTCTGGCGGTGTGCAGCCGTTTCATGGCTTCGTTCACATTGCCCTGCAGCAGCGGACCAAGCGCCTGCGTGGCGTCGTCGATGGCACGCCGAATCGCCGCTTCGTCATCACGTCCCGGCCACCCGAGCACCCAGCCGGTCACGCGGTCCTTGTGGCCGGGGTGCCCGATCCCTATGCGCAGTCGATGGAAGCGCCCGTGCCCGAGCTGCGCCATGATGTCGCGCAAGCCATTCTGGCCGCCGTGCCCGCCGTCGAACTTGAATCGCGCCACACCGGGCGGCAAGTCCAGTTCGTCGTGCACCACCAGCATCTCTTCCGGCTCGATCTTCCAGTAGCGCAGCGCGGCCGATACGGCCTGCCCGCTACGATTCATGTAGTTCGCCGGCTTGATCATGCGCAGGTCGACACCCTGCACGCTGGCACGCGCCGACTCGGCATGGAGCTTGGCCTCCAGCCCCCAGCGCGCCTGGCAGGTTTCGGCGAGCGCGTCCGCAAACCAGAACCCGGCGTTGTGTCGATGCGCGGCATAGTCGGCCCCGGGATTGCCGAGGCCGACCAGAAGGCGAATAGCCATGGACTGAGATTTCCCGGACTCCGGGCCACCGACGCGATGGCCCGGTCGATCCTGGGCGTGACTTACTTCTCGTCGCCGCCTGCTTCACCTTCCGCCGCGGCTTCGCCGTCACTCTCGGCTTCTGCCCTGGCCTGACGCGCGATGACCACGGCCAGATCGTGCTCCTTGCCCAGCTTCAGTTCGGGAATGGTGACACCCGCCGGCAGGTCGAGCTGCGACAGGTGGACGACGTCGCCTTCCTTCAGGCTGGAGAGGTCGACCGCAATGAACTCCGGAAGGTCCTTCGGCAGACAGCTGACTTCCACTTCGTTGAGCTCGTGGGTGATCACGATGCCCGAGGACTTACCAGCCGGTGACTTCTCCTGGTTGAGGAAGTGCAGGGGCAGGCGAACGTGGATCGCCTCGTTCTCGGAAATGCGCTGGAAATCGATGTGCAGAATCTGCGGCTTGGCCGGATGACGCTGCATGTCGCGCAGCAGCACCTTCTGGGTGGCCCCTTCGATCTCGAGGTCGAGGATCGCCGAGTAGAACCACTCGTGCTGCGAAGCCAGGAAAAGCGTGTTGTGCGACAGCTGGATGCTCACGGGGTCCTTGTGACCGCCGTAAACGACAGCAGGAACCTGACCGGTCTTGCGCAGGCGGCGGCTCGCACCCTTGCCCTGATCCTGACGGTTGGTTGCTGCGATGATGTGTTGGGTTGCCATGATGCTTGTACTCGATTGGATGACCCGCCTCGCGGCGGAGGTTCCTCACCCGCGACCAGGTGAGGAGGAGGATCGCCGGGAGTCGACGATCGGGAATCCGGACTCGACGAGGGTTGGTGCAACCCGATCGACTCCCTATTCCCGATTTCCGACCTCCGAAGCTCCTTGCGCTGATCAGTCCACGTACAGCGAACTGACGGACTCACCGAACGCGATGCGCCGGATCGTCTCGGCGAGGATTTCCGCCACGCTGAGCGCGCGGATCCTGCCGCAGGCCTTCGCCTCGCTGCTGAGCGGAATGGTGTCGGTAACCACCAGTTCGTCCAGCGACGAATGCGTGATGTTGCTGATTGCGGGCCCCGAAAGCACCGGATGGGTGCAATAGGCAACCACGCGTTTGGCGCCATGTTCCTTCAGCGCCGCCGCCGCTGCGCAGAGCGTACCGGCGGTATCCACGATATCGTCGACGAGCACGCAATCCTTGCCCGACACGTCGCCGATGATGTTCATCACCGTCGCCACATTCGCCCGAGGACGACGCTTGTCGATGATCGCCAGGTCGGCATCGTCGAGCCTCTTGGCGATCGCCCGGGCGCGCACGACGCCACCGACGTCCGGACTGACCACGATCAGGTTCTCGGTTCCGATCGAACGCCAGATGTCGGCCAGCAGCAGCGGCGACGCATAGACGTTGTCGACCGGAATGTCGAAGAACCCTTGAATCTGATCGGCGTGCACATCGACGGTGAGCACGCGATCGGTACTGACCGCACTGAACATCTTGGCGGCCACCTTCGCCGTGATCGGCACCCGCGCCGAACGCGGACGACGATCCTGCCGCGCATAGCCGAAATAGGGCACCACCGCGGTGACGCTGCCAGCCGATGCGCGCTTCAGCGCGTCAATCAGCACCAGCAGCTCCATGAAGTTCTCGGCAGTCGGAGCACAGGTCGGCTGGATCACGAACACTTCCTGCCGACGCACGTTCTCTTCGATCTCGACCTGAACTTCTCCGTCGGAAAAACGCCCCACGAGCGCCTTTCCGGGGCGGATGCCCAGTTCGCGACACACCGCTTGCGACAGCGGTCGGTTCGCATTGCCCGAAAACACCAGCAGGCCGTCGGTATCCACCGTCATGGTCAGAGTCCCAGCATTGCCAAGGCACCAGCACACATCCCAGGCGCAGTCCGGTCGCACCCGAGGACCGCGGAGCCGGCATCGCTGCCTTCCCCGCAAGTTCGACCAGCCTGCCCGCGCAGGCTGATCCGATGCGCAGCCATCCTGGCCGCGTTGTTCAGTCTTCGACCACCCGGCGGAGCACCCACCGTGTGGCTGGGGCGGCAGGATTCGAACCTGCGAATGCCGGAATCAAAATCCGGTGCCTTACCACTTGGCGACGCCCCAATCGCAGCCGTTCAACCGGACACTTCCGTACCAGGCCACCCCGACAAGGCGTCCAGGAGCACAGAATGCTGCGTGCCCTGCGCGACCTGAACACGCCCCAGATGCGCCAGCGCAGCCGCCTTGCGGCGCGCATCCGCCTCGGAGTCCGCGAGCAGGAAGCAACCGCCACCCGTTCCGGTCATGCCGCCCTGACCCAGCGCGGCAACCGCATCCAGCACCGCGGCCAACCGCGGCGACCGCGACCGAACCAGTGGCGTGAATGCGTTCTGACCCGCCCAGTCAAGGACAAAGTCCGCCATTTTCAGGGGCGGTGCATTTCTTGTCAATTCAGCGTCTTGGAACAGTTCCGCGGTGGCGACATGAACGCCACTGTGGATCAGCACGTACCAGCGGGGCGGCAACGACACCGGCGTGAGCTGCTCGCCCACTCCTTCGGCCCAGGCAGAATGCCCCCGAACGAACACCGGCACGTCCGCGCCCAGCTCCAGGCCTAGCCTGGTCAGGCGCTCTTCACCCCAGGACACGCCCCACATCCGGTTCAGCGCCATCAGAACAGTGGCCGCATTCGAGCTGCCTCCGCCAAAGCCCCCGCCTTGCGGGATCCGCTTGTGCACCACGATGTCCGCGCCCGCGGCTGTCGCGCTGGCGACCTGCAGCAGGCGCGCGGCACGCACGGCCAGATCATCCTCCGCAGCCACGCCTTCAGCGCCCGCTCCACGCTCGATGCGGCCGTCAGTACGAACGCGGAGATCGACCTGATCCCCCCAATCGAGCAGCTGGAAGACGGTCTGCAGCCGATGCATGCCGTCGTTGCGCCGCCCGACCACGCGGAGAAACAGGTTCAGTTTCGCGGGCGCCGGCCAACGCCGCCAGCCCGATGCCAGCGGCGGCAGCGGCATCACGTCACCGAGCAGGTTCATGAAGCGGGGCCGAGCTTCCAGCCGTCGACCACCAGCCGCAGGCGGTTCGGCCCCTGCTCCGCAAATACCTTGCGCGGCAGGGACAGGCCGTCGACCTGAACCCATTCGCGGTATTCGATTCTCCAGCCATCCTGATCGATCTGCCGGGGTCGCCCATCCACATCCAGCAACACATTCGCCTTGCCCGGCGCTCGTGCGCCCTGCACCCAAAAGGCCAGCGATTCGATCGGCACTTCCCATTCGAAGGCCTCACGCAGCAGTGCCCCGGCCGAACTGCCGAGTCGTTCCCCCTCTTCAAGCCCCTGCAGCCGCGCTCCATCAGCATCGGCAATGAGCACCCAGCTTTGGCGGCTCACCGGCGCGCTGAGCTCGAAACGCAACGAGCCCGGCGCGGTCTGCCAGGCAATCGATCCGGACCCCTGCTGTCGACTCGAGTGCACCGCGATGCGTCCGCGCAATCCCCACTCGGTCACCGCGCGCAACTGCGACTCGCGCGCTTCCTGGGCCGCCAGCGCCCGATCAAGCTGGCGCTCGGGCACACCCGCACAACCGGAAAGGAAGCCTGCCACCAGCGCGAGCGGCACGCCCAGCCGAAGGAATGCCGTCACTGCTCCGGCGCCAGTCGGTTCAACACTTCTGCGAGCGCGGCATTGTCGCCGTCGATCTCGCGCCCAAGCCGCCAGATCGAGCGAGCCTCATCCTGCTGCCCCAGAGCCCAGAGCACTTCCCCGAGGTGGGCCGCCACTTCGGCATCGCGCTGAAGCTCAAATGCCCGTCGCAGAAACGGTAGCGCCTCGTCTGCCTTGCCAAGCCGGAACAGCACCCAGCCCATGGAATCGATCACCGCCGGATTGTCGGGCTGCTTGTCCAGCGCACGCTGGATATATCCGCGTGCCTCGTCGAAGCGCTCGGTGCGATCGGCCAGGGTATAGCCGAGCGCATTCAACACGTCGGCGTTGTCCGGATCGAGCTCGAGCATGCGCCGAAGATCGCGCTCGGCGAGATCGATGGCATCGCGACGTTCATGCATCAGCGCGCGCGCGTACAACAGGCTGCTGTCGTCTTCGAATCGGTGCAAACCGCGGTCGTAGGTTTCGACCGCGGCCGCGAGATCGTCGTGACCGGCCAGCAATTCCGCTTCCAGCAGGAACGCGTCGATCAAGGTCCGGCCGTCGTCCAGATCGCTTTCCTGCAGGCGCTGCAACATGTCGCGCGCACGGGTCAGGTCCCCTGCCTTGTCGGCCAGCACCGCCAGCCGCATCTTGGCCGTGGGCAAGCGATCCTCATCGGTGATGGAGCCGTACCACTTCGCCGCCGACTCGAGGTCCTCGGTGAGCTCGGCGAGTTGGCCAAGCACGTAGCGACGTTCGTCGCTCAACGTCTCGGCGGCGTCGGCCGTGAGCTCCCGGACGAACGCGGCAATCGCTTCCGGATCTTCACTACGTGCCAGATAGGCGGCACGCGCCGCCCACACCGCTTCGGTCTGTTCGCCGCCAGCCAGAGCCTCGGCGCCGGCTTTGGGTTGATCCATCATGGCCAGCATCGCCGCCGCGGCCATGCGCAAGTCATGGCTGAGATCGCCCAACCCCAGTGCATGCTGTACGGATGACAAGGCGAGCGTCTCGTGTCCTCGTTTGCGCGCGGCCTCGGCTCGCCAGAGCCAAGCACGCGACCGCTCCGGAAAGCGCTGTACCGCGAGCTCTCCGATTCGCTCGATCAGCCCCTCAAGCTGCATGCGATCGGCCGCTCCGCCGACAGCCAACAGAGCGTCCAGATCCGCCTGTACCGACGGTTGCTCGGCGAGTTCGGCGACGAGCCTGCGTGCCACCGAGCCCTCGGGCTCCGCAATCACGGCCGCGAGCACCTGCCGCCAACCGCCTGGCCGGTCGAGCAACGCCTCTGCCGCTTTTTCGGCGAGCGGGACGTCACCGTATTGCAGTCCGAGGGCGAGTTCGAACTGGGACAGCGAGGCGGCACCGGGCTCGAGGGATCTCCAATGCTCATAGACCCGGCGCGCTTCGTCCGGCTGCTTGGCAAGCAGTCCCAGCTTGGCCGCGCGCTCGGCGAGCCTGGGGTCCCGCGAGGCCAGCGCCGCGTCGGCGTAGTGGCGTGCTGCCTCGGCAGGCCGGCCTTCCTGCAGGGCAAACTCGCCCGCCAGGAGGTCGTCCAGCGGCGGCGCCGTGCCATCGCCGGCTGCGGCGGGCCCGGCAGCCAGCAGGTACACTAGTGCACCGGTCAGCAGGCGGAAGCGCCATGTTCGACGGCAAGGTGCCGTGACCTTCCGAGGCTGACCCGACTTCGACTTGCTGTTGAGCACTGCCACACCTGATTCGAGCGGATGCTCCCAGTTTACGCGACCCGCAGCCGACGCCCTGAATGCATCTGATCACGCTCGGACTCAACCATGACTCGGCGCCCATTGGCTTGCGCGAGCGGGTAGCCGTGACCGAGGAAGAGGTCGGCGCGGTGCTCGGGGCCCTCGCCCGGCACGCCGAGGTGCGCGAAGCCGCCATCCTGTCGACCTGCAACCGCACCGAAATCTATGCGGTGGCCGCCGACCCGGATGCGCGATGGCTGCTGCCCTGGTTCGCGGGAGAACGGTCGGTGACTGCCGAAGATCTCTCGGCGTATGTCTATCGACACGATGCCGCGGAATCGGTCCGCCACCTGCTGCGCGTGGCCACTGGGCTCGACTCGATGGTGCTGGGTGAGCCGCAGATTCTCGGCCAGGTGAAATCCGCATACCAGATCGCGCGCGGCGCGGGCACCATCGGCGGCGTCTTCGAGAGACTGTTCCAGCACGCCTTCGGCGTGGCCAAGCGCGTGCGCACCGACACCCAGATCGGAGCCCATCCGGTGTCCATCGCGTTTGCCGCGGTGCGCCTGGCGCAGCGTGTGTTCACCGAGCTCGACACCGCCACGGTGCTGCTCATCGGCGCCGGCGATACGATCGAACTGGCGGCGAAACATCTCGACGAACACAAGGTTCGCCGACTGCTGGTCGCCAACCGGACGCTGAAGCATGCACAGGCGCTGGCCTCCCGTTTCGGTGGCTATGCCCTGCCGCTCGACGATGTCGAACGCCATCTTGCGGACGCCGACATCGTCATTTCCGCGACGGCGAGCCGCGATCCGATTCTGCGCGCCCAGCAGGTTCGCCAGGCGATCAAGACCCGCCGGCATCGCCCGATGCTGCTGCTCGATCTGGCGGTGCCACGCGACATCGAACCCGAAGCCGGCCACCTGGACGACGTGTATCTGTACAGCGTCGACGATCTCGACCAGGTTGTGGAAGAGAATCGCCAGTCGCGGCGCGAGGCGGCACGCGAGGCCGAAGCGATCATCGAGCTGCAGGTCGAACACTTCATGGAGTGGTGGCAGGCAGGCAGCCGGCTCGACGTGGTTCGTGCACTGCGTGACCGTGCACAGTCGGAACAGGCGGCGATGCTGGAAAAGGCCCGACAGATGCTCGCGGCGGGCAAGCCGACTGAAGAGGTGCTTGCGCAGCTGGCTCACGGGTTGACCAACCGGCTCATGCACGCGCCCAGCGCCGCGCTGCGACAGGCCGCCTTGAAAGGGGACATCGACCTGCTCCGGCAGGCGCAGCGCCTGTTCGCACTCGACGCACCAATCGGAAAGGACACCGATGACACCGGCCATCCGTCGCAAACTTGAGGCGCTGAGCGAGCGCCACGAGGAAGTCGGGCGACTGCTGGCCGAGCCGGACGCGACCGCGGACGCCGCTCGCTTCCGCGCCCTGTCGCAGGAATACGCCCGCCTCGAGCCCATCGCGACCCAGCTGCAGCAGCTGGACAGCCTCGCGATGCAAACCCGGGCCGCGGAAGCGCTGCGTGCCGACCCGGAAATGCGCGAGCTCGCCGAACTCGAACTCGAGGATTTGGCGCAGCAGCACGACACGCTGGAGCGCGACCTGCACATCGCGCTGCTTCCTGAGGACCCGCGCGACCGGGCAAACCTGTACCTGGAAATCCGCGCCGGCACCGGCGGCGACGAAGCGGCCATCTTCGCCGGCGACCTGTTCCGCATGTATGTGCGCTACGCCGAAGCGCGGCGCTGGCGGGTGGAGACGATCTCGGCCAACCCCGGCGAACACGGTGGCTTCCGCGAAGTCATCGCCCGGGTCGAAGGCGATGGCGCCTACTCCCGCCTCAAGTTCGAGTCCGGCACGCATCGCGTGCAACGGGTGCCCGCCACCGAGTCGCAAGGGCGCATTCACACGTCGGCGGCGACGGTCGCCATCTTGCCCGAGGTGGACGAGATCGCCGACGTCGACATACGCGACGCCGATCTCAGGATCGACACGTTTCGAGCCTCGGGCGCCGGCGGTCAGCACGTCAACAAGACCGACTCGGCGATCCGCATGACCCATCTGCCTTCAGGCATCGTGGTCGAGTGTCAGGACGAGCGCAGCCAGCACAAGAATCGCGCCCGCGCCCTGTCGCTGCTGAAGGCGCGGCTGCTCGATGCCGAGCGCAGCAAGCAGACCGCCGCGCGCGCCGAGTCGCGCCGCCTGCAGGTGGGCTCCGGCGATCGCAGCCAGCGCATCCGCACCTACAACTTCCCGCAGGGCCGCATCACCGACCATCGGGTCGAAGGGCTGACCCTGTACCAGCTGCCCGAAGTCATGGAAGGCGACCTCGACCCGCTGATCGACCGTCTGACCCAGGAACACCAGGCTGACGAGCTGGCGTTGCTCTCGGAGAGCTGAGCGGCCCGAAGCGCCACGGGCGGCGCAAGGCGCGTGTCGCACACGCCGAACCGGCACGACGGTTTCGATGCTGGCGCGCCGCCGAATCCTTGCGCAGCTGCTAGGATTCGGCATGCAGCAGAGGGGAGTGAAGCGGCTTGGGCGAGCATGGCGCACGTGTCGTGGCAGCGGGACCCGAACACCTCGACGAACTCGTCGTGCTGTTCGAGGCCTATCGCGCCTTCTACGAGGCGCCCGCCGATCCTGGCGGCTCCCGCATCTTCCTGTCAGACCGACTGAACGGCGGAGAGGCGCATGTGCTCCTCGCCTCGGTCGAGAACGCAGCGGCCGGCTTCACTCTGCTCTATCCGACTTTTTCTTCGGTGCGGCGAGGCCGACTGTTCGTTCTCAACGATCTCTATGTCGACCGCGCCTTCCGCCAGCGGGGTATCGGACGCCAGCTGCTTGACGCTGCCGTGGCCTTCGCCCGCTCGGCGGGTGCTCTGGGTTTGCAGCTGGAAACCCAACGCACCAACACCGTCGCGCAGGCGCTCTACCTGGAGCAGGGCTGGGAGCCCGACGACGAGTTCTGCACCTACCACTATTGCCTGTGATTCGAACTGCCTTGGAGAGGGGATCGCCGTGGCCAAGCTGAGCAAGAAGGACTACGCGCAACGACTGAAGTCGCTGGAAATCGAACTCAACAAACTGCATCGCTGGCTGCAACACACCGGCAAGCGGCTGCTGGTCATCGTCGAAGGCCGCGACACCGCCGGCAAAGGCGGGGTGATCAGCGCCATCTCGGACTGCCTCAATCCGCGCAGCTGCCACGTGGTTGCTCTGCCCAAGCCCTCCGATCGCGAACGCGGCCAGTGGTATTTCCAACGCTATGTGCCGCACCTGCCCGCGGCAGGCGAGATCGTCCTGTTCGATCGCAGCTGGTACAACCGTGCGGGGGTTGAAAGGGTGATGGGCTACTGCAGTGACGCCGAGTACAAGGCGTTTCTCAAGCAGGTGCCGGTGTTCGAGAAAATGCTGGTCGATGACGGCATGCTGGTGTTCAAGTACTGGCTCTCGGTCGACCAGCAGTTCCAGGAGGAACGCTTTGCCGAACGTGCCGAGGATCCGCTCAAGCGCTGGAAGCTGTCTCCCATCGACCTGAAGTCTCGCGAGAAGTACAAGGAATACGGCGATGCGCGCGACAAGATGTTCTCGGCCAGCCACACCAAGCATGCGCCGTGGACCGTGGTCGACTTCAACGACCAGAAGATCGGCCGCCTGACCTTGATCGAGGATCTGCTGCATCGAGTCAAAGACAAGGACGTTCCGATGGAGCCGCTCGACTTCCCGCCGCTCTCGCACGAACCCTTGAGGGAGAAGTTCGCGGGGCCGGTCAAGCCGCTGAAGTCGGTCAAGGTCTGATCGCCCGGGCCACCCGCCGCCGCGCTGATCCCGCCATGACATGAAGACCATCGCACCCCCGTCCACGCGCCAACGCAGCACGCTGATCACCAACTTGCTGGTGGCGCTGTTGCTGGTGGCCGCCCTGCCTTTCGCCCTCGCCGCGTTCCAGATTCGCCAGGCCCGAGAATCGCTGGTCCAGCAGGCTCAGCAAACGCATCTCATCGCGGCCCGTGCGAGCGCCGACCGCCTGCAGGCGCGTTTTCGCGGCCTGGAGCAAACCCTCGCCGCGCTGTCCGGCAATCCTCAGCTGTTCGACGACCCGGCCTCGGCGGCCGCGGGCGAGGTGCTGGCCGGCTCGTTGCTCGGCAATTCCCAGCTCGCGGTGGCGGTGACGATCTTTCGCACGCAAGGCGAAGACGTGCTGGTACAGCGCGCGCGGGCACCGGACGCACCGGAGCTCTCGCTCGATGCCATGAGCGGCCTGCCCGAGGCGGCCCGTCTGTTCCGCCAACACGAGGAAACCCTGCTCGGCGCGCGACGCGAGACCGGCCGTCCGGGGCTGTTCGTTGCCGTGGCGAGCCGGGCAGACGACGTTGCGGACATTCTCAACCCGCTCGAGCTGGGCGATTCGGCGCAACTGCTGCTGCTCGAAGGGCGCACCGTGTGGCCGCTGAGTGACGAACCCGTGCATCTGCCCGATTCGCTGCTGGCGGCGATCGCGCAGCCGCAGGTCAGGGCACAGGCGATCCGATCGGATGAGCTGGGTGCGCTGACCGTGGGCGCCTTCGCGCGCATTGGCGAGTCCGAATGGTCGGTGGTGTCGCTGCAGCCCGCCGACCGCGCCGAGGCTGCCGCGGCCGAGATGCGCCGGGCGGCGTGGATCGCGCTCGCTGCCGTCGTGCTGGTCGTCGCCGCGCTCGGCTTGTTGGCATGGCGACGCGTAATCGAACCGGTGCGCTCGCTGCTCGCGGTGCACCGCGACTTCATTCCCGGTGGCGCGGAGGGCAGCGATCTCAGCCAGTTGCAGCAGGCGTTCACCCAGATCAAGTCCTATCAGCGCAATCGCGAGGCGTTCAAGGAAGTCTTCCTCGGCCGCTACAAGCTGCTCAGCACCCTCGGCCAGGGCGCGATGGGATCGGTCTTCCTCGCCTGGGATCCCAAGCTCAAGCGCCACGTCGCGATCAAGACCATTCATGTCGACGCTCCGGACGACCGTCTGCAGAAGGCACTGGCGCGCACGCTGGAGAACGAAGCTGTCGCGGTCGCCAACCTGCACCACGCGAACATCGTGTCGGTGTTCGATCTCGTCGCCGCCGGTCAATTCGGATTCGTGGTCATGGAGTATGTGGAAGGCGGCAACCTGCGCCAGATCGTCAGCCGCCACGGCTCCCTGTCGCCGCCGGAAGTAGTGCTGATCGCGCAGAGCCTGCTGAAAGCGCTGGACGCGGCCCATCGCGCCGGACTACTGCACCTCGACATCAAACCCGGTAACGTGCTCGTGCCTCCCGAGGGCGAACTCCGGCTGACCGACTTCGGGGTCGCCGCTTGGCGCTTCGAGGTGGCCGATCTGGTTTCGCGCGGCGGCCTGGCCGGCACGCCGGGATTCATCGCCCCGGAGTACGTCAACGGCGCCGCCCCCACCGAGCGCTCCGATCTGTACTCGATGGGGAAACTGCTGGTGGAGTGCGTGACGGGCGCGGCGCAGCATCTGCCCGGCGCGCGCACCAACGACCTGCGTCGCGCCGCCCAGCGGCCGGTCGAGCTGGATGCCCGGCTCAAGCGCGACGCTCCGGAGCTCTGCGCGGCCATCGAACAGCTGTGCGCGCTCGATCCGGCGCAGCGTCCGCCGAATGCACGCGATGCGCTGGCCCTGTTCGCCGCGCTGGCGACCGACGGTGCCGCCGAGGCCCTCGCGCAACGCGCGACGGTGCTCATCCGGGAACAGTCGCTGGACGTCGACCTGACCGGTGAAGCCACCACCGCGCCGGTCAGGGCGGGCGACACCACGCGCAAGCTCTCGCTGGCCGACACACTGCCCGACGCCGACGCGAGCGACGTCACCCGTCCGCCGCCGGGCGCGCGCGCCAGCGCCGCCACCCTGCCTCCGCCGGTGTACGATCCCGACCAGACCCGACCACCCCCTGACGCATGAGCACGATGATCGCCAACGGGTTGCTCGTTCTCGCCCTGGCCGCATCGCCGGTCTCGCTGCCACCGGGCGCGGACCTGCTGGAAGCCATGCAGATGGCATCGTCGTCGGACGCCCGGTACGGCATCGATGGCGCGCCGCCAGGCCCGCGCGGCGCAAAGCCCCACGCACCGGAGACACCCGGGGCCCACTATCTCGTTGAGTACGACATCGACGGCATCATCGTTCGCCGGGTGCGCTTTCGCGTGGCTGGTGAAGCGGCAGCCCCGCCGGCGCTGCGACTGTCGGTCGACCGCGAGGGTCCGACCATCTCGCTGCGCGCGACCGGGTCGACGGAACAAGGCGGGAAA
This sequence comes from Lysobacterales bacterium, assembly GCA_020442465.1. GTDB lineage: Bacteria > Pseudomonadota > Gammaproteobacteria > Xanthomonadales > Xanthomonadaceae > Pseudomarimonas. The sequence continues at coordinate 13,866 of JAGRJY010000163.1, forward strand.
CACTACCTCGGTGCGAACTCGAGCTTCGTGGCCGAAGCGACCGACGCCAGCGGAGTGTCGGGCGCGCCCACGCTACGCATGAATGGCGGGGTGCTGGCCGACCCGAACGCGCCGGCCTGGCCGAATGCGGACGGCCCGCTTTCGTTGCAGGTCGCGGCACGCGACGCCTTGGGCAATGAGGCGCTCAGCGGGCCCTTCGAATACTGGCTCGACCGCACCGGACCGAGCCTGGCCGCATCGCGGGTGAAACCGCGAGAGGACCTCGACGCCGACGTGGTGATGCCTGGTGATGCCATCGAACTTACCCTTCAGGACCAAGGTGCAGGGCTGGGTACACTGACCATCGGGGGGCAGTCCACGACGCTTGATCCTGTGCCCCGTCAGTCATTGCCGTTGACCCTGGCGACCGCCGATCCTGCCTATGTGGTGGTCGACCGACTGGGCAATGCCACGACGGCCGAACTGCCCCTGCGCATCGACGGCGCCCCCCCGCGGCTGGTCTTCGTCGCCGACGGCGTGGAGCGGGAAGTGACCGAGGGCACACAGCTGCCGCGCTCGCATCAGCTTGACCTGCGCGCGGTCGACGAACCCGCCGGCGTGGCGCGTGCCTGCGTACAGCTGTCGATCTGGTACGACGAGTGCCGGCCGCTGCCGCTGTCCCTGCTCGGGATTGGCGCGGGGCGCTATGTGGTGACCTTTCGCGCCACGGACCGGCTCGGCCAGCGCGCCTACGCGCGCTACGAGGTCGAGGTGCTGCCGTGAGGATGCCGGCGGGTGTCTGCCTATTGCTTGCCCTTGCCGGCAGCGCCGTGGCGCAGCCGGTGTACGAGGACCGGGTGGAACCGTATGTGGTGAAGTCCGGCGACACCATCAGTCACATCACCCACCGCCTGCTCGGCGATTCGACGTTCTGGGAAGACAACTGGAAACTCAATCCGCAGGTGCGCGACCCCGACAAGCTGCGGATCGGCCAGGTTCTGCAGATCATCGTCGAGCGCAAGGTCATCGCCCAGTCGGCACGTGTGGTCCAGGCCGTCAATCAGACCGAGAAAATGCTGCAGAAACCCCGCTGGGAGCACGCCGCGGTGGGCGACGAACTCGGCTCGGGCCAGGGGCTGCGTACGCGTGAGAACTCCACCGCCGAACTTCGCTTCAACGCCGAGAGCAGCTTGAAGCTGAGCGAGTTCTCGCAGGTGTTCCTCGCCAGCAAGAACACCAGCCTGCGCGGCGTCGACCGCGGCCAGGTGACGGTGGAACGCGGCGCGGTGGATCTCGTATTCGAGCCGCTGGCAAAACCGAAGACCCGGATCGAGCTGATCGCCGGATCGGCGAGCGCACGCCCGACGGTCGCGCCCGGAAAACGCGCGGAAATCCGCGCGGGCGCCACCGACGATGGTGGAGCGAAGGTGATGGTGTTTCGCGGCGACAGCGCGGTAACCGCTGGCGGGGCCGAAGTCGCGGTCGCCGAAGGCATGGGCACACGCGTGCCGGAGAAAGGCCCGCCTGCACCGCCGGAAAAACTGCTGCCGGCCCCGACCATCCTCGACGCATCGCTGCGCTGGAACTACAGCAACGGGCTGCTGCAATGGTCTGCCGTGGATGGCGCCGCCGGCTACCGGATCGAGATTTGCGCCGACGACCAGTGCCAGGCGCCCCGCGAGACCGCGACGCTACCCGGCAACGCGCTGCTCCATCAGGTGCGCCCGCTGCCTGAGGGCGACAGTTTCTGGCGCGTGCTGGCGCTCAGCGCCAGCGAGCTGGACGGCTATCCCAGTGCAGTCGGTCATATCCTGGTCGACGATGCCACACCCGACCTGGAGGGCCCGATGCTGACGCTGGTTCCCGCGTCGGGATTCGTGGTCGGCGCCGACGGGGCGGTGCGCCTCGGCCCGAATGCACAGCTGCGACTGGACGCGTTCGACGAGGCCAGCGGTGTCGCGCTGATCGAAACCGGCGACGGCGCGTCGTGGCAACCTGTCGACGTCGGAACGCTGCTGTCGCTCGGCGCACTGCCCGAAGGGCGTCGCCTGCGCGCCAGCGACGTGCTCGGCAACAGCACCGAGCTGATCGTCAGCCAGATGCCAGCGCCGAACGCGCCTTGAGTGGAAGCCGTTCTGGCTGAGTGGAGGTCCGCTCGCGACCGCATGCATCGGTCGAACGAAGTCTCGACCATGCGTACTGCATGAGCGAACCCGAACGCCTGATGACCGCATCGGCCTGCATCGCGAAAGTGGTCATCGACACCCAGACGTGGATCGATCTGCTGCACTTTGGTGACCCGCGCTGCGAGCCCCTGGCGGGCGCCCTGCAGGCGCGACGGGTCACGGCGTTCCGGGATGACGCTACCAAGCGCGAGCTGATCCGCGTGCTCGGGTATGCGCCATTCGCGCTCAGCGACACCGCGCGTGCTGCCTTGCTTCAGCGCTTCATGGCCCTCTCGCACGACTGGAGCCCCAGCGTCGATGGATCGGCGGCGCGTCTGCCCCGCTGCCGCGATCCGGACGACCAGATGTTTCTCGAGCTTGCCCATCGATCCGGCGTCGACGTGCTGATCAGCCGGGACAAGGCACTGCTCGCGCTCGACCGGCGCTGCCGCAAACTTGGCTTTGCCGTGCTGCGCGCCGACGACGCGCAGCTGCTGAATCGGCTGCCCCTGGGCTGAGGCAGATCGGTCAGGACCCTTCGGCAGAGGTCGAAGCGGCCATCGCGCCGGCCACCCGGACGGTCTGACCCGGACGAAGACGTTCGGCACCCCGCACGACCAGCTTTTCGCCCGGCTGCAGGGCACCGGCCACTTCGATGCGATCGCCCTGCCCGCCACCCGGTTCGACATCGACGCGCTGGGTTGTGCCATCTTCGCCGACGCGCAGCACGTAGCGCTCGCCGGGACGCAGTACCAGGGCGTCGCGCGACACGGTCAGAGCCTCGCGCGGGTCCGAACTGGGCATGCCTACCTCGACCGCTGCACCGATGGGCAGCTCCGCATTGTTCAGCGCCACGCGCAGCTCGAACTGCCGCGACACCGTATCGCCCACCGGCACCCAAGCGCGAATCGTGCCGCCCAGGGTCTGCCCACGATGGCGCACTTCGACGTGCTGCCCGGGGCGGGCGAACTCGGCCAGCGCCACCGGCGCCCGCACTTCGATCTCCGGGTGATGGGTGTCGACCAGGCGCACCACTGCCGCGCCCGGCGACAGGTACTCACCGATGTCCAGCAGGCGCGCCACCACGGTGCCTGCGAACGGCGCCCGCACGACGGCATTGTCGAGGCGCAGCCGGGCCTGGCGCAGAGCAACCTCGGCACTGGCCAGCTCCTGATCGATCATCTTGGCCTGCGCCGCCACTTCGTCGGCCTGCGCCCGCGACACCGTGCCCTGCCCCGCGAGCTGGGACAGTCGGGTTTCCTGCGCCCGGGTGTAGGCACGCTGGGCGACGATACGCGCGCGCGCTGCCTGCGCTTCTTCCACGGCGAGCTTGAGCTGGCGATCGTCGATCCGGGCCAGTACGGCGCCGCGGTCGACACGATCGCCGACCTCGGCAAGCAAAACCAGCTTGCCCGCCTGCTCGCCGGCCACGTCGGCGTCGGAACGGCTGATCACCGATCCGGGCGTCCACTGCACCGGCGCGATCTGCTGCAGCTGCACAGCATCCAGATCCACTGGCGCTGGCGGCGGTGTCTGGGCCGGCACGGCAGCGGCGAGAACCAGCCCCGCGAGACTGAGTGGGAATCGGAATCGAAGCATCATGATGGGCTCCCGGCCGCTCAGGCCGCTGGATGGACAAGTTCAGGCGCACCAAGCACGCGCCGTTCGGTGGCGCGAGACGGTCCGCGCATGCGCAACAGCGCTGGCATCAGCACCAGGGTGAACACGAGACTGAGCGCGACGCCGCCGACGGTCACCGCGGCCAGCCCACGATAGATCACCGCGCCCGGCCCCGGATTCACCGCCATCGGCAAGGCGCCGAACACGCCGGTCAGCGCCGCGATCAGGATCGGACGGACGCGCTGGTTCAGGGCTTGCTCGACCGCCGCGTCGACGTCGAGTCCGCCAGCCTGCCCCTCGCGGGTTTGCGCCACCAGCAGGATCGAATTGTTGATCACCATGCCGAGCAGCATGATGAAACCGATCATCGAGAGCAGGTCCAGCGGCTGGAACGCGACCCAGCCCAGCACACGCATGCCAAGCACACCGCCGAGCAGCGCCATGGGCAAGGCCATCATCACGTAGCCGCTGTCGCGCATCGAGCGGAACATGGCCGCCATCAGGCAGAACAGCACGACCAGGGCCAGGGCAAAGTTGCCGCCCATGGTGGCGACGATGCCCTTGAGCCGGTCGGCGCTGCCGGACACGCGCACGCCTCCGTCCGAAGGCAGGGACTTGCGCAGCTCCGGCACCACCGCCATCTCCACCCGCGACAGGGCCTCTTCCAGCGAAACATCGGCGGGGGGGTCGACGGTCAGCGTGATCGTACGTCGACGATCGACGCGGCGAATCTGCGAGGGGCTCAGGGTGGTCTCCAGCCGTGCCAGCTCGCTGAGCGGCAGCACGCTGCCGTTGCCCGTCACCAGCGGCGTCTGCATCAGCGAAGCGACGTCGTCGCCGTTGCCACCGCGCAGGATGATCGGCAGGCGCGTATCGCCATCGAAGTGTTCGCCCAGCCACACGCCGTCGCCCAGCGCACTGATCGCCGTGCCCAGTTCAGGACGGGTCCAGCCCGCTTCGGCCAGACGCCGATCATCGGGATGTACGCGCAGCTCGGGCGAGATGGCGTCCGGATTGGGAAAGGACTGCACGTTCGCACCGGGGAACTGCGTGTTCAGCAGGTCGCGTCCGGCCAGGGCGGCCTGCTCCAGCTGCTTGGCATCGCTCGCCTGCAGGTGGATCTGGATCGCCCGGGCGGAGCCGCCAAAGCCGCCGAACAGTTCCCCTTCGAAAGCGAATGCCCGGGTATCGGGAAAGCCGCGAATCACCTCGTCGCGCACCACCTGCTCGAGTTCGCCGATGCGGGCCTCCTCGACCACGCGTGCACCGATCGTGCCGCCGCCTGGCCACAGCAGCAAATACCAGTTCTTCAGCTGCGGCGTCTTGTCGCCATCCATGTACGGCTTCATGCGTTCGAGGATCTGCGGGGTGATCTCGGCGTTCACCCGCGTCGGGCTCATGCCCGGCGGAAAGTCGAAGAACGCATCGATGGCGGCGCGCTTGACCGGCGGGAGGTAGTCCAGCGGCGGCATCCACCACCAGGACAGTCCGAGCGGAAGCACGACCAGACCAAGCACCCATGCCATGCGCTGGCGCTGCGTGGCGGTCACGCCCATCAGCCAGGCAGTGAGACGGGGAAAACTGCCCTCCATGGTCTTCGACAGGCGCTTGGCGCGCAGCCAGCGGCCCGCCCCGGCAGGCAGCACGGTCAGCGCCACCACCAGCGAGACACCGACTGCAATCGACACCGTCAAAGCGAGATCGCCGAACAGCTGACCTTCGACATCGCCCATGAAGATGACCGGGAGGAACACCGCGACGGTCGTCAGCGTGGACGCCCAGAGCGCAGACGACACCTGTCGCGTGCCCTCTGCCGCGGCCTCCGCCGGCAGCTTGCCGGTCTCGCGCAGTCGGACGATGTTCTCGGCCACGACGACGGCCGCGTCCATCACCATGCCGACCGCGAACGCGAGGCCGGCCAGGGAAATCACATTGAGACTGCGCCCGGTCAGCTGCAGCACGATGAAGGTGGTCAGCAGCGATATCGGAATCGCCGTGGCGATCAGCAGGGTGGCGCGCGCGTCGCGCAGGAACCACCACAGACAGCCCACCGCCAGCAGCACGCCGATCAGCAGGTTGCCCGACAGCAGGCCGATCGCACGATTGATGAACAACGAGGAATCGAAACTCTGTTCGATGCCCAAACCGTGCTCGGCCAGGTCGCCGTCGCGCAGTTCTGCGATCACCTTCTTTACTTCGGTCAAGGTGGCGAGCACGTTCGCGCCGCTCTCGCGATCGACGCGGAGGCCGATCGCCGGGTTGCCGTTCTGGTAGGCGAAGAAAAATGCTTCCGGGCGCCGACGCTCGATCGTGGCGACATCGCCGAGCCGCACCGGGCTGCCGTCGCGCCATGCGAGGATCAGCTCGCCCAGCGTCTCGGGGTCGAACTTGCCGGCGAAGCGCAGGGTGTATTGGCGTCGACCGTCTTCGACGAATCCGCCGGACACATCACGCGCCCGCGCGGCCTGCTGGGCGATCTGCGGCAGGCTGACGCCGAGCGCCGCGGCGCGTTGCAGGTCGACGGTGATCGCCAGTTCATCGGGCGGCCCGGCATTGACCTGCACGCCGGCCACGCCGGGTACCGCCTCGATGCGCGGGACCACACGCTCCTCGACGAAGCTGCGGTAGTCGGCGATCGTGCCTGCGGTACCGGGCAGCTGCTGCACGAAGAACCAGGACAGCGCCTGGTTCGAATCGTCGGCGGCGAGCTGCACGACGGGCGGGTCGGCATCGGCCGGCAACGGCGGCAGCCGGTTCAGGCGACCGATCACTTCCACCAGCATGGCGCGCATGTCGGTGCCGACGGCGAAGGTGAGGTTGACGCCGGCGAATCCCGGCCCGGCATTGCCATCCATCTGCGCCAGCCCGGGCAGGCCCTGCAGCACCTCCTCGATGGGATCGAGGATTTCCGACTCGATCTCCTGCGGCGAGGCGGAACGCCAGTTCGCCTGGATCGACATCTGCGGTCGCTCGATGTCCGGGAACAGTTGCACCGGCAGCTGGCTCACACCGAGGCCACCGAACAACAGCACCAGCGCAATCACCGCCGCCACGGCGGCAGGGTTCTTCAGGGAAAGTTCGGTCAGACGCATGGCGGCCACCCCATCAAGGTGGGCGCAGCCTGCCGGTCTCACGCCCGCCCCGAACCCGCCATTGGTCATGCCCCGGGCGCGCGCACGGCGACCCGAGAGCGGCCCGCGTTCAGGCGAGGCACGGGGGTCGACTCATCGACCGCCCATGACCGCAGGCCAGCGCGCTCGTCCGGCCGCCCTGAACATTCGGTTTGTCTGGGTGACCGGCCGTGGCGGCGCGGCGCGGCGTGCCGCTAGCGCAGGAATTCCAGCTTGTCGCGATAGCTGCGGCTGAGCTTGACCTCATGGCCGCTGTCGAGCTTGAGGAAGTACTCGCCGTTGATGTGCGGACGCAGCGACTTGACGCGCTTGACGTTGACGATCGTCGAGCGGTGGATGCGATGGAAGATGCGCGCATCGAGCTGTTCTTCCATCTGCTTGAGGGTGGCGCGCAGGATGTGGGTGTCGTCGTCGGCGTGCACGCACATGTAGTCGCCGGCCGCTTCGATCCAGCGAATATGATCGATCGGCACGCGCACGATCTTGCCGCCGTCGCGTATCGACAGGATGTCGTGCTCGCGAAGCGCGTCCGGCATGTCCTCGGCCAGTACGTCTTCGAGCTGGAGGTCGGGCTTGCCCGAGACCTGGCGCAGAAGCACCAGCAGTTTCTCGCGCTGACTCTCCACCCCGCGCTCGCCGAGTGCATCGCGCACGCGTGCAAGGGTTTCGGTCAGGCGTTCGTCTTCGACCGGCTTGAGCAGATAGTCCAGCGCGCAGGCCTCGAACGCGCGCACCGCGAAGTGGTCGAACGCGGTGACGAAGACGGTCAGGGGGCGATCCTTGGCGGGCATCGCTTCGAGGGTCTGGAATCCATCCAGCCCGGGCATCTGCACATCCAGGAACAGCAGATCGGGATGCAGGGCCGAGACGGTCGCGATGGCTTCCTCACCGTGCGTGCACTGAGCGACGACCTCCACGTCGGCGTGGCCGCGCAGGCGCAGTTCCAGGCCACGCCGCGCCAGCGGCTCGTCGTCGACGATCACGGCTCGAATCGATGAACTCACGCGTTTCCCTAGCCTCCCGGTTCCACCCAGACTGGCGACCACGGCCAGCCCCGGCATGTGTCGTTGGTCACGGCAAGCGGCCACCACGTCAGCGGCGTTTGCCCCGGTTCAGTCTCGACGAGCGGGAGAGGCGTTTCGTCGCGCGGAAGGCTGAACCGCGCCGATCAGCGCACGCGCTGGGCCAGTTCGAACGGGAGGTCCATGCGCACCTCGAAGCCGCCTTTTTCGCAATCCCTGGCGGAAAACCGCTGACGCTCGCCGTACAGCACACGCAGGCGGTCCTGGGTGTTGGCCAGGCCCACGCCGTGGCCGGCACCGGCGGGCTGCGGACCATCCGGGCCGGCGCCGGGGCCGTCGTCCACCACGGTGAGGACGAGCATGGCACCTTCCCGTCGCGCGCGGATCTCCAGAGACCCCCCCTGAACCCGGCCGGCTACCGCGTACTTGATCGCGTTCTCCACCAGTGGCTGCAAGAGCAGCGATGGCAGCAGAGCGTCGCGACATTCTTCGGTGATGTCGAGATGCAGCCGCAGGCGATCGGCGAATCGCACCTTTTCGATGTCGAGATAGAGCCGAATCGCCTCGATCTCCTGATGCAGCGAGACGCGCTGCATCGGATCGTTGTCCAGCGAGTGGCGCAGAAAGGCCGACAGGCCCTGCACCATCCGATTCGCGGTGGGCGTGTCCCGATCGAGAATCAAGGTGGAGATGGCGTTGAGCGTGTTGAACAGGAAGTGGGGATTGAGCTGGTAGCGCAGCATCTTCAGCTGCGCCTGGTGCGCCATCGAAGTCGCTTCCAGCGCCTGCCGGGTCTGGATCTGCAGGGCGCGATACACGCGCAGGGTGATGTAGAGGAAGGTCCAGGCAAGCACCAGATAGGTGTAGCTCACCATCGCGCCCAGCCAGAACCCGAGACCGCTGGACTCCTCCTTGGCCGCCATCTCCGGCTCCATCAGCATCCACATGTAGCTCAGGGTGATGCTCATCGCAGCGCCCACGGCAGCAGTGGGAAGCAGCATGGCGCCGGCCAGCGCCAACGGCGGCAGGCCCCGCCACCAGCGCAGCAGATAGCGCAGCGCAATCGTGCCCACGAATCCCACCAGATAGACCGGCAGGGTGACCTGCCAGGCATCCCAAGCGCGCCCGTTGACCAGGGCAGTGGTATAGCTGAAGAACATCACCCCACCCCAGCCGCCAAGCTGGAGCGTCCAGAACAGCCGGTTCGAGTCGGGATGGGTGAGGTCGAACTTCACGGGAGAGGCACGCGCAGAAGAGATTCGGGTGGCGCGCATCCTAGCGGCGCAGACCGCGCAGCGGGTGTCGTTCTGGCGTCGTCAGACCCCGTCCGGGCGCAGCGCACGACGAAGCGAGCTCAGCCGACGCCGAAACCCGCGCGACCCTGGTGCGGCAGCTCGGAGCGCGCGACATCCTTGACGCGCGCGAAGGCGGGGCCGTGGTGCAACCACGACTCCAGCTCACCAAGCGCCGCCGGGGCGCCTTCGGCCACTACCTCCACGCTGCCGTCGGGCAGGTTGACGGCGTGACCGGAAAGGTCGAGTCGAAGTGCTTCGCGGCGGGTGGCCGCGCGATAGCCCACGCCCTGTACCAGGCCTGTCACGACGAACCGTGCTGCCTGACGATCAGGCTGGTTCACGAACCGGCACCGGGCACGGGCGGAGACGCCGGCTCGGCAGTGCGGATCTCTCGCTCGAGCTCTGCCCGCGTGACCGGCCCGAGGAACTTCTTGTGCACGGTGCCATCCGGCGCGATCAGCACGCTGAGCGGCAAGCCCCGCGGCGCGGGGAAATCCTTGGGCGGGGCATAGACGTCGAGCAAGGCCACCGGATAGCTCACCGGCCGTTGTCCCAGAAAGGTGGCCAGTTCCTCAGCAGTGGTTTCTTCCCAGGCGAGGCCAATCACTTCGGCATCGTCGTGCGCCTTGTCGAACGCGTCGAGCTCGGGCATTTCATTCAGGCAGGGCGCACACCAGGTCGCCCAGAAATTCAGCAGCACCCAATGACCCCGTCGCGTCGCCAGATCGAAGCTGCCGTGCGCCAGCGTCTCCACACGCAGCTCCGGCTGCGTTGCGGCGTCAGCCTGGCTTCCGGCCGGCTCGGCGGCCAGCGCGGACGCGAACGAAACCAGCAAGGCCAGTCCCAGGAGGACTCGGCTTGACCGCGCCTGGCCCGACAGGATCGGCCCGGTCCACGCATTCCAGCCCTTGCTGCGCACGATCACGTAGTGTTCTCCATCGATTCGGATGCCACCAGTGTATCCAAGCTCGGTTCAAGCGATGTCGACAAGGCCCGGCCCTGGGCAGTCAGCGCCGCGAGAATACGTTCCCCCAACGCATCGGCGGTGCCCGGCCCATGCCAGGGCTGCAGCGGCACCACCGCACGGACGGCCCGGTACACCTCGCCCAGCCCGGTACGCTTGGGGTCGCAGGCGAGTACCCACGAGCCCTCCTCGGTGCGCTGCAGGATTTGCGCATCGGTGAGGTCTTCGAGCAGGTGATTGAGCACCGCGTCGTCAATCCCCGGTTCGAGGTCGCGTATCGCCTCGAGGCTGAGCGGTGCGCGACCGCGCTGCGCGGCGACGAAGCGGCCACACACGCGCAGCGCAGCCAGCCACTCCGAACCGACCGGCAGTCGCTGGCTCGAAGGCTGGAAACGAAACGCCGAAAGCGATGCTGCCAGCGACGCGCCGAGCAACACCACCGCCCAGGAGATGTACAGCCAGATCAGGAAGATTGGCACTGCCGCCACGGCGCCGTAGATCTGCTGGTAGGAGGGCACCGAAGCCAGATACAGCCCCAGTCCGTGTTTCGCCCCTTCGAACAGCAAGGTTGCGGCCACGCCGCCCGCCGCCGCGTGGCTCCAGCGCACCACCCGATTGGGAATCAGACGGTAGGCCAGGGTGAACGCCATCAACTCGATCAGGCGCGGCGCCCAGGACCACCACGCCGAGCGCTCGTCGGTGTCGGCCCCGCCCATCCATGGCGCATCCAGCAGCCACGACGACAACGCGAGACTCGCGCCGGCCAGCATCGGCCCCAGCGTGAGTACCGTCCAATACATGAGGAATCGGGCACCGCCATGCCGCGGCACGCCGACCCGCCAGATTCGATTGAAGGTGTCCTCGACGCCTTTCATGATCATCAGCGCGGAGATCATCACCACGCTCAGGCCCAACGTTGTGAGCTGGCTGGCGCTGGTGGTGAACTGTTCGAGGTAACCCTCCACGGTGCGTGCCGCACCCGGCACAAAATTCGTGAACAGAAACCGCGACAGCGACTGGCTCCAGGTGTCGAAAACGGGGAACGCGGACAGGATGCCGAACACCGCCGTCGACAGCGGCACCAGGGCGAGGGTGGTTCCGAACGCCAGCACGGCAGCCGATTCGAAGCAGCGGTCTTCGACGAACCGGTGCCAGAGAAAGCGACCGAACTCGATCGACCACTCACGCGCATGCGCTTGCCGCGCAAGCACTGACTCGGAGAACATCACCCTCCCCACCCCGGGCAGTCGCATTCGGCGCCGAGCGCGGGGCGTGGTCGATTCTGGAAACTGATGCGCATGCTCGACATTCTCGTACTTTTTTACAGCCGCGGTGGCAGCGTCGCCAATCTGGCACGTCAGATCGGTCGTGGCGTGGACGCGGTGGAAGGCATGCGTGCGCGCCTGCGTACCGTGCCGCCGGTGGCGGCGCAGACTGCGACTGCCCTGCCGCCCGTACCCGACTCCGGCGTGCCCTACGTCGAAGCGGCGGATCTGCACGAATGCGCCGGGCTCGCGCTGGGCAGCCCCACCCGATTCGGCAACATGGCCGCGCCGATGAAACACTTCTGGGATGGCACGGGGGCGGAATGGGCGTCGGGCTCGCTGGTGGACAAGCCGGCAGCGGTGTTCACCTCGACGGCATCCATGCATGGCGGGCAAGAATCCACCCTGATCTCGATGCAGTGGCCGCTGCTGCACCACGGCATGCTCATCGTCGGCATCCCATTCACCGAAAAGCTGCTGACGCATACGCGGACGGGTGGCACGCCCTACGGGGCCAGCCACGTGGCCGGCCCCGACGATGTCGATCGGCTCAGCGACGAGGAAACGCGCCTCGCACGCGCGCTGGGCAGCCGTCTCGCCCGCATCGCGGGCAAGTTGGCCGCCGAATGAGCGCGCGCCGGGTCGGCGTCGCGTGCTGGTGGCTGCTGGTGGCGCTGCAGCCACTCTGGCACGCCATCGCCCCGAGTGGATCGGTCGTCGCGCGGGTAGTCGTGACGGCCGCTTTCCTGGCACCGATGGCCTGGCCCAGCTGGATGCTCTGGGGTCATCGCGCAAACGCCTTGTTCTGGTCCGCCCTGGTGAGCCTGTTCTACTTCTGCCACGGGGTGATGGAGGCTTGGGCTTCTCCGCCGGTGCGCGCCTTCGCCCTGACCGAGGTCGCGCTGTGTCTCGGACTGGTCGGTGCCGTCGGCGTGGATGGTTGGCAACGCCGAAAACAGGCCCGGCAGGCGGCCGAGCGATCCGTGTCCTGACCCGAGGAGCCCGTCCGCCGGGCAGATCCTATAATGACGCCTTCCCAAGCATGCGACGTCAGGACATGGAACAGCTCTGCATCGTCACGACCGGCGGCACCATCGACAAGATCTATTTCGACGACAAGTCGGACTACCAGATCGGCGAACCACAGATCGGTCGCATGCTCAACGAGCTCGACGTCGGCTTCCGATTCACCGTCATTCCGCTGATCCGCAAGGACAGCCTGCACATCACCGACGAGGACCGCGACCTGCTGCGTTCGGCCATCGCCGCGCAGGAAGCGTCACGGGTGCTGGTGACCCACGGCACGGACACGATGATCGAAACCGCGCGCGTGCTGGCCGACATTCCGGACAAGACCATCGTGCTGACCGGCGCGCTGAGCCCGGCGCGGTTCCGCGGATCGGACGCCGAGTTCAATATCGGCTGCGCCGTCGGCGCGGTGCAGTGTCTGCCCGCAGGGGTCTACATCGCCATGAACGGGCGTATCTGGGACCCGCTGAAAGTGCGCAAGAACGTCGCCGCGAATCGCTTCGAGGCGCACTGACCGCCGTGACCGGCTCCGCCTCTCATACCTACCGCGGAGGCTGCCACTGCGGCGCCGTACGCTTCGAGATCGATGCGCCCGCCGAGGTCACCGTGCAATCGTGCAACTGCTCGATCTGCAGCATGACCGGATTTCTTCATCTGATCGTCCCTGCGGCGCGATTTCGCCTGCTGCAGGGCGACGACGCCCTCTCGACCTACACGTTCAATACGGGCACCGCCCGGCACCTGTTCTGCCGCCACTGCGGGGTGAAGTCGTTCTACGTGCCGCGGTCGAATCCGGACGGCTTCAGCATCAATCTGCGCTGCCTCGATGCCGACTCGAGACCGCACAGCGCCATCGAAGCCTTCGACGGTGCGCACTGGGAAGAGCACGGCGAAGCCTTGGCACACCTCAGTCGCGATTGATCGCACAGCGATCCCGGCAGCTGGACGAGGCGGCACCTGCCCTGCACGGCCTGGTGCGACCCGCAGCAAAGAAACGGGGCGGCCGTTGCCGACCGCCCCGATGCCTCAGGATTGCGTTCGATCAGTCGATCAGAACGTGATGCTCCAGCTGTCGATGTAGCCGGTGTCGGCCCGTGCCCGGTCGCGGGCACGCAGGCGCCAGGTGCCATTCAGCGCTTCGCTGGACAGATTCACCGTGTACGTCTGGTTGATGTTGTCGGCGCTGCCACCCGAACGGTTGTGCAGGTTGTAGACCGAACCATCCGGTGCCACCAGGTCGACGATCAGATCGCCGATGTACGGATGCACGATCGCCACCGCCACCTGGGTGTTGCTCGGCGCATTGCCGCTGCGACCTGACACCGCGATGTTGCTGTACACGCCGGTCGTGTTGTTGTCCGGAATGTTCACGTTGCTGCCGTTGGTGTAGGTCTGCGGGCTGCCGCCACCACCACCGCCACCCGCGGTGTAGCTGCCGGTCAGGCTCACGCCGGAGAACGTCGAGTAGGCACGCACCATCACGTAGTAGGTGCCGGTCTGCGCCGTCGAGAATGAGCAGGTCTCGCTGTTGCCGTTGAGGTACGGACGGCAGTCGTAGCTGCTGGTCGTCGGCGCCGAACCGAACTTCACATACATGTCCGCGTCACCCGAACCGCCGCTCATCGCGAAGTTCAGGTTCGTCGCACCGGCCGGAACGGCCAAGGTGTAGTCCAGCTCACCACCGGTCGAGGCTGCCAGGCCGGTCACCGGCACGCCATTGGTCAGCGTGCCGCCGCTCGGCGGCGGGGGCGGCGGCGTGGTGCCACCGGAGCCGGTGTACAGCAGGAGGTTCGGCGAACCGGAGCCCGCGCTGGTGACCTTGCTCGGCGTGGCGTTCGACGTCAGCGCCGCAGTGACCTGAGCCGGCGTGGCGTTCGGGTTCGACGCCAGGTACAGCGCCGCAGCACCTGCAACGTGCGGCGAGGCCATCGACGTTCCGCTGATGGTGTTGGTCGCCGAGCTGCTGGTGTACCAGGACGAGGTGATCGACGAACCCGGTGCGAAGATGTCCAGGCAGCTGCCGTAGTTCGAGAAGCTCGAACGGGCGTCGGTGCTGGTGGTCGATCCGACCGTGATCGCGGACGCGGCACGTGCGGGCGAGTAGTTGCAGGCGTTCGCGTTGTCGTTGCCGGCGGCGACGACCACGGTGACGCCAGCGCTGGTCATGTTGGCCACCGCATTGTCGGTCGCGGTCGACGCACCACCGCCCAGGCTCATGTTGGCCACGGCCGGCTTGGTGTGGTTTGCAGCCACCCAGTCCATGCCGGCGATCACGCCGGAGTTGGTGCCCGAACCGTCACAGCCCAGTACGCGGACGGGATGGATGGTCACGCCCTTGGCGATGCCGTAGGTGGTGCCGCCGACGGTGCCTGCCACGTGCGTACCGTGGCCGTTGCAGTCGGTCGTGCCGCCGCCGTCGGAGATGGCGGTATAGCCACCACCCATGCGGCCGGTGAACTGGGAGTGCGAACCGAGCACGCCGGTGTCGATGATGTACGCGTGCACGTTCGAAGCCGTGGTGTCGTACACGTAGGTGGAATTCAGCGGCAGGTCGCGCTGGTCAACGCGATCGATGCCCCACGTCGCGCCGGACTGGGTGGCCGAGGCGCTGACGTAGCCGTCCTCTTCGATGTATTCGATGCGGTCGTCGGCCATCATCCTTGCCAGCGCCTTGTCGTCTGCCTGGACGACAAATCCGCGCAGCGCGTGGCTGAACGTCTTCTGCACCTTGACGCCATGCTGGCCGCGCATTTCCTGCGCTACCGCGGCCACGCTTCGGCCATTTGAGCTCGACGAAGATTCGTTGGCGAGTGCCGCCACTTCGGGCTTGAGCACGACGATGTACTGCCCCTGCACGCGTTCGGCAGCCAGACGGAACTGCGGCTGCGCGGCGGCGATGGAGCACATGGAGAGCGAAGCTGCGACTACGAGTGCGGTGCGCGACAGCACCGGCTTGGAATGACGCGATTGCACGTGAATGACCCCTCAGCAAGTGTGACTGGGGCGACGTTGTCCATGCATCTCTTCCGACTACGGCGGGCCTCCGGCCCTACGCACTGCGCACTCCCCTGGGCGCTCACCAAACCAGCGCCGATATGCCAGTCGAAAGAAAGCCTTGTTTCGTCCCTTGAACAAGGCGAGTGGAAAATAGTCACATGTTCAGCTGGCAGTCAACATTGCAACGCACAAGTTCAGTTTCGAATCAAATGGGCCCTTCAAATTCAACATGTTGCATTTGTAACCAAACAGTGTGTGAACCAGTTCGCGCTCAGAAACGCGCAAATATTCAGGTACCGGTCACGCTCTTCAACAATTGTCAACGACGCCCGATCGCGCACGCAGGCGGGTGCGCGTGGAGCACCAAAGCAGGCGTTTGTTGTCGCTGAGAAACCAGCCCACGCAGGCAGCACGGCAGGCTGCGGCCCGGAGTACCGGAGCCATCAGACCCTGCCTCTTTCCTGAGTCTCAGGATGGACGGCTGCTGCGGAGCCGAGTTCGGGTCTGCGTCTGCGCACATGGCGTGCGCGGTCAGAACATGCCCGTTTCGAGGCGCGCCGCTTCACTCATCATCGACTGGTTCCAGGGCGGGTCGAAGACCAGCTCCACGTCCGCTTCGATGACGGTGGGAATCAGCTCCAGCTTGCTGCGCACGTCGTCGACGAGCACCTCACCCATGCCGCAGCCCGGCGCGGTCAACGTCATTTCGACCTCGATACGACGCTGCCCCGACTCCTGCGGCACCACCACACACCGGTACACCAGGCCGAGTTCGACCACGTTGATGGGTATCTCGGGGTCGTAGCAGGTGCGCAACTGACGCCAGG
This sequence comes from Lysobacterales bacterium, assembly GCA_020442465.1. GTDB lineage: Bacteria > Pseudomonadota > Gammaproteobacteria > Xanthomonadales > Xanthomonadaceae > Pseudomarimonas. Next base: position 30,160 of record JAGRJY010000163.1, read on the forward strand.
CCAGCACCTCGACATCGTCGTCGCTGGCCCCTTCCTGCAGAGCCGGCGGCTCGACCGGCTCCTTGCCGATCGCATCGGCGTCCTTGCCGGCCACCCGGAACAGGTTGCCTTCGACGAACACGGTAAAACTGCCGCCCAAGGCTTGGGTGATGTAACCCACCGAACCGGCCGGCAGGGTCACGGACTCGCCCTGCGGCACCATGATCACGTCGCAATCGCGTTCGAATCGGACAGGTTCGCTGCTTCGGCTGTAGCCCATGGGTACCAGGACGGGGAAAGGAGTGAATGCGGGGTTATTCTACCCGGCCCCACACAGCCGGCAGTGAACGAGCTTTGGCTTCGACCCCCGATTCCCGACCGGCGCCACTTGGCTGGCTGCTGCTGTGCACAGGCGTGGCGCTGGTCGCCGCGGCCGGCCTGTCTGCCTTGTGGACCATCTTCGCGCTGGCCACCGCCAGCCTCGCCGGCTGGATGGCCTGCGTGGCCGGCATCGACGCCGCGTTGCTGCTGCGTCTCAGCGGCCGCCCGAGCGATCGCGCGCGCGCTCGGGCGAGCATCCTCGTCTACCTGTTCAGCGTGGCAGCGTCGGTGTACGTGGTCGGCGCCGCACGCCTGGGCAGCGGGCTGGGACTGCAACCCTTGGAGGCACTCGAACGGATCAGCCCGGGCCTGGTGCAGCTCTACCTGCTGTCGAACGACACGCCCTGGGACTGGTTCTGGCTGGGCATCGGCGCCGTGCTGTCGTGGCGGCTCGGACGCTGAGGCCCGACAGGAGCATCGCGTCGCGTTGACCCGACTCGTCCGTCACCGTTGCCGACGAATGCACCCCCGCCCCCGCCTCACGGGCCGGTCCGTCGGGCCAGCAGGGATCAGTCCGTTCCGCCTCGACGCTCTTCGGCCTTCGCCCGGTCCCAGTAGCCGTCCTGGGCCGCCAAGTCGAGCTGGGCAAGTTCGACCTGATCGGCCGCGGCCAGCGTTTCCATGCGCCGGAACCGACGCTCGAATTTCGCATTGGCGCGGCGCAGGGCCGACGCCGGATCGACGCCGGCATGGCGCGCCAGGTTGGCGACCACGAACAGAACATCGCCGAGTTCGTCCTCGATGCGCTCTGCCTGCGTTGTCGACTGACATTCCCCGGAGACGTGGGAGAGCTCAGCGCGCAACTCGCTGACCTCCTCTTCAAGTTTCGCGAACACCGGTTCAAATCCCGGCCAGTCGAAGCCGACCCGCGCTGCGCGTTTCTGCAGCTTCACCGCCCGAGCCAGTTCGGGCATACCCCGTGCGATGCCCGCGAGGGCACTGTCATCGTGATGGCCCTTGGCTGCGCGCTCGGCGGCCTTGGTTTCCTCCCACAGTCGGGTCTGCGTCTCGGCATCTTCGACCACGGCGTCGGCGAACACATGCGGATGCCGGCGCACCATCTTGTCGTTGATCGCCTCGGCGACCTCGCGCAGGCCAAAGGCGCCCGCCTCCTCGGCCATGCGCGCATGGAACACCACCTGCAACAACAGGTCTCCCAGCTCATCGCACAGTGCCGGCATGTCGCCCTGCTCGATCGCATCGGCGACCTCATAGGCCTCTTCAATCGTGTAGGCGGCGATGCTGCGGAAGTCCTGTTCCACGTCCCAGGGACAGCCATGCTCGGGATCGCGCAATCGCGCCATGATCTCCACCAGCCGTTCCACTGCGGCGGAGAACTCAGCCATCGAGCCAATCCCGCCACGGCAGGTCTGCGTCACCGAGCGCAAGGAAATCCCCGTTCAGCAGGCTTTCCTTGGCGTTGTAGCGGAACGGCAAACCGTCGGTGCCGATCACCACGCCGCCGGCCTGCTCCAGCACGCACTGCGCGGCGGCCGTGTCCCATTCCGAAGTCGGTCCGAACCGGGGATACAGGTCGACCCGTCCCTCGGCGATCCGGCAGAATTTCAGCGAGCTGCCGAGGCCGGTGCGGTCGTGTTCGCCCAGACGCTCGAGCAGCGCCTGCGTGCGCGCATCCAGGTGCGACCGGCTCGCAGCCACGCGCAATGGCGCAGCTGCGGGCCGTGTCGTGGAGAGCGCAACGTCCTGGCCGTTTGCCATGCGCATGTAGGCACCGTGGCCGGCCGCCGCGAAGGCGAGATACTCGAGGGCTGGCGCATAGACCACGCCAAGCACCGGCCGATGTGCGTCGATCAGCGCCACGTTGACGGTGAACTCGCCGTTGCGCTTGATGAACTCGCGGGTGCCGTCGAGTGGATCAACCAGCCAATAGCGCTGCCAATGCTGACGCGTCGACCACGGGATGTCCGCCGACTCCTCGGACAGCACCGGAATTCGGTCACCCAACGGTGCCAGTCCATCGACCAGGATGTGGTGCGCGGCGCGATCCGCCGCGGTGAGCGGGCTGCGGTCGTCCTTGTGCTCGACCGAAAAATCTTCGGCATACACCGCCATGATGGCTTCGCCAGCGCGACGAACCAGCGCAATCACGGGTTCGAGCAGGGTCATGTCACTCATCGGAACTCCTTTTCGCGATGTACTCGCGGGCGATGAAGAGAGCGGCGAGTGACCGCCCTTCCGAGCAGTCCTCACGCAGCATCAGCTGGTCCAGCTCGGCGAGCTTCCATGGCACCACTTCGAGCGGCTCCGGCTCGTCGCCCGGCAGCGCCTCGGGATACAGGTCTTCGGCCAGCACGAGCCAGGTCTGATGACCCATGTAGTTGGGCGCCAGCGTCATGGCGCGCAGCACGGTCAGCCGCCGCGCACCGAATCCGATCTCTTCCTTGAGCTCTCGCTCGGCGGCCACCTCGATGGATTCGCCACGGTCAATACGCCCACGCACGATGCCCAGCTCACGGCGGTGCACGCCGCAGGCGTATTCGCGCACCAGCAGCGTGGTCGCATCGTCGCGCATCGCGACCACAGCCACGGCGCCGCTGCCGCGAGGCTTCATGCGCTCGAACGTGCGGGTCGCGCCATTGGAAAACACCAGATCGAGCTGCTCGACCTGAAAGCGACCACCGTAGTCGAGCTCGCGCGTCGCGGTGACTTCCGGCAGGTCTTTTTCGGAGGGGGCGACCATCGTCTCAGCCAAGCCAGCCGGCGAACAGATCACGCGCCTTGGCGTGCAAGGCCGGCGTGCCGCAGAGGGCACTGGATGTATCCAGCCCGATCGGCGCGCCATCGAGGTCCGTGAACACGCCGCCGGCTTCGCCCACGATCACCGCCAGCGCGGCGATGTCGAGAATATTCAGGTCGGACTCAACAACCAGATCCACCGCGCCCCGCGCCAGCAGGTGGTAGTGATAGAAATCGCCGTAGCCACGGATGCGCTGCAGGCGCGGAATCAACTCGCCGAGCGCCGCCCAGCCCGCACCTTGGGCGAGCCGCTTGAGGTTGCCGGTGGAGACGCTCGCGGCCGACCACTCCGCCGCCGTGCCAACCTGCACGCGTTTTCCGTCCAGCCACGCGCCGCCGCCGCGCCGCGCCCACATCGTTTCGCCAAACTCGGCCGCGCATGACACCCCGAGCACCAGCTCGCCACGCACCATCAGCGCGATCTGCGTGGAGAACATCGGGTAGCGGCGCACGAAGGACTTGGTGCCGTCGATCGGATCGACCAGCCACAGGCATTCGCCCGTCCCGGTGCGCCCGCCTTCCTCACCATGGATGGCATGGTCGGGAAAAGCCTCGAGCAGCACCTGACGGATCACCTGTTCGCTTTCGATGTCGGCGCGCGTGACCGGTGTGTCGTCGGCCTTGGTCATCGTCTCCAGGCCTTCGTCGCGATAGTGACGGGCGATCACTTTCGCAGCTTCCCCGGCCGCGCGCCGCGCCACCGCCAGGGCGTCGTCGAGCCAGGCTGCGGTGCATTCGACGTGACTCACAGCGGCAGGATCCGGCCTTCGATCTTGAGCAGTGAGCTGCCATCGTCCAGCGGCTCGCCGATCCAGCGCAATGCCTTGATGACGTCGGGGTTGCCATCGCGCGCGAAGAGAATCACCTCGGCCTCGTAGCCGCGAACGCTCACCGTGAAGGTGCCGTCGACCGAGAGTGGGCCGCCGCGATCGCCCACGATGCCCTGGACAACACCCGCCTGGTCGGTGTGAAAGGTCGCCACCAGATCGCCGAAATTCGCCGCCGCCTCACCGGCCACGGCGGCCTTCTTCCAGACCACCTCACCGCGCAGGCTGCGCGGAAATCCGGCGACGAGCACGGCTTCCTCGACGTTGAACTCGACTTCGCCCACGGGAACCAGGCCAGGAATGTCCAGCGCCGGATTCAGCCGCTCAGCCGGAAAGGCGCCGCGCGCATCCAGCAGGCGCAGGGTCTGCCGGTCGGTCAGCTCAAGATCCGAACGCAGCCGGTAGCCCTGACCCTCGAGTGCCGCGTCACCCGCCGGTCGCATCGACAGCAGCGACCAAGGCCGAACATGCCAGGCGAGCGCGCCGATCTGCGTGCCACGCACTTCCACCCGCTCCGCATGCCCACGCCAGATCGTCCCGCTGATGTCACGCAGCTGCACCTGGCCCAGGCGATCGCCGAACCATTGCACCGCGGTGCGCGCCGGAAACATGGCCAGCACGACCGCCAACACGACGAGACAACCCAGCAGCAACACGAACAGCCTGGACAACCACTTCATGCCACACCCTCTTCAGATTGTTGGAACGCCCGATCCGAAAACGCCGGTCATGGCGCTCCCTCGCTGACTGTCACACGCGCATCAACCAAGCCGGAACCCGCGGCCCGGCGCACCGAGAATTCATCGAGGCGAACGCCTTGATCGCGCTTCAGCGCGTCCAGCCAGTCGCACAGCGCGTCGAAAGAGGCCGACTGGAACTGTGCCCGCACCTGCTGCGCGGTCACCGGCTCGACCCTCAGCAACGCGCCAGCCAGGCCCGAGGTGCGCGCGGTGGCATCGATGCGGGCCAGCAGGGACCGTCCGTCGGCGGTGACCGGCGCGCGCGTCATGCCCTGCAGCCCCTGCGCCGTCGATTGCATCCAACGCAGTGACGCATCGGCCGCCATCGCTCGTTCTCGCCACGCCACCCGGGAATCCTGCAGCGGCGCCCAAACCAGGGCATAGCCGAGCAGCAGCACGGACAGCAGACCGCCCCATCCGAGCATCGCGCGCTCGCGCGCCGCGAGTTGCTGCCACCATGCGATCACGGCGAGGCTCCGGAGATGCGCAGCCGGCCCTCGACACCCCGGGAGCCGGAGATGGCCGATGCAAGCTCGACGTCGAGGCCACCGAGGCCGGCGATCTGCTGGCGCAGAAAGTCCAGTTTCTCCACGTCGGTCCCCACCACCACGAGTTCCAGCAGGTTGCCGCGGTACTCTGCGCTTTCCAGCGTGAGGTGCTGGGTGCCGGCGAGCAGTGGCGCGATCCGCCCGAGCCAGAGCATGCCGTCTGCCGCTTGATCGGCGCCGGCAGACACAGCGCGCAGCTGCGCCACCGGGTCGACCACCCGGGTCAGGCCTGGCACCGCAGCGCGCAACACCTCAGCCATCTCGGCGTTACGCATCGCCACATGCTCCTTCAAGGCACGCAGTTCCACCCACGCCTGTAGCAACAGCAGGAGGACCGCCGCCGCCGCGAGGCCCGCGGCCCAGCGCCACCCGACATGCTGCGCACGGGCACGACGCGCCGGTTGGAAGTTGCCCTGAAGCAGATCGATCTCGCGGCCGACCGCCGCCGGCGAGGCGAGCGCCACCCAGGTGGACGGATCGACGGCCAGCCCCTCCAGCGGCCACTCCTGGCGCTCGAGCCAGGGCTTCATGGCGTCGAGTTCGGCGCGCGGGAGACTGAGACTGTCGGAGGCGGCGCGGCGCAGCAGCAGACGATCTCCGTCGCTCCACGCAGCGGGAGCATCGGCCGTCTGCAGGCATTGGCTTTCAGCCAGTGCATGATCGGCGTCGATCCCGTGCTCGGCGAGTCGGTCCAGCTTGTTGCGGAGGAGTTGGGCGTCGACCACGGCCACGTCGATGCGATCGGTGTCGGCCTCGACATCGCCCAGCGCAAAATGCAGCTGCTCGACCGGCGCCAGAAGCTGCTCTTCCAGCGCAAACGGCAAGGCCTGGCGCAGCTGCGCGGCGCGACGCGCGACGCGCGGGGCCGAGAGCAGCAGGACATCCTCGGCGCGCAGCAGCAGAACGACCTTGGCATCGACGCGCGGCGCGGGCCACCCCGCGCGCGGACCTTCGATCACCCGTCCGTCGTCCGCCAGCATGGCCCACTGCGGGGCGTCATCCTGCGGCAGATAGATCCAGACTTGCTGCATGCGCTGCGTGAGGCGAAGGGGATCGCAGTGTAGCGCATCGCCCTACCACTGGCCGCGCAGGCGGATGACCGTTTCGACCTGGCGCGGATGCCGCCGGATGACGGCCGCGTAGCGGAACGGCAGCCCGTCCACCTGCACTTCGGCCTCGAGCACGAACCACTCGCTGGCGGTGGAGACGTCCTGCAGCGCGACCGGTCGGCCGATCAGCCGACGCAGCTCCTGATCGACATCGTGGGTGTTGCGGAAATTCGCCTGCCCATCGCGCCAGAGCGTGGCAGCCATCGCCGCGGTGATTTCCGGATCGAGCGCACGCCAGAGCTGCGGCGATGCGAAGTTGAGATTGATCGGCGATGGCTGCGGCCAGGTGCAGATGTGCGGGCGCAGGGCGCGGTAGGCCGCGTCATCGACCCGGTACACCCGCCTGAGCTCCGAGGGGTGGGCCATCGGTCGGTTCGCGGCCCGGTAGGCCGGGTTCATCCCCAGGTAGGTCAAGTCTTCGGCGCCTTCGGGGTGCGGCGACACATCGGCATCGATCCAGTCGACCACGGCATCGGCGATGGCCGGATCGAGCTGGAGCACTTCGATCAGGCGACGGAACCGTTCGATCCGCTGGGGCTGCTCAACGCCCTGCTCGACCAGATCGTTGAGATTGAGGCAGCCGCTGCCGTCGCGCAGCAAGCCGGTCACCGAGCCACCGGGGATCGGAATGGGTGGAATCGGCTGACCCCAGCCCTCGCCGCGGGCATCGAATCCTTCACTCGACTGCAGATCGCGCTTCAGCGCGCTCTCCGCCCACAGCTCCATGCCGCGCGCCAGCTGCCAGGTTTGCTCGGCGCGCAACGCGTTGCGCGTGCGCGCCCGAATCGTCTCGCCAGTGTCGAGCAGGGCGGCGAAAAGCACCGCGGCAAGCGCGACCGCCAGCAGGGCCGCCAGCAGCGCGACCCCCCGTTGCGCTTGCGCTGCACTTCGCCCGCGGCATCGCCGGACAGTCCGTCCGAGCCCAGGCTGCGGCGGCGTGGCGTGCCGATGGGAGGTTGCACGGCACGGGCCGCTCACGGCGAGACCTCGTCGGGGAATTCGATCAGTCGCTCGACCTCACCGAGGCCCTTGACGTCGGCACGCCAGCGCAGCGCGCGCGGCCACACTTCCGGCGCGGCACCTTGCGGCGGCCATTGATCGTGCCAGCGTCCCTGGGTGGAAAGCGCCTCGAGTCGAAGATCGGCGACGCCATCCAGAGCCACGCTGGAGGCCTGCAACGGCCCCGGCCCGGGCTGCACGCTCTGCCATTGCAGCCGGGTCAAGGTGTTGTCCGCCCAGACCCAGTTCACCCGGTCGACGTCCGGCCGCGGGTCGGCGAGCAGTTGGCTGCCGCGTGCGCGGGTCAAGGCGAAGCCACCCGACGACAGCGCAAACGCTGGCTGCGATTCGCCGATCGCGTCCCGCGCGGTGGCGTGCAGCGCCGAACGAACGTCACGATCGAGCATGCCGAGCACCAGCTGGATGCGACCGAATCGCTCGCTCGACTCGGCAAGCTGGCCGCGCGCGCGCACTGCCGCATTGAGACCGCTGTAGGCCAATCCCATCGCGATCGCGAAGATCGCGACGGCGACCACCACCTCGATCAGGGTGAACCCGCCAGCGCCGACGCGCTTCACAGCTGCATGAATCCGGTGAGACTGGACGCCGTGCTGCCGTCGCTGACGGCGCGGTCATAGACGCGCACGTCGAGCCGCACCAGCCCGGGCTCGTCGGTCGCCTTGGCGTCGAGCTGCCAGCGCCAGCTGCGACCGGCCATGTCGACCTGACCCTCGGCGCGCCCTTGAGCGGGCGGGCGACCGGTCAGCCGCGTCTCGGCCAGCACATTGCTGGCCACCCACTGCGCCACGGTCGCGTCCTGCAGCTGCGACAGTGCGCGCGCCTCGAGACCGGCCGCTCGCACCAGGGCAACCATGGCCAGCGCCAGCAGCAACAGGGCCACCAACACCTCGAGCAAAGTGAAGCCGCCGCATCGCTGCCGCATCGACCTGCGCGCGCGCGAGCCCTTAGCCACCCGCTCCACCTTCACGCTTGGATTCGACGCGCGCGTCCGGCGCCACATCGATGCGCCAGTGCTCGTCGGTGCCGGCATAGGCAAGCTCGATGCGCAGGGGAATCGCCTCGCCGGACGCGAAGCACGCCCAGTGGGGGCGCTCCGGATCACGCTCCGGATCGACCACCACCCCATCGATGAAGGGCTGCACCTGCAGACCATCCGGCAAACGGCGCGGCCGCAGTTCGTCGCCGGAGTGGTCGCCGAACGGCAGCCACTGCTCGCCGCGCAGATAGCCGAACCGCAAACTCCCCGGGGTGAATCGCAGTCCGATGTCCGTGCCCGTCACCAGCGCACGCTCGCAGGCAATCTGCAGCAATGCCTGCATGCGCCCGGCCTCGTTCTGCAGGATGCGCCCCTGATTGCCGCCGATCGCCAGCGTGACCGCGATCGAGACGACGGCGATGATCACGAGCACGACCAGCAGTTCGATCAGGGTGAAGCCCGCCGGCGATCCGGGCCAGCGTGCGGCAGGGAGGGTCGGCGTGTTCATGCCCGAAGCATCCGACTCGAAGCGAGCGCTGCGGCCCATGGTCAGATGCGGAGCTGCGTGACCCCGACGCATCCGACGATCGCATGCGCCGACGCCGCCGGAGCATGCGCCGGGGTCGTCATTCGCCCCAATTGCCGATGTCCGCGTTGGCACCCTCGCCGCCGGGCTGACCGTCCGCGCCGAAGGTGTACACATCGATCTCACCACGCTGGCCGGGAGAGAGATAAAGGTAGTCGCCGCCCCACGGATCCTTTGGAAGGCGGTCGATGTAACCCCCCGCCCGCCAGTTCGGCGCCGGCGGCGTACCCGATGGTGTTTGCACCAGGGCCTGCAATCCCTGCTCGGTGCTCGGGTAGTTGAAGTTCTCGAGGCGGTACATGTTCAAGGCTGTGATGAGCGCCTGGATGTCCTGCTTGGCGCGCGCAGCACGCGCCTCATCCGGTTTGTCGAGGAACCTCGGCACCACCACCGTGGCCAGAATGCCCAGGATGACCACGACGACGAGAATTTCGATCAGGGTGAATCCGGCCTGCCGATGGGCTCGGCCTTGTCGCTGGCGGGAGGTTGCGGAGATCATGCGAGGTTCTCGATCGTAGTGAATGGATGGTATCAAGCGATGAGCACTTCCGGCGACGAACATGCGCGCTGGCGCGCCCGTGACCTCGCCGCACTGTGGCACCCCTGTTCGCAAATGCAGGAGCACCGCGACGGCGCCCCGTTGATCACGATCCGGCGCGGCCAGGGCGCGTGGATCGAAGACGTGTCGGGCAAGCGCTACCTGGACGCGATCAGCAGCTGGTGGACGAACCTGTTCGGCCACGCGCACCCACGGATCGCTGCCGCCATCGGGCGACAGGCCAGCGAGCTCGAGCAGGTCATTCTGGCCGGATTCGGCCACCCGCCCGCCATCGAACTGGCGGAGCGTCTGCTTTCCGTCGCACCACCGGGGCTCGGCAAGGCTTTCTTCGCCGACAACGGTTCGGCGGCAGTCGAGGTCGCGCTGAAGATGAGCTTTCATGCCCATCGCAACCAGGGCCGCAGCCGCGATCTGTTCGTCGCGCTGGAAAACGGCTATCACGGCGAGACGCTCGGCGCTTTGGCAGTCACCGACATTCCTCTGTATCGAGAGATCTACGCGCCGCTGATGATGCAGCCGCTGTTCGCGCCATCGCCCGACGCCTACCTGCGCGGCGACGACGAATCCGCCGAGGACTGTGCGCTGCGCGCCGCCGAAGGCCTGTCGCGACTGTTCGAACAGCACGACGGTCGCATCGCGGCACTGATCCTCGAACCGCTGGTGCAGTGTGCCGGCGGCATGCGCATGTACCACCCGGCCTACCTGAGGGCGGCGCGTGCGCTGTGCGACAGGCATGGCGTATTCCTGATCGCCGACGAGATCGCCGTGGGATTCGGCCGCACAGGAACACTGTTTGCCTGCGAGCAGGCGGGCATCACGCCCGATCTGATGTGTCTGTCCAAGGGATTGACGGGAGGATTTCTCCCGCTGGCGGTCACCCTCGTGCGTGACGCGCTCTACGAGGCGTTTCTCGACAGCAGTCGCGAGCGCGGGTTTCTTCATTCCCACAGTTACACCGGCAATCCGATCGCCTGTGCGGCCGCGCTGGAAGTGCTCAACCTGTTCGCCGACGAAGACGTGATCGCGCGCAACCGCGAACTCGCCAGCCGCCTGGCCCAGGCTTCGCACGCCATCGCGGAGATGCCACAGGTCGCCGAAAGCCGCCAGACCGGCATGATCGTGGCCTTCGAACTCACTCCCGACGGCAGCCGCCACAGCAGCTATCCGAGCGCGGAACGTCGCGGCCGGCGCGCCTACCACGCGGCTCTCGAGCGTAGCGTGCTGCTGCGTCCGCTGGGCGACGTGCTGTACTGGATGCCACCGTATTGCCTGCAGCAGGACGAGCTCGACCAGCTGGCCGACGTCACCCGACATGCCATCGCCGTGGCGTGCGCTTGAACGAATCGTTCCTCCGCGAAGCGTCACCCTCGCGGGCCATGCATCGACTCGCCGACCCGTCGCAAACGCGCGTGCGAGCACGCTGGATGCTGCCTGCCCGTTGCTGATCAGGATCTCTCCTCCGACCTCGGGCAGCCCTGCATTCGTAGTAGTGGTCGAGCGTGTAGTCGACGCTGCCATCTTCACCGCGGAGGCCGCAGTTGCCGGCCCAGGCAATCAGGCGGGCGAAGGTGCGACACTGCACCAGGTGCCGCCGCGGGCGCGTGCGTTGAACCAGGAGGACTGATTCCGGTGCGCAAGACACGTATCCATGTCGATGCAGCGTTGACGTCTGGTCAGACCATCCGGCTGCCGGAAGAAATCGCGCGCCACCTGGTTGCCGTATTGCGGCTGCGACCGGGAGACCCATGCTGGCTGTTCCGTGGGGATGGTGTCGATTACCGGGCCGAACTGCTCGAGGCCGACAAGCGCGGTGTCGTCGCGATGATCCACGAAGCCAGCGCCACGCCGCCGGCGTCTCCGCTGTCGATCACCCTGATCCAGGGCATTGCACGCGGCGAGAAGATGGATCTGATCCTGCAAAAGGCCACCGAACTGGGTGTGGATGTCCTGGCGCCGGTGTTTTCGCAGCGCAGCGAGGTGCGGCTCACTGGCGAGCGTCTCGACAAGCGCATGCAGCATTGGCAGGGGGTCGTGCGCGGCGCCTGCGAACAAAGCGGTCGCGGCACGATGCCGCGCCTGCTTCCGGCCTGCGATCTGGCTCAGCGCATGGCGGAGACACAGGGCGATGACGGGCTCCGTGTGCGCCTTGAGCCCAAGGCAGAGTCCGGCCTGACCGACATCGCCTCGAACCCGCCGCCTTCACGCATCACGCTTCTGGTCGGGCCGGAGGGTGGGCTCTCCGACCAGGATCACGCCTGCGCGGCGGCGGCCGGCTTCGGCACCTTGCGCCTCGGACCTCGGGTTCTTCGCACCGAAACCGCGGGCCTCGCCGCCATCGCCGCCATGCAGGTGCTGTGGGGCGACCTCGGCCACAACTAGGCCTCACTCACCGCAGATGGATGCGGCACCGGGCGAGGCGAAAGCGGACGTTGCAGGAACGGGCCAGCGCGCGCGGGTGCGCAATGACCCGGCATCGCGAAGCATCTGTCCACGCAATGAGGTGCTGCGTGCAAGGCTGGTGAGAACGACAGGAGACGGGCGGCGCGGCGGCCGCCGGCTCAGGCAGCCTGCGCAGCCAGCACGTCGCCCAATCGGGTCTCGATGTCGGTCAGATCGGGAATGACGGCCTCGTCATCGCGCAGACGCACACGCATGAGTGCGCCAGGAGGAATGTCGCCGGCCTCTTCCAGCAGCTGCGCCTGCGACACCGTGGTGAGACGCGGAAAGCCCTGGGTCAGCATGCAGAAGTAAGGCAGTCTCGGGTTGCCGGACAGCGCCTTGAGCACGGCCACTTTCGACCCGCGTTCACCTTCGACCTGCGAGAAGCCGGCCAGGCGCGCAAACGACACCATCGGGATGCGCCAGCCGCGCCAGCGGATCCGCCCCATCACCCAGTCGGGCGCGCCCGGAACCGGTTCCGGCTCCGAATAGGTGATCACCTCGGCGACGGTGGCATTGGGCAGCAGCAAACGGCCCTCGGTGACCTGGATCATCACGCCGCGAATGTCAGTGAGAGTCTGTTCCATCGTGTTCGTCCTTGTCTGGCTGAGCCCGGTCAGGCCTTGCCGAATTGCGCGACGCAACGTTCCGCCAGCTCGCGCGGCGAACCGGAAAACTCCACCGTACCGCGCGACTTCGCGCCGTCGACCATCGAGCTGACCACGCAGCTGGCAGGATCCTGCACCCACACCTCTCCGCCCTTGGCCGTCACATGGCTGGCGCCCTCGACGGCATCACCCGCCATGCCGCTGAAGATGATCGCGACGCAGTCCTTGCCGAAGGTGTCCGCCGCCGCCGTGAACAGGTCGTCGATGCAGGGCTTGTAGTGCGGTGGCTTGTCGTAGTTGGACTGGTGAATCTTGCCGTCGCGATCAACATTGAACTTGGCCGCAGAAGTCACCACCAGAAGCTGCCCCACCTTGGCCGGGCCCTGGCCGTCGTCCGCCACGCGCACGAGCATCTTGCTGGTCTTCTGCAGCTGGTGCGCCAGCCGCGAGAAGAATCCGCTTTCGAGATGCTGGGCGAGCACGAACAGCCCCGGGAAATCGGCCGGAATGTGCGAGATGAAGGTTCGCAGTGCGTCCGGACCGCCAATCGAAGCACCGAGAACGAAGATGCGCGGAATACCCTTGATCTCCGGCGCAGGCTTCTTGCGCTCCTTGATGAAGTCCGCTTCCCCTTCGCCCTCTTCGGACTCGATCGGCTCCAGCTCAAGCGACAGCGACAGCGAGTCGAAGTCAAAGCCGCCCTTTTTCTCGTCGGACTTTTCTTCCTTGGACTCAATGTCGGCATCGATATCAAGCAAGGAAAGCGAGCCGAATCCCGCCTCGTCGCCCTCCGACGACAACGCCGGCGACTCGCTCTCGATGACCTCGTCCAAGTCGAGCGAGACGGCCGACTCGGCGACTGGAGTGTCGGCTTCGTCGTCGAATCCGCGCAGGCCGATGTCGTCGAGCCCGACGGCAACCGGCTCGGCCGATGCCGACTCGGACTGGGCGTCGAACTGCGCCGCCAGCGCGGCAAAATCGGCGTCGTCTTCCAGGTTGACCTCAGCGTCGCCGAAGCTGGGCTTGCTGCGTTCCGCTGAGCCGACGTCGATATCGAAATCGAATTCGAGACCCATGCCTTCATCGATGGGTGCTTCTGCGGTTGGGGCGGCGGGTTCGTCATCGCCGATGCCCGAGAGACTGGCCTCGATGTCGCCCAGATCCAGCTCGGCAAAGCTGGGCTCGTCTTCAAGCTCTGCTGCTTCGCTCGACGCTGCTTCGATCGACGCCGTTTCGATCGACACCGACTCGATGCCCTGCCCGCTCGCCGATGACTCCGAGAGCATCGCATCAAGGGCGCCCAGATCGAGCCCGGATCCCTGGTCGCTGCTGAGTTCCGCCTCGCTGGCGGTCAGCCCTGCGTCGGTGGACAGGTCGATTTCCCCCGGCGACTCGAGGTCGAGACCCTCGTCCGACCCGGTCGCCACCACGATCTCTTCAGCCTCCAGCCCGAGGGCGTCAAGGTCGGCGTACGACGAAGCAGTCTCGGTCACTGCCGACGTTGTCTCGGCGGATTCGGCGACCACCTCGCCGGCGTCTTCGCCCATCGCACTCAGCGCTTGCTCGATCTCGCCGAGATCGAAGTTGAAGTCGTCCGACGAATCGGCGGATGCGGTCTCCAACGCCGCGGAAATCGGCGCATCGCGATCGAGTCGCGGCAGCTCTTCGTCAACTTCCGGGACGGACTCCGCAACCTGCTCCTCTAAATCGTACTCTGCCGAGACAGCGCGACCCTGCCCCGAGATCAGTACATCAGGCAGGGTGCTCTGCGGCAAGGACTCCAGCGAGGCACTGGCCTCGTCGGCGAAGCTCGACAGATCGCTGTCTCCCACCTCTTCCGCGGGCGTGTGCGGCTTGCCGGGCTTGGGTACCAGGTTGCGTTCGGGGAGCATTTCCGCACCGGGCGGCGGCGGCGGCGTCGCATCGCCGTGACCGAGCACCTTGGCCACCAGATGGCGTGCCCAGCGAGCAAGATCCCAACCTGCCAGCTGGCCGGTGACATCAGCCTCGTTGAACAGCACATCGATGCCGGGATCGTCGATCAGCGTATCGAGTGAATCGAGTTCCGAGTCGGCACCGGGTTCCAGATTGACGATCAGAATCTTGGCGACGCTGGCACGGATGGCGTCGGCATCGGCTCCTTGCAGCTCGCCTTCGAACGCCAGTTCGGCACCCGCATCCACCAGCGCCGAGCGCAAGGTGGCCCGTACTGCATCGTCCCGACCGAGGAGCGCTACGCGAGTCGTCATCGTCAACTCCTATCCGCCAACACTCTCTTTGAGCACTTCGGACACGTTTCGCAGCAATTCCGGCTCCTGATAGGGCTTGCCCAGATAGCGGTTCACACCGATTTCGAATGCGCGCTGGCGATGTTTCTCGCCGGTACGCGAGGTGATCATGATGATCGGCACGCCACGCAGGCGAACGTCGTTGCGCATGTGCGTCGCCAGTTCGTAGCCGTCCATGCGCGGCATCTCGATGTCGAGCAGCATGGCGTCGGGAACACGCTCGACCATCTTTTCGATGGCGTCGACACCGTCCTTGGCGGTGGTGACCTCGTATCCGGCGCGCTCGAGCACGCGCGAGGACACCTTGCGCATGGTGATCGAGTCGTCGACCACCATGACCAGGGGCACCTTGCGCTGCTCGACGACCGGCGCCTCGGTCGGCACCTCGCCGGCCTGGCGCATGGCGGCCGCCTTGCGGACCAACGGAGCGACGTCGAGGATGACCACGACCGAACCGTCGCCCATGACGGTGGCGCCGAAGATGCCGGGAATCGAGTTGATCTGCGGCCCGGTGGGCTTGACCACGATTTCCTTGCTGCCTACGACCTGGTCGACGCAGATCGCCGCACGCAGGTCGCCCGAGCGCGCCAGCAGCATCGGCACCTGCAGGCTCTCGGCAGCGCGCACCTTGGCATGACCGAGGAGGTTGCCGAGATCGTGGATCGAGTACCGCTCACCGGCGTAGTCGAAGTGCGGATCTTCCGAGCCCAGCTGGGTCTGCAGGTCGGCCGGCGCGATGCGTGCCACGCCCTGCACCGAAGCGATCGGCACCGCGAAGACGGTTTCTGCGAGCTTGACGAACACGGCCTGGGTGACTGCCAGCGTGAACGGCAGGCGGACGACGAATTCACTGCCCTTGCCGAACTGCGAATCGATGTACAGCGAGCCACCGAGCTGCTTGATCTCGCTGTGCACGACGTCCATGCCGACGCCGCGCCCTGCGATCTTGCTGACCGACTGGGCGGTCGAGAATCCGGACTCCAGGACAAAGCCGAACAGCTCCCGATCCGACAGCTGCGCGTCGGGGCTCATCATGCCCTTCTCGACGGCCTTGCGACGGATCGCGTCGCGATCCATGCCGCGGCCATCGTCGGACACCCGGATCACGACTTCGGATGCCTCACGAGCGACGTGAATGCGCACCGTGCCCTCTTCGGGCTTGCCTGCCTTGGCCCGGTCCGCCGGCGCCTCAAGACCGTGCGCCAGCGCATTGCGCAGCATGTGCTCCAGCGGCGCCGTCATGCGGTCGAGCACGTTGCGGTCCATTTCGCCCTGGGCGCCTTCGACCTTGAGCTGGGCCTTCTTGCCAAGTTCGCTGCCGGTCTGACGCATGATGCGACGCAGCCGGGGCACCAGGGCATCGAACGGCACCATGCGCGTACGCATGAGGCCTTCCTGCAGTTCGGAGCTGACCCGCGACTGCTGCAGCAGCAGGGTTTCGTACTGACGGGTCAGGTCTTCGAGCGTGCCCTGCAAGTTGGTCAAGTCGGCCGCGGACTCACCCAGCGCACGGGAAAGCTGCTGCAGGGTGGAGAAACGATCGAGCTCGAGCGGATCGAAGTTCTGATCGCTTTCTTCCTGCTCGCGCTGGTAGCGCGCGATGATCTGAGCCTCGGTCTCGATTTCCAGGCGTCGCAGCTGCTCGCGCAGACGGCTCGTGGTCTGATCCATCTCGACCAGGCCGCCGCGGAACGCACCGATCTGCTGTTCCAGGCGGGCGCGATAGATCGCGACTTCGCCCGCGTAGGTCACCAGTCGGTCGAGCAGATCGGCGCGGATGCGGATCTGCTCCTGCGGCGCGCGCGTCTGCGATTCCTCTTCCTCGACGGCATCGAGCGCGGTCTTGGTCGGGGTCGCGGCAGGCCGGCTGACCGGCACAGCCACCGATTCGACCGCAGCTTCGGCCGCTGGCGCGGCCGCGTCCGCAGCCATCGCTGCCGTCGGCAGCGGCTCGCCGCGCACCAAGGCATCCAGATGCGACAGCAGCGTATTCGGCATGGCAATGGCGCGACGCTCGCCGACGCGCTTGACCATGCCGTGCAGTCGGTCGAAGACACGCTCAAGCACGTCCATACCCGGCGCGCCGATTTCACGCCGGCCGTCGGCAACCTGTTCGAGCAGTGATTCGGCTGCATGGCCGAGATCGCCGATCGGCGTCAGACCGGCCATGCGTGCGCCGCCCTTCAGCGTGTGCAGATCGCGCTGCAATCCCACGACGAGTTCGCGGTCGGTGTGGTCGTCGCGCAACTTGGCCAGCAACCCGTCCGAGTGATCGAGAATATCGACGCCTTCCTCGAGGAAGATGTCGAGCAGATCCTCGTCCATGTCCGGCAGCTCGAGCGGTCCATCCGGATCGGGATCCGCACCAGCCAGGCCCGACACCGGCACGGCAGGTGCCGAGGTGGTGTCGCGTGCGGGCGGCGCCGACTCCTTGATGCTCTCCCGACTCACCGGCTCGTGTGACGCCGCAGCCACCGCAGCCAGCGCTTCTGCCGCCAGCGCAGCGGCCCGCTTCTCGGCCTCGGCCTGTTCCGCCGCAGCGCGCTCCGCAGAGACGCGTTCCGACTCGACCCGCGCCGCCTCGGCCTTCTCGTCTTCGAGACGTTGCAGTTCGGCCAGTTCGGCCTCCAGCTGTTCCGCTTCGACACGTTCGGCTTCGATTCGCTCGGCTTCGACGCGCTCGGCTTCGACGCGCTCGGCTTCGACGCGTTCGGCTTCGACGCGTTCGGCTTCGAGACGCTCGGCTTCGACGCGTTCGGCTTCGACGCGTTCGGCTTCGACGCGTTCGGCTTCGACGCGTTCGGCTTCGAGGCGTTCGGCTTCGAGGCGTTCGGCTTCGAGGCGTTCGGCTTCGAGGCGTTCGGCTTCGACGCGTTCGGCTTCGAGGCGTTCGGCTTCGAGGCGTTCGGCTTCGAGGCGTTCGTCTTCGACGCGTTCGGCTTCGACGCGTTCGGCTTCGACGCGTTCGGCTTCGACGCGTTCGGCTTCGACGCGTTCGGCTTCGACGCGTTCGGCTTCGAGGCGCTCGGCTTCGGCGCGCTCGGCCGCCTCGTCACGCGGCGGCAATTCGTCGACGTCGGCCAGCTCGAAGCCGATCTCGAAGGCCTCCTCGGCCACGACCGGCTCGATGGATTGACTCTCCGACAGTTCCTCGAACGTGAGCTCTTCGCCCAGATCGAGATCTTCCGTGACGCTTTCCGTCAGATCGACGACCGGCGCCGCCGCAGCCTCCGGTTCCAGCTCCGAAACGGCTTCCGACACCGGCTCCGGTGCGGTTTCGGCCACGATATCTTCGAGGTCGTCCTCGATCAGATCGTCGGCGTGGAGCGGCAGAAGTGGGCCCGCGGGCTCCGGCAAGGAGTCCCGGATGGCCAGCAGCTTTGCAGAAAGCTCGGGGAAATCCGGAGCAAACGGCGGGGTGGCAGCCAGCGACTCCATCAACATCCGGATCGCCATGGCCGATTCGCCGATGAGGTCGACGCCTTCCACGCTGGGCGCGGCACGCGCACCGATCAGTCGCTTGATATACCCCTCAAGCGGACCGATGACTTCGGAAATATGCGGGACTTCGGTCATCGCGAAGGCGCCGCTCATCGTGTGCACGGCGCGCAATACGGCGTCGGTGACCGGTGCAGGGTGCGGAGAACAAGTGTCGACGAACGCATCGACCGTTTCCAGATGCCCCGCCACCTCGGTGGTGAGGATGTCGAACAGCACGCTGTCAATCTGGAATTCGGTGCCTTGCTCGCGCAGGCTCTCGATGCCCATGTCGCCCATGTCGCCGACCCATTCGTCGTCGGCAAGCGTGGCGGCTTCGAGATGTTCGACCTCGAGACGCTCGGCTTCGAGGCGTTCGGCTTCGAGGCGTTCGGCTTCGAGACGTTCGGCTTCGAGACGTTCGGCTTCGAGACGTTCGGCTTCGAGACGTTCGGCTTCGAGACGTTCGGCTTCGAGGCGTTCGGCTTCGAGACGCTCGGCTTCGAGGCGTTCGGCTTCGAGGCGTTCGGCTTCGAGGCGTTCGGCTTCGAGGCGTTCGGCTTCGAGGCGTTCGGCTTCGAGGCGTTCGGCTTC
>JAGRJY010000164.1 GCA_020442465.1 Lysobacterales bacterium
ACCTGTTCGAGGAGAAGGCCAAGAACCTGAGCTTCAAGGAGCGCCTGCGCATCGAGTCGGCGCTCAAGCGCGAGATCGAAGAGCTGTTCCACGGGCGCAACCTCGACTGAGGTCGTTGCCTGGACGGTGCAGTCCCGGCGGATTCGAATCCCCTCACGCTGCCGCCCGGTAGCGGATCCGGCCACGCGCCATGCGTGTGCTGCTCGCCGGCACGGTGCGGCGTGACGGGGACGCCCGCAGCTTGGACGACAGGATCGTGACCCGGCGCCGTGGATCGCCCGCTGCCGCGCGTCGGCCACCCGCGGTGCAGTGGCTCGGCCCACCGCTCGCCCTGCTGCTCGGCGGCGGCTTCGTCGGCTTCGTCCTGCTGCTCGCCGGCAACGTCAGCGTGATCAGCTGCCGACTCACCGGGAAAGTTTCCGAGTGCATGGTGCAGGAGCTCACGCTCGGGCTCTACGAACGCACGCGCCGCAGCGTGGTCGGCGCCGACCGATTCGCCCTGGGCTCAGAGCGCTACCGCTCGACCGACGACGACGGCAGCGAGGTCTGGCGCGTGCAGCATCGGCTCGAGTTCCGCGATGCCGGTGACCACGAGGTCGACCGACTAGATCTGCACGGTGACCATGCACTCGCCGTGGCCGCGGCATGGATCGATCGCGTCGATGCGCATCGTCAGCGCGGTGACGACAGCCTGCTGCGCGTCTGGTTCGCCAATCCGCCCGCGCTGATCGTGGTACTGGCGATGTGGGTGGTGATCACGTCGGTGCTGCTCACGCTGACAGGCCGGCAACGTCGATGGGTGGGTCGTCTGACGTTCGTGCTGGCCGTGCTGCAGATTCTGCTCGGCCTCGCGCTGGTCGCCGTGCTGCTGACGCGAGACGAACCACCGCGGGCCTGGCCGGGCCTGGCATTGCCTGGGCTGCTGCCTTCATCCGAGTCGTGAGCCGAACCAGGCCGCGGCCTCAGAACCGGTAGGCCACCGCCTTCATCAGCTTGCTGGCCAACGTCATCAGCGTGGGAATCGGCTCCGGCAGCGGGCGCGCTCCCGCCTCCTGAGCGGCTTGCCCGTGTTCGGCCTCGTCCTGCTGCATCTGTCTGACGATGGCGCGGCTGCGCGCGTCGCCGTCGGGCAGGGTGTCCAGATGCTCGCCCAGATGGGCTTCGACCTGGCGCTCGGTTTCCACCACGAAGCCGAGGTTGTAGCCATCGCCGTAGAGCCCCGCCGCCACGCCGATGGCATAGCTGCCGGCATACCAGACCGGGTTGAGCAGGCTCGGGCGACTGTCCAGCTCGCCCAGCCGCTCGGCGCACCAGGCGAGGTGGTCGCCCTCCTCGACTGCTGCCTGCAGCAGCGACGCGCGCGTCGCCGCCTCGCGCGCGACCGCGGCCTGACCACGATACAGCGCCTGCGCGCACACCTCGCCAGCATGGTTGATACGCATCAGTCCGGCCGCGTGGCGGCGCGATGCGTCGTCGAGCTCGGGTTCGGGCTCGCCCCCGCCGGGGTTGGCGCGTTGCGCCGGCGGTGCCTCGGCGAGGCTGGTGGTGAGTGCCTTGTCTGCTTCGATCAGCAGGCGGTCGATCAGGCTGTAGCGACGGGTATTCATCGGCGGTGTTCGGCCATTACAGGTGTTGGGCGATCCAGCTGACCGGATGCAGGCAGCGTACTCCGGGCCGTGCTGTCGCCCAAGCCTGCTGCAGATGCACGGCGCAGAGGAAGTTCTGGCTGGCCAGGGTCGAGCCGGTCGCCGACGTCAGCGAATCGATGACCGGCGCGCCGACGGCGCGCGCGCGACGCGGGTCGAGCATGAGCTGCGCCCCGGCGGCGCCGCAGCATCCGGCTGTGAGGGCCGATGTGTCGGCGCCGCAGGCCGCCAGCGTCGACGCCGCGGCGTCCGCACGGCCGACCGCGTTGCGCTGGGTGCACGGCACGTGCAAGGCAACAGGCGGCGCGTCGACGCCGAGCGCGCGCAAGGCCTCGCGCATCTCGGCTTGGTCGAGGAACGCCATGATCTCATGCACCGGTCGCGGTGCCAGCGCGCGTCGGGTGTGTGCGAAGCAGCCGCTGGCGCAGACGACGACGGCGTCGACATCGGCAGGCACCGCGTCGGCGAGTCGGCTGCCCAGTCGATCCGCCAGCTCGACGTTGCCGGCATGGGCATGCAGGGTGCCGCAACAGCGCGCGTCGCGGGGCGCCAGGACCTCCCAACCCAGTCGGGTCAGCACCCGGATCGCATCGCGATGGGTTTCTGCATCCGCGAAGTGACCCAGGCAGCCGGTCGCGAGCCAGATCCGTCCACGGCGTGCGCCGATCGGCGGATGCAGCCCGACGGGTGGGGGGCGCCGCATTCGCCTGATCCACGGCGCGAACCGTCCCCATGCCGGCAGCCAGCGTGCCACGATCGCCAGCAGGCGCAGGCGCCCGGGATTCGAGGTCGTCCATTCCAGCAGTCGCTGCCTGGCATCGGTACCGCGTCGCGCACGCTGCGTCGCGCGCGTGCCGATCAGGATCGAGGCGTAGTCGACCTTGGCCGGACAGACGGACTGGCAGCTGCCGCACCCCAGGCAGTGATCCAACGCCTCGGCGGCGCTGGCGTCGTCCGTGGCCATCCGCCCCTGGTCGATCGCGCGGGCCAGTGCGATGCGTCCGCGCGGCGACTCGGTTTCCTTGTGCTCGAGCGCATAGGTCGGGCAATGCGGCAGGCACAGACCGCACTGCACGCAGCGGTCCGCCAGCGCGGCAATCGAGTCGTCGGGCGGTCGGGGCACGGCTGCGAATGGTAGTCGAGCGCTGGGGAGGAATCGAATGCGTCGCCGCTGCGCCGGCAAGTCCTGCCCTTGCTGTTCGCGCCATGTGGCACGAAGCATGTGGGTGCGTTCGCCGGCCCGGAGCGCCTGAAGACGGGCCCGTGCATCGACCTGCAACCATGCGTTGGGCGGGCGGGGCTGTCAGAGGGCTGGGCTACTCCCCCTTGCGTGAACCCGGTTTTTCGCCTAGAATCCCGCTCCTTTCTTTTTCGTATGCCCTCTTGGGAGCTGTCATGAAGACCATCAGCGCCAAGCCGGAGACCGTCAAGCGCGACTGGTACGTCGTCGATGCGACGGGTAAGACGCTGGGTCGTCTGTGCTCCGAGCTCGCACGCCGCCTGCGCGGTAAGCACAAGCCCGTGTATACCCCGCATGTCGATACCGGTGACTACCTCGTCGTGATCAACGCCGAGAAGATTGCCGCCACCGGCAACAAGCTGCAGGACAAGATGTATCACCGGTTCACCGGTCACATCGGCAACCTGAAGTCGCAGAGCCTGGGCCAGGTGCTCAACGGCGCCCACCCCGAGCGCGCGATCGAGATCGGCGTGAAGGGCATGCTGCCGAAGAACCCGCTGGGCCGTGCGATGTATCGCAAGCTCAAGGTCTATGCCGGTCCGAATCACCCGCACACCGCCCAGCAGCCGCAAGTGCTGGACATCTAAGCAAGGCGTTCAATCATGGCTATCCAGCAGAACTACGGAACCGGTCGTCGCAAGTCCTCCACGGCGCGCGTCTTCCTGCGCAAGGGCAGCGGCAAGATCACCGTGAATGATCGTCCGCTCGATGAGTACTTCGGCCGCGAAACCGCGCGCATGATCGTGCGTCAGCCGCTCGAGCTGACCAAGAACGTCGATACCTTCGACGTGATGGTCACCGCCGACGGCGGCGGCACCACCGGTCAGGCCGGTGCGATCCGTCTCGGTATCGCGCGTGCGCTGGTCGAGTACGACGAAACCTTGAAGGGTGAACTGCGTCGTGCCGGCTTCATGACCCGTGACGCCCGCGAAGTCGAGCGCAAGAAGGTCGGCCTGCACAAAGCACGCCGCGCCACCCAGTTCTCCAAGCGCTAATCCATCAGGCGCGAGTACATCAGGCGTTAATCGCGCTGGCGTTAAGGTTGTTCCACTCGGCCGACTGCCAGAACGAACGTTTCTAGCCCCGTCGCCAAGCGGTAAGGCACCTGACTCTGACTCAGGCATTCGGTGGTTCGAATCCATCCGGGGCTGCCAAACACGAAGAACCCGCCGCAAGGCGGGTTTTTTGTTGGTGGTGAGCGATGGGGATGGATCAAGTTGGTCGCTACTGACTCCGGGTCCGGATCGGCCTGCTCGATCGAGCCGCACGAAGATCGCGCGGCAAGGCAAGGCGACCAGCAACAGGTGGGGCAGATGCCACGCTGAGGTGGCCCACTTGCCTACAATGTGCACCGCGGGCCTATAGCTCAATGGTTAGAGCAGAGGACTCATAATCCTTTGGTTCCAGGTTCGAGTCCTGGTGGGCCCACCAGAATCTGTCCCCACGCGCAGCACGATGACGGTGTGCGCGCACGATGTCCCGAATGTTGGAGTTGCTGACGATGCGCCAGATTGCGCCCCTTTCTCCGCTGAACGTGTTCTTGCTGGGCCTGTTTCTGCAGGGCCTGTTCGCCCTGACTGTCCAGGCCGCGCCCAAGCCCAGTGCCACCGCCGATGCGAGCGTCGAGGCGGAGGAGGTGGCGGCGAATCCCGCGGACTCGAGCGACGTTGCCGATGCCGAGGACGCCGGTTTAGACCAGGCCGAGGCGCTGCGCCTGTTCGAGCAGAGCCTGAACTTCAAGTCCGGCAGCGTGCAGGTCGGGCCGGCCAAGGCAACGCTCAATCTGAACTCTTCGTTCCACTACCTGGAGGCCGCGGACGCCCGCCGCGTGCTCGAGGACCTGTGGGGCAATCCCCCGGACGACAGCGTGCTGGGCATGATCGTGCCGAAGGAGGCCGGCCTGACCGGCGAGCACTCCTGGGCGGTGGTGGTCACCTACAGCGACGACGGCCACGTGTCCGACGCCGAGGCGAACGAAATCGACTACGACGACCTGCTTGCGCAGATGCAGGAGGAGACGGCTGATGAGAATCCGTCCCGCATCGAGGCCGGCTACGGCAGCATCGAGCTGCGCGGCTGGGCCGAGCCGCCGCACTACGACGCCGCCTCGCACAAGCTGTACTGGGCCAAGGAACTGGTGTTCGAGGGCGAGTACGACACCCTGAACTACGACGTGCGCGTGCTGGGTCGACACGGCTATCTGAGCCTGAATGCCATCGCCGACATGGAGCAGGTCGACGCCGTGCGCGAAGGCATGCGCGAGCTGCTGCCGCTGGCGCAATTCGACGCCGGCGCCACCTATGCGGATTTCGACGAGAGCCGCGATCGTATCGCCGGCTACGGGCTGGCGGCGCTGGTCGGCGGCGGCCTGGCCGCGAAATCGGGTCTGCTTGGCAAGCTTCTTGCCCTGCTGGTCGCGGCGAAGAAGCTGATCGTGCCGCTGATCCTGGGCGGCTTCTACGCCGTCA
>JAGRJY010000165.1 GCA_020442465.1 Lysobacterales bacterium
AGCAAGGCGACTGCACCTTCGATGGCCTGGCGAAGCTCGCGGACATTTCCCGGCCAATGCCAGGCGCGCAGGCAGCGTAGCGCTGCCTCGGTCATGCCGGGGCTGTGGGTGGAGTTCTCGCGTAGCGCGTGACCGTAGAAGCGAAATGCCAGCGGCGCGATATCGCCGGGTCGCGCACGGAGCGCCGGCAGGTCAATCTCGAACCCGGCGATCCGATGGTAGAGGTCGAGCCGAAACGTCTGCGCCTCGATGGCCTGTTGCATGTCGGCGTGCGTCGCCGAAACGAGCCGCACATCCACGTCCAGCAACTGCTTGCCACCGACGCGGTGAATGCGGCCGTCCTCGACAGCACGCAGCAGGCGTACCTGGGTCTCGGCCGGCATGTCACCCAGTTCATCGAGGAACAGCGTGCCGCCGTGGGCCCGCTCGAAGACACCCGGCCTGGCGTCCACGCCGGTGGCCGCGCCTTTTTCGATGCCGAACAGCTCGGCCTCAAGCAAGTCCCGCGGCAGCGCGGCACAGTTGATCGCGACGAAAGGGCCACTCGCCCGGGGCGAGCAATCGTGTACCCAACGCGCTACCAGTTCCTTGCCGGTGCCTGACTCGCCGAGAATCAGCACCCCGATTCGACTCCGCGCGACCCGGGCCAGTCCGCGCAATCGAGCTTGCAGGACGGTGCCCGCGCCGACGACGCCCGGAAAGGGTGGTTGCCGGATCGGAGCGCCAGTTGCTGACTGTGGTCCGGTGCCCAGCCAACCAAGCCATTGGCCGACCGAGGCGGTGACTGCTTCGTCGGGCTTTGCTGCCGCATCGAGAAACACGGTGAAGTGCTCGGTGCGAATCCAGGCCTGTTCCTCGCACTCCTCGCTGCCCGCCGCAGCGAGCAGACGACCATGACCGTCTCGCAGGCTCGCGGCCCGCGCCTCGAGCGGAGTCAGACACGCCGCCAGCGTCGCACTTGCCGTGGCCAAGCCTGCGTACACGTCCAGGCATCCCGACACCGCTTCCTGCAGGCGCTGAAGCGGTATGTTCAGTCGCGTCCGTGTCGGCGGGTCCGCATCGACACCCGATTGCGGGTGCGACGCCGACGGGGGGGCGGCAAGCTCGGGGCGGAACGCGAGCATCCCCAGTTCAGGATCATGCTCGTGGAATCGCAGTCGGACTTCGCCCAATTCCAGCACGAAGTCGCCCCGCAACGCGCACGAACCGATCGCCCGCCCATCTACCCGCGAGCCGTTGGTCGACCCCAGGTCGGTCAGCGTCGCGCCGCCGTCCGGCAGCACCTCGATCGCCACATGCTCGCGCGATACGCCGCGCGCCTCGATCGGCACCTCGCAGTGCGTGCCACGACCGATCACCGCCCGCCCGGAACCAAGTTGGGTTCGAGACAGCGCCAGTTCCGGAGGGTGGAGCAGCTCGATGCTGTAACGCAGGTCCGCCATCTCGGAGTCGCCTTGGGGGTCTCGCCAGCATAGCTGTGGCGGTTCGCGAACGCGAACGGCCAAGCTCCGCTGCCGCGATGTGGTTCGCGTCGACGAACGCGCTCGCTCAAGGCGCGAAACTAACTCATTGAATAACAACGTGTTGGGATCTGGCACGCCGCTTGCTGAGAGCGGAAGTCCGTACTCGAGGAATCACCCATGGCCGTGTCCCCGACCCCGACGTCACTGCGTCGGGGCCGCCCAGCATCGGGCGCTGCCTGCTCCCGACTTCGGCCCTGCCCGGGCTGTCGCGCGGGCAGCGTGGGGCGCCCGCGCCGAACCGGCTGTCCGGCCCCCCCACCGTTCACTCATTCACTCACCCCTGTCGACGAGTCGATCAACCATGACCTCTGAACCTCAACCTGCAACCTGTCATCCGGCGCTGCGCCGGCTTCGCGCCGCATTCCTGGCGCTTGCGGCCACCGCGCTGTTCTGGTCGCCCCTGCATGCAGCCGACGTGTTGGTGAATTCGGGCGCCGACAGTCTCGGCAACGATGGCGCGTGCACGCTACGGGAAGCACTTGAGAACAACGACGCGAATGCGCAGATCTGGAGCGATTGCGCAGGCGATTTCGGCCCGGACAGCATCCGCATCCAAGCCGGCCTGGGACCGATCATCCTAGGCGCGCGCCTCGAGCTGACCCGCCCCGCCGAAATCCTGGGCCCTCCAGGCGGGCAGGTGATCCAGCCGGCACCGGGCAACCGCGAACAGCTGCTGTGGATCACCCCGGTGGTCGATGGCCATTTCCTCGTGGAGAACCTGACGTTCGAGGGCGCGCGCCACAGCCAGCCCGGCTTCAGCGCCGGCTGCGCCAACAAGGGCGGAGCGGTCTGCGTCCACAGTCTGTTCGCCGACGTCGATATCGTGCTGCGCAAGATCACCTTCCGCGACAACCGGGTCACCAACCTGGTACCCGCCAACATCACCGGAGGCGGCGCCTTGTTCGTCAACGTCGGCGGTGATTCCACGGTGCGTGTCGAGGAGTCGCTGTTCCAGAACAATCGGCTGCAGGATGACGACCATGACGCCAGCGAGGGCTTCGGGGGAGCCGTGCTCACCCTGTCGCCGCTGACCCTGAGCCGGTCGCTGCTGGTCAACAATCTCATGGATCCGCTCCTCCTCGGCCAAGGGGCGGTCATTTACGCGTTTGGCGGCGACCTGACTGTCAGCCAATCGACCTTCAGCGCCAATGGAGGCGCCATCTCCGGCGCGGCCATCACGGCGCGTCTGTCGAACCTGCTGATTCTCGACTCGCTGTTCGACGGCCACAGTACGGGCGCCGAAGTCGTCGATTTCAGGACGGGAAGCGGCGCGACGCGCTACCTGACCATCTCCAACACCCAGTTTGCAGACAACCAGAT
>JAGRJY010000166.1 GCA_020442465.1 Lysobacterales bacterium
AGCAGATGGCGCAGCCAGCGCGCCGCCTCGCCGCCGGTGGCGGCACGGTGGTCGAAGCTGAGCGACAGCGGCAGGATGCGATGCGTCTCGATGCCGCCGACCACCGCGACCACCTCATGGCGCATGCGTCCGGCGCCGAGAATGGCGACCGCCGGCGGCACCACGATCGGTGTCGCATAGCGGCCGGCGAAGCGGCCGAAGTTCGACAGGCTGATGGTGGCACCGCTCAGCTCGCTGGTCGGAATCGTGCGCGATTCGACCTGGCTGCGCAGGCGGTTGATCGCCTCGCGCGTTTGCGCCGCATCGAGCAGGTCGGCGTTGCGCAACACCGGGACGAACAGGCCTTCCGCTGTATCGACCGCGATGCCGACATCGACCTGCGGGTGCAAGGTGCGGGTGAGCTTGTCGCCGTCGAGCCAGGCATTCAGCGCCGGCTCGGCCTTGCTGGCCCGCACCATCGCCCGCACCAGGCGCACGGTGACGTCGGTCCCCGCCGGCCACGCCTGCAGATCGGCATCGTCGGTAATCGTCGTCAGCACGACTTTGGCCTGGGCCTGGGCCATGACCCGCGCCATGGTACGGCGCATGCCGGCGAGCGGCTGCGGCTGGCCGGCGGCATGCTTGCCGGGCGGCTGGGTGCGCATCGGCTGGCCGGACTGCGACACCGCGGTGCGGGTCGGCTCAGAGCCCCTCTCCCCCGGGGAGAGGGGTTGGGGAGCGGGTGCGATCGGAGCGCTGCGTGACGCACTGGCCATGCCGTCTGTCGGCGCACCCGTGCCTGCCGGTGGTTCCGTACCCTCTCCCCCGGCCCCTCTCCCGGGGGGAGAGGGGCGTGGAGTTGCGGAAACGCCTTGTTCAGCCGCTTTCTTGACGTCCGCGCGGGTGACCACCCCGTCTGCACCGGTGAGTGCGACGCGGGTGACGTCGACGCCGAGCTTGCGTGCCATGGCGCGCACCGCCGGCATGGCCTTGACCCCGCCGACCGAGACGGCAGCTTCGCTGCGCAACTGGTCGCTGGCGCTCATCGCGCCGACCACGGTGCCGGCGTCGGCCTTGGCGGGCGCGGACGGGTCGGTCGGGGTCGCCGACGGCGCGGCGGCGGTCGCCGGCTGCGCCGGGGCAGCGCTCGCCGCGCCGGGGTCGGAGTCCGGATCCTCGGCGTGATCGCGCGCGCCGTGATGGTGTCCGGTGTCGTGTCCCGCGGCGCGCTGCGGCAGTTTCGGGTCGAGTTCGAATTCGGCGAGCAGCGTGCCGGTGGCGATCACGCTGCCGGCCTCGCCCCCCGTCTTCAGCAGCTTGCCGGAGCAGGGCGCCGGCACTTCGACCACGGCCTTGGCGGTTTCCATCGACACCAGGGGTTCGTCGAGACGGATGGTCTCGCCCACCTTCACCATCCATTCCACCACGGTGGCGTCGGGCAGCCCTTCGCCGAGATCCGGCAGCAGGAACCGCTGACGCACACTCATGCCAGATAGCTCAGGTCGGTCGGGTCGATCTTGAGTGCGTCGGCCGGCAGCCAGCCGCGGTCACCGTCGCGGTTCTCGCACCACACGGCGGCAAAGCCCTGACCCTTCCACATGATGCGGACGATATCGCCGGTGCAGGCCGACAGATGCGAGCTGCAGTACTCCATGTTCGCAATCGCCTCGCCGCCGCGGCGGTCGAGCACGACCTCCGGCACCCAGCCGCTGCAGAATCCACCGTCGTCGGCCCACAGGTAGCCGGGACGCTCGCGCGGCGCCTGGCCGATGCGTACCCGATCGCCCTGCACCAGGGTCAATGGAAGCGTGTCTTCGGCTTCGACGTCGCGCAGCACTTCGCCGTTGATGGCCTTCAGCATGACAAGTGGCCTGTAAACAATGAGGACAACTCTGGACGGGTGCGGGATGCACGCATCGCGCGCCACCCTGCGGAGGAACGTCGCAGCGACGCTCCGCGTGCCGATCCTAAAGCAAGTGTCGATCCTAAGGGCGGAGTGCGACGCAAATCCAGCGCGGCCGCGTCGCACGGGCCGCCGTGGATCGCATGCAGCGTGTTCACGAGCTCCTCGCCAGCGTGCGTTTCGCCGCGGCGACAATGCGGTCGACGCTGGGAAGGTACTGCATTTCCATGCGGAACAGCGGGATGTGCGTGTCCCATCCGGTGACCCGCTCGACCGGCGCGAGCAGGTCGTACATCGATTCTTCGGCGAGGCGGGCGGCGATCTCGGCGCCGAAGCCGCCGCTGCGCGGTGCTTCGTGCACGATCACGCAGCGCCCGGTCTTCTTCACCGAATCGCGGATGGTGTCGAAATCCAGCGGACGCAGGGTGGCGACGTCGATCACCTCGACGCCCACGCCCTCGTCGGCGAGCTTCTCGGCGGCCTCCAGGCATTCCTTCACCTGCGCGCCCCAGGTCACCAGGGTCAGGTCGCCGCCGTCGCGCAGCACGTAGCAGACATCGAGCGGCAGCGCCTCGCCATCGTCGGCGACTTCTTCCTTGTACTGCCGGTAGATGCGCTTGGGCTCGAAGAAGATCACCGGATCGGGGTCGCGGATCGCCGCGAGCAGCAGCCCGTAGGCGCGGTGCGGCGAGGAAGGCATCACCACGCGCAGGCCGGGCACGTTGGTGAACATCGCCTCGTTCGCCTCGCTGTGATGTTCAGGGGCGCGGATGCCGCCGCCCCAGGGAATGCGCAACACCATCGGGCAGGTCAGGCGACCGCGGGTGCGGGTACGGAAGCGCGCCGCGTGGCAGATGATCTGGTCGAGCATGGGATACACGAAGCCGTCGAACTGCGCTTCGGCGATCGGGCGCATGCCCTGCACGGAAAGCCCCACCGTGAGACCGGCGATGGTGGTTTCGTCGAGCGGCGTGTCGATCACGCGCTCGTCGCCGAAGCGCTGGCGCAGGCCGACGGTCGCGCGGAACACGCCGCCGTTCACGCCGACGTCCTCGCCAAGCACGAGCACGTTCTCGTCGCGCGTCATTTCGTGCGCCATCGCCATGGTGAGCGCTTCGATGAGGCACACCGCGGGCATCAGCGCTTGCCTCCGGCCAGCACTTCGGCGCGCTGGGCGAGCAGGTCGAGCGGCGGCTCGGCGTAGGTGTACTCGAACATGTCGGACAGCGGCGGCGGCGCGACATCGAGGTAGGCGTTCACCTCCTCGTCGACCCGCTTCGCGCAGGCATCCTTGTAGGCGTTCTCTTTGCCCTCGTCCCACAGTCCGCCGGCCTGCAGATAGTGACGCAGGCGCAGCAGCGGTTCGCGCTCCCAGGCGGCCTTCACTTCGGCCTCGTCGCGATAGCGCCGTGCGTCGTCGGCGGTGGTGTGGTCGGACAGCCGGTAGGTCACCGCCTCGATGACGGTGCCGCCGTGGCCGTTGCGGGCGCGTCGCACGGCGTGGTCGGCGGCCGAGAACACCGCGACCAGGTCGTTGCCGTCGACCTGCACGCAGTCGAGCCCGCCGGCCAGACCCTTCTGCGCCAGCGTCTGCGCGCCGGTCTGGGCACTGCGCGGCACCGAGATGGCCCACTGGTTGTTCACCACCACCAGCACCAGCGGGAGCTGGAACGCACCGGCCGCATTCAGTGCGGCGTAGAAGTCGGTCTTCGAGCTGCCGCCGTCGCCGCAGAAGGCGACCGCGACGCGCGGCTCCTTGCGCAGCTTGAAGGCGAGCGCGGTGCCGGCCGCGTGCAGGCACTGGGTAGCGATCGGCACGCAAATCGGGAAGTCCTGCTGCGGGCCCGAGAACTTGCTGCCGCGCTCGTCGCCGCCCCAGTAGAGCAGGATCTCGCGCGGCAGCACGCCGCGCAGCAGCATCGCTCCGATCTCGCGGTAGGACACCGCCATCACGTCGTCGACGTGCATCGCCGCGGCAATGCCCACGTGCGCGGCCTCGTGGCCGAGGCACGAGGCATAGGTGCCCAGCTTGCCGGTACGCTGAAGCGCCACCGCCTTGCTGTCGAAACTGCGGGTGAAGAGCATCAGCTTGTACAGCTCGAGCAGACGCTTTGCGTCCTTTGCCACCTCGGGCCAGGGCTCGTCACCCGGCTTGCCGTCGGCACCGAGGTAACTCAGGTACTCGATGGAAAAGGAGGCTGCAACCGACATGCCGAGCGTCCGCATGGAATGCCCCTAGATAACAGCGGTACCGGGCACGAGGCAAGCCGCAGTGCAGATTGACGGCGAACCGGCCAGGTGCATGCGTCACGCAGCGTCCGGCAGGCCGAAGCGGCGACAGGGCAGGCGGATTGCCGCACACTGTGCTGCCCGGTGCGGCTCGACGCGTTGCATCCGTCCCGCTGTGCGCAGGCTTCGGCCCGCCCGCCGCTCGACCACCACGATGCGGCGGATCGAGTTCGC
This sequence comes from Lysobacterales bacterium, assembly GCA_020442465.1. GTDB lineage: Bacteria > Pseudomonadota > Gammaproteobacteria > Xanthomonadales > Xanthomonadaceae > Pseudomarimonas. Next base: position 4,346 of record JAGRJY010000166.1, read on the forward strand.
GACGACGCGCCGGCGTACCGATACACCAGACGATTCGACGACGACGGACCGACATGAGCATCGAACGCAACCAGCGTGATCTCGAAGCCGAGATCACCACCGACCTGCGCGACCGGCTGAGCTACGGCGGCTACCTGCAGCTGCCTACCCTGCTCTCCGCGCAGAAACCGCTGTCGCAGCCGGAGCACCACGACGAGATGCTGTTCATCATCCAGCATCAGGTGTCCGAGCTGTGGCTGAAGCTGATCATCCACGAACTGCGCGCGGCGCTGGCGCATCTGCAGGGCGATCGCCTGGGCCCGGCGCAGAAGATCCTTGCGCGGGTGAAGCAGGTGCAGCGGCAGCTGTTCGAGCAGTGGTCGGTGCTGGAGACGCTGACGCCGAGCGAGTACGCGCAGTTCCGCGCAGTGCTCGGTCCGTCTTCAGGGTTCCAGAGCCATCAGTACCGCATGGTCGAATTCCTGCTCGGCAACAAGAACGCCGACATGCTGCGCGTGTTCGCCCACGACACCGCGCTGCACGCCGAACTCGAGGCGGTGCTGCGCGCGCCGTCGCTGTACGACGAATTCCTGCGTCTGCTCGCCCGCCGCGGCCACGCCGTGCCGGCGTCGTGCATCGATCGCGATTTCTCGCAGCCGCACCGCCGCACCGCCGAGCTGGTGCCCGTGTTCAAGGCGATCTACGAAGCGCCGGATCAGCATTGGGCGGCGTACGCGCTGTGCGAGCAGCTGATCGACGTCGAGGAGAGCTTCCAGCTGTGGCGCTTCCGCCACATGAAGACGGTCGAGCGCATCATCGGCTACAAGCGCGGCACCGGCGGATCGAGCGGTGTGGGCTTCCTCAAGCAGGCGCTGGAACTGACCTTTTTCCCGGAGCTGCTGGAAGTTCGCACGGTACTCGGACAGGGCTGAGCAGCCGTCGGGGACGGCGCCCAGGCGCCCCGACCGGCTCGGCTGCCCAGGCCCGTGCGGCGCCGGCGCAGGGCCCGCGCGCACCGCATCGCGTGCTCTTCCTGCCGCATCGCGAATTGACTTGGCGCCCTTCCGGGGGTTAAACAGCCGCGTCCGCCCGGCTACGGCCGGGCTTCGTTCATCTGCAGAAAGAAGCACGAGGGGAGTACCGCATGAGCGGCAATGCCACAAGCCAGCACGAGTTCACGCCGCCGCCCGCGGGCGAAATCATGGGGCACCCGAAAGCGCTCTGGAACCTGTTCGGTACCGAGTTCTGGGAACGCTTCATGTACTACGGCATGCGTGCCGTGCTCGGCCCGTACGTGGCGATGGCCTTCTTCGCCCACATGGGCGATCAGGCCGAGGCCCAGGCCAGCCTGACCTACGGCGGCTACACCTCGATGGTGTACATGACCGGCATTGCCGGCGGCTACGTCGCCGACCGCATCCTCGGCTACCAACGCTCGATCATGCTCGGCGGCGCGATGATGGCGGTGGGCATGTTCATGCTGCTGGCGCCGGATCTCACCACCTTCCTGGCCGGTCTCGCCGTCCTGGTGGTCGGCAATGGCCTGTTCAAGCCGAACATCTCGACCATGGTCGGCAAGCTGTATGCGCCCGGTGACGCGCGGCGCGACTCGGGCTTCACCATCTTCTACATGGGCATCAACGCGGGTGCATTCTTCGCTCCGCTGGTCTGCGGTGCGTGGATCGGTGCGGTGTACGGCTTCAAGTGGGGCTTCTTCGCCGCCGGCCTGGGCATGATCCTCGGCCTGATGATGTTCCAGTTCCTCAAGGGCTGGCTCGGCCACGTCGGCAAGGCGCCCGAGGACAAGAAGGGCATGGGGCCCTGGATCCAGGTGCTCATCGGTGCCGCCGTGCTGGCCCTGCCGGTGTACTACCTGCTGAGCAAGAGCGACGTCCTCGGCATCCTGCTTTCGGTGATGATGCTCGGCCTCATCGCGTATTTCGTCTACAGCGGCGTGCGCAGCGGCCAGAAAGAGCAGCTGCATCGCTACATCGCGATGCTGATCCTGTTCTTCGCCAACATGTGCTTCTGGGCGATGTTCGAGCAGGCCGGCTCGTCGCTGAACTTCTTCGCTCGCGACTACGTCGACGCGCCGTTCAACTTCACGGTGTTCCAGTCGGCCAACCCGATCTTCATTCTTGCCCTTGCGCCGCTGTTCGCCTGGTTGTGGCCGAAACTCGACGAGAAGGGCGTCAATCCCTCGATCCCGCGCAAGTTCGCCTTCGGCCTGCTGGGCGTCGGCTTGGGCTTTCTCGTTCTTGTGCTCGCGATCAAGGCGATTGGCGAGTCCGGCGCGAAGGTGCACTGGCTGCTGCTCACCCTGACCTATCTCGTCCACACCATGGGTGAGCTGTGCCTGTCGCCGATCGGACTGTCGATGGTGACCAAGCTCGCGCGCCCGCAGGAGACCGGCCTGGCCATGGGTGGCTGGTTCCTGTCGATCGCCACCGCGAACTACCTCGCCGGCCGCATCGCGGCGATCGCTGCGGGTGGTGGCGGCCACGGAGAAGCCGGATCGATCATGGGCTACTCGGAAGTGTTCAACCAGCTGTGGTGGTTCGGCCTGATCGTTGGCGTGTTCTTCTTCCTGGTCGCGCCGCTGGTCAACAAGCTGATGCACGGCGTGAAGTAATCGCGCGCAGCGCAACGCATGACACGGCGGCTTCGGCCGCCGTGTTCGTTTGCGCAGCCAGCCACCGATGGCGGTCCGCGCGGCTGCATCTCCCCTTGCGGACCTTGAGCGCCGGTCGCCCCATGTATGCTTCTGCGCTGCACAGGGAGACCGGCATGACCCGATCCATACGTCTGATCACCACCCTGGCGGCGCTGCTGCTGGGCTGCACGAACAGCGGTAGCGCCGGTGCGGCCGAAGTGCCGGCATGGCGCGTGCTCCACGTCGGCCACTTGTTGGCCGAGCCCGGCAAGCCGGCGCGCGGCGCCAGCACCATCGTGCTGCAGGGCACGCGCATCCATGCCGTCCATTCGGGGCACCGCGCGCCGGAGGTGCTGGACGGTGTGCCGGCCGATGCGCTGGTCGTCGATCTGGGTGATGCCTACGTGCTGCCCGGGCTGATCGATAGCCACGTGCACCTGACTTCAGACACCGCTGGCGTGCAGGCGCTGGTGGACGAGGTGACGCTGTCGCCGCCGGCGCAGGCGTTCGATGCGGCGGTGAACGCGCGCAAGACTCTGCTGGCCGGATTCACCACCGTGCGCAACCTCGGCGACGGCGACGGCGTGACGCTGGCATTGCGAGATGCCATTGCCGCCGGCAAGGCGATCGGCCCGCGCGTGCTCGACGCGGGCACGTCGATCTCCGTGACGGCGGGTCACATGGATGGCTCGCTGGGCTTCCGCGAGGACCTGCATGACGCCCTCGATGTGCACGACAATCTTTGCGACGGCATCGATGATTGCCGGCGCGCGGTGCGCAGACAGGTGGGCCGCGGCGTCGATGTGATCAAGTTCGCCAGCACCGGTGGCGTGAACAGCCGCATCGGCGCGGGCATCGGCCAGCAGATCTTCGAAGACGAGGCGCGCGCCATCGTCGAGACCGCCCATCTGTATCGCAAGAAGGTTGCCGTCCATGCCCACGGTGCCGACGGCATTCTGGTCGCGTTGAAGGTCGGGGCCGATTCGATCGAGCACGGCACCCTGCTCGACGAAGCCGGCGTCAAGGCGTTTCTCGCGGGCGGCGCCTACTACGTGCCGACGCTCTCGGTGGTGAACGGCTACAGGGAGCGCCTCGAGAAGAACGCCGGCGCCTACACCGATGAAGTGCTGGCGAAAATTCGCTGGCGTGTCGAGGTGACCGGAAAGTCGCTGCAGCTCGCGGTGAAGCGGGGTGTGAAGATCGCGTTCGGCACCGATGCCGGGGTGAGCAAGCATGGCCGCAATGCCGACGAGTTCCTGCTGATGGTCGAGCACGGCATGACCCCGGCGTCGGCGATCCGCGCGGCGACGGTCGGAGCCGCGGACCTGCTCGGGCTGGCTGACGAAATCGGCACCGTCGAGGCAGGCAAGCTCGCCGATCTGATCGCGGTACGCGGCGATCCTGTCGAAGACGTGTCCCGCCTGCAGAACGTCGCCTGGGTGATGCGCGCCGGCGCGGTGTACAAGGCCGGACTTCCGGGCACTTCGGTCGATCCGTGAGTCGTTCTCCCGGGCAACCGCTGCGCGTTGTCGTGCTCGGCGGCGGCACCGCCGGCTGGATGGCCGCCACCCTGATGGCGCACCACTGGCGCAGTCAGCCAGCGCACATCGGGCCAGTGCAGATCAGCGTGCTGGAGTCGCCGGAGATCGGCATCGTCGGCGTGGGCGAGGGGTCCACGCCTTCCCTGAAGGGCTTCTTCGACACCCTGGGCATCGCCGAGTCCGAATGGATGCCGCGCTGCCATGCGACGTACAAGAGTTCGATCGAGTTCCGCGGTTGGTCGGCGGCGCCGGGGCATACCGCGTACATGCACCCGTTTCCCAGCGACCTCGACGATCGCTCGGTGCCCGCGCTGTTCTACGCGGCCGGATTGCGTCGCCACGGCCTCGACATGGACGGACACCCCGATCGCTACTTCCTCAACGGCGTGCTCGCCCGGCAGCGCCGTGCGCCGGTCTCACCCGAGCATTTTCCGTTTCGCATGGCCTACGGCTACCACTTCGACGCCAGCGAAATCGGACGTTTCCTGCGCGACTGGGGCGTGGCGCGCGGCGTGGTCCACATCGAAGGCACGATGCGCGAGGTGGTGCAGGACGAGTCGGGCGACCTGATCGCCCTGCGCACCACGGATGGCCGGGAGATTGCTGGCGACTTCTTCGTCGACAGCACCGGCTTTCGCGGTCTGCTGCTGCAGCAGTCTTTGGGCGTGCCCTTCCTGTCATTCGCGGACAACCTGTTCAACGACTCGGCGGTGGTGGTGCAAACGCCGCGCGATGCGCCCACCACCGAATGCCACACCACGGCGACCGCATTGAGTGCGGGGTGGGTGTGGCGCATTCCGCTCGCGCATCGCCTCGGCAACGGCTACGTCTACAGCAGTCGCCATATCGATGACGAGGCCGCCGAGCTCGAGCTGCGCCGCCATCTGCGCCTCGGCGACGATGCGCCGCCGCTGCGGCGACTGAAGATGAAGGTCGGTCGCGTCGAGCGCCCGTGGGTGCGCAACTGCCTGGCCGTGGGTCTGTCGCAGGGCTTCATCGAACCGCTGGAGGCGACGGCGTTGCACCTGGTGCACGAAACCGTCGAGCGGTTCGTCGAGGCCTACACCCAGGGCGGATTCGGCGACCGCCTGCGCGACGCGTACAACGCCCGGATCAATGCCCGCTTCGAGGGTGTGCGCGACTACATCGTGGCGCACTACCGGATGAGTTCACGGCGGGATACCGACTATTGGCGCGCGTGCTCGTCGACGGAGAACCTGTCGCCGTCGCTCAGAACGCTCCTGCAGACTTGGTTCGCTGGCGAGAACCTCGATGAGGAAGTCCGACGCCAGGACATCGGCAAGTACTTTTCCACCGCATCGTGGCACTGCCTGCTCGGCGGCTACGGGGCCTATCCCGACCCGGCGCAGATGCGCGCGCCGAGCGATGCCGAACGCCGTTTCGACATCGCGAAGATCGACGACTTCCTGCGTCGCTGCGCACTGAACTTCGCCCCGCACGACGAAGCGCTGGCGGCGTTGCAGTCATAGCCGGTCTAACGAGCGAGCAGGCTATTGCCGCTTCGTCTCCCGGCTCTCCGACGACTGAGGGCGGGCCGGCCCTGGGTCGAACCGGCAGATCGTGATCCGGCCCGGCATGCGACGCAACGAAGCGAAGCAGAACGGATCCCGATCCTGGCCGGGACGCCGCCGTTGACCGCGGTGAAGGCTTGCTCGGTACGTCCTGGCATCGTCTCCACACCCGAGGTGCGCGTGTGCCAGCTGCGCAGCCTCAGCCGTGTGCTTTCATCTCCGCAGCATCGAGCTTGTCGAGCAGGCGGCCAAGCTGCTGCTTCTCGTCGTCGCTGAAGGCATCGAGCAGCGACGCCTCGAGTCGCAGGGCGAGTGGCACGATCTCGTCGTAGACCTGGCGGCCGCTTTCCGACAGCCGCAGCATCGAGCGTCGGCGATCGCTTTCGTGGAAGGCGCGGGTCAGCAGTTCTCGACCGAGCAGCGCGTTGACCGCCCGGCTCACCGCCACCTTGTCCATCGCCGTGCGTTCGGCCACTTCCATCGCCGAGATGCCGGGAAAGCGGCCGAGCACTGCCATCGCCCGCCATTCCGTGACCGATAGTCCGAAGCGGTTCTGGTAGAAGCGCGCAATGTCGGCGCTGACGCGGTTCGACAGCACCGACAGTCGATAGGGCAGGAAGTGTTCCAGGTTGAGGATCGGATGCTCGTTCGCGGTCGCGTCTGCGGCATTCGGCGCGGTCATCGGGGGCTCCTGTCGGTCTGCATTGCGTTTGGTTTCAGGTGAAACTATACTGTTCGGACGTACGGGTCATCGCTTGGTGCCGGTCTGGCTGCGCGATGACAGCCACCATCATCGGGAGGACACCATGAACGCCCAGCTCAAGCCGCAAACCGGCGGCGATGCCGTCACCTTCGAAAACCCGATGGGCATCGACGGCTTCGAATTCGTCGAGTTTGCCTCGCCCGAGCCCGAAAAGCTGCACCAGTACTTCAAGATGCTGGGCTTCACCCAGGTGGCGCGGCACAAGACCCGTCCGATCTTCACCTATCGCCAGGGCGACTGCACCTTCCTGATCAACGAAGATCCGGATTCCTTCGCGGCCGAGTTCGCCAAGGAGCATGGTCCGTGCGCCTGCGGGTTTGCGATCCGGGTGAAGAAGCTGGCGGAGTGGGTGCGCGTGCAGGCGCTCAAGAACGGCGCCGAGCCGTTCGCCCAGCACGCCGAACTGACCAAGGCCGTGGCCGCGCCGGTGATCAAGGGCATTGGCGACTGCATGCTGTACATCGTCGACCGCTACGACGAGACGGGCACGATTCACGACCCCGACTACGAGTGGCTGCCCGGTGCCGAGAAGCTGCCGAAGGGTTATGGCCTGACCTTCATCGACCACCTCACCCACAACCTGTTCCCCGGCAACATGGGCAAGTGGGCCGACTACTACGAACGCCTGTTCAATTTCCGCGAGATCCGCTACTTCGACATCAAGGGCGCGAAGACCGGCCTTGTGTCCAAGGCGATGACCGCACCGGACGGCATGGTCCGCATTCCGCTGAACGAGTCGTCGGACGAGAAGTCGCAGATCAACGAATACCTGCGCGAGTACAAGGGCGAGGGCATCCAGCACATCGCCTGCTTCACCGACGACATCTACGCGACCATCGAGAAGATGCGCGAACAGGGTGTGGAGTTCCTGCACACGCCGGACACCTATTTCGAGATGGTGAACGAGCGCATCCCCAACCACGGTGAAGACCTGCCGCGGCTGAAGCAGAACAAGATCCTGATCGACGCCGATCTGGAGACCAAGAAGCAGCTGCTGCTGCAGATCTTCACCCAGAACGCGATCGGCCCGATCTTCTTCGAGATCATCCAGCGCAAGGGCAACCAGGGTTTCGGCGAGGGCAACTTCCAGGCCCTGTTCGAAAGCATCGAACGCGATCAGATGCGGCGTGGGGTGTTGTAGGCAGAGCGCGCAACGCCTTGAGCCCCTCTCCCGGCGGGAGAGGGGGTTGGGGGAGAGGGTACGAGATCGACGATGCGTCTGAATCCACCCGTCGCCACGCACACCGCGCAAGCTGCGCGCGCACTGCGGCAAGCCATGACGGATGCGGAACAGCAACTTTGGTTCCGCTTGCGTGCGAAGCGACTGGCCGGACTGCACTTTCGACGACAGCATCCGATTCCCCCTTACGTTGCCGATTTCTGTTGCATCTCGGCCAAGCTGATTGTGGAGATCGATGGCTCCCAGCATGCGGAGGCGGGTGATGCCAAGCGAGATGCTTATCTGGAACCCCAAGGGTTTCGAGTGATGCGAGTCTGGAACAACGACGTGATGTGCCGACTCGACGATGTGCTGGCGGCGATTCTGCAGGCCGCGCGAGTTCGTACCCTCTCTCCCGCCCCCTCTCCCGAGGGGAGAGGGGAGCAAGATCAGCGAGGTAGTTGATAGTGAACGCCCAACTCAAACCGCACACGCAGCCCGCCGTGGCGCTCGCGTATCAGGTCGGCTTCGGCCAGGAATTCGCCAGCGAGGCGCTGTCCGGCGCGCTGCCGGTCGGCCGCAATTCGCCGCAGCGCTGCCCCTACGGCCTGTACGCCGAGCAGATCTCGGGCACCGCATTCACGCTGCCGCGGCACAGCAATCGGCGCAGCTGGATGTACCGCATCCGTCCCGGGGTGATGCACGGCCAGTTCGTACCCTATGCGGGTGGCGAGGCCTGGCACAACCGTTTCGGCGATGCGCCGTTCGCCCCCAATCAGCTGCGCTGGGATCCGCCTGAGGTACCTGCGGCGCCGACCGACTTCGTGGACGGCGTGTTCTGCATGGCGGGTGCCGGCGATGCGCGCAGCCAGAGCGGCATCGGTATCCACGTCTATGCGGTGAACCGCAGCATGCAGGCGCGCTACTTCGTCAACGCCGACGCCGAGATGCTGCTGGTGCCGCAGCAGGGCCGCCTGCGCATCGCCACCGAACTGGGCGTGATCGAGCTCGAGCCGCAGGAAATCGCCGTGCTGCCCCGTGGCATCCGCTTCCGCGTCGAACTGCTCGACGACACCGCGTGCGGATATCTGTGCGAGAACTTCGGCGCCGCGCTGCGCCTGCCGGACCTGGGTCCGATCGGTTCGAACGGCCTGGCCAATCCGCGTGACTTCTGCACGCCCGTCGCGGCGTACGAGGACGTCACTGGCGATTTCGAGCTGGTGCAGAAGTTCGATGGACGCCTGTGGCGCGCGCCGATCGACCATTCGCCGCTCGACGTGGTGGCCTGGCACGGCAGCTTCGCGCCGCACAAGTACGACCTGCGCCGCTTCAACACGCTCGGATCGATCAGCTACGACCATCCCGACCCCTCGATCTTCACCGTGCTGACCTCGCCGAGCGATACGCTGGGCGCGGCCAACCTCGACTTCGTGATCTTCCCGCCGCGCATTCTGGCGATGCAGGACACGTTCCGTCCGCCGTGGTTCCACCGCAACATCGCCAGCGAGTTCATGGGCTTGGTGCACGGCGCCTACGACGCCAAGGAAGGCGGCTTCGTGCCGGGCGGCGCGTCCCTGCACAACTGCATGAGCGGCCACGGTCCGGATGCCGCCACGTTCGAGAAGGCCACCCGTGCGGATCTGTCCAAGCCCGACTACATCGACGGCACCATGGCCTTCATGTTCGAGACGCGCTGGCTGCTGTGCCCGAGCGCGCAGGCCATGGAAGCGCCGCAGCGTCAGCGCGACTACCAGGAATGCTGGCAGGGCCTGAACAAGCACTTCGATCCAAGCCGGCGGTGATCCGCCGCCGCAGGCGCGCTTGCCTCGGCTGGGGCGCGTGCGCCACGCTGCACCGGACTCGGTGCGACATCGCATCCACGCATCACTTGCGCGGCGCCAGGACCTCGGCGCCGCGCCCGCACACAAGGGGCTAGGCATGAAACTGGGATCTCTCAAGGAAGGCGGTCGCGACGGCACGCTGATCGTGGTCTCGCGCGACCTCGCCCGCGCGGTGCGCGTTCCCGACATCGCCCCGACCCTGCAGCGTGCGCTCGAAAACTGGTCGACCGCGGCGCCGCGGCTGAACCAGGTGTCGGAAGTGCTGAACGGCAGCGCCGCCGACACCATCAACGGCGAGCCGGTGTTTGCCGTCGACCTGCAGGCGCTGGCCTCGCCGCTGCCGCGGGCCTACGAGTTCGTCGACGGTTCGGCCTACCTGCCGCACGTCGAGCGCGTGCGCCGCGCGCGCGGCGCCACGGTGCCGGAGAGCTTCTACACCGACCCGCTGATGTACCAGGCGGTGAGCGCCGGCTTCTACGGCCCGCGCGACCCGGTGCGGGTGCCTGACGAGTCGTACGGCATCGACCTCGAGGCCGAGATCGTCGTCGTCACTGACGACGTGCCGATGGCGGTGGATGCGGCACAGGCGGCCGACCACATCCAGCTGGTCGGTCTGGTCAACGATGTCTCCCTGCGTGGGCTGATTCCGCCGGAGCTGGCCAAGGGATTCGGCTTCCTGCAGTCGAAGCCGCGCTCGGCACTGTCGCCGGTGTTCGTCACCCCCGATGAACTCGGCGACGCCTGGCGCGACAGCAAGCTGCATCGCCCGCTGGTGACGCACATCAACGGGCAATGGTTCGGCGCGCCCGAGGCCGGCGTGGACATGCAGTTCAACTTCGCCCAGCTGGTGGCCCACGCGGCGAAGACGCGCCCGCTTTCGGCCGGCACCATCGTGGGTTCGGGCACCGTGGCCAACGAAGACACCTCGCTCGGCGCATCCTGTTTCGCCGAGAAGCGCACGGTGGAAACGCTGGAGACCGGCGCTCCGATCACGCCCTTCATGAAGTACGGCGACGTCGTGCGCATCGAGATGCTTGACGCCGACGGCGCGTCGATCTTCGGCGCCATCGAACAGCAGATCCGTCCGGCGAAAGACTGAGTTCGCAGCGACCGTCTGCGGCACGCCCGGGCGTGCCGGGTCGCGATCCGCACCGGCTCGGCCGCGCGTCGGTCACCCTCGCGGCGGCCCCGACCGCGGCACGCGCGTGCCCGTGCGTTGCGGCATCGGATGGATTCCGGACGCGAGATATCCGGATCGTCCGCAGGTCCGGACGCTGCGCCCGGGACGCTGGCGTCGCGCCGCCGAGCATCGTGCACCGCATCATCCGATGTGCGGCGATGCGCGATGCCGCTTGCCGCACGGAAACCGCGCCAGCGACGCTTCACATGCCGGCGGCCGCAGCGTAGTCTGGGCGCGTCCCGCGCAAGAGGAGTGCTGTCGTGGCCGGATCGCTCAAGCTCTACAGCTACTGGCGTTCGAGTGCCGCCTATCGGGTGCGCATCGCGCTGAACCTGAAGCAGCTTCCGCACGAGATCATTCCGATCCATCTGCTGCGTGACGGCGGCGAACAGCACAAGCCCGAGTTCCACCAGATCAACCCGCAGGACCGCATTCCGGTGCTGGTGCACGGCCAACGCATCATCACCCAGTCGATCTCGATCATGGAGTACCTCGAGGAGTATTTCCCCGAGAATCCGATCATGCCGTCGACCGCTCGTGAGCGCGCCCGCGTACGCAGCCTTGCGCAGATCGTCGCCTGCGACATCCATCCGCTGAACAACCTACGCGTGCTGCAGCATCTCGAGAAGGAATGCGCGATGCCGCAGCCCGAGCGCGATGCCTGGGTGCGCAAGTGGATCGAAGAGGGCTTCGACTCGCTCGAAGCGCTGCTCGCCGACAATCCGTCCACCGGCGATTTCTGCGAGGGCGACAACGCCAGCATCGCCGACTGCTGCCTGATTCCGCAGGTGTACAACGCCAGGCGTTTCGGCGTCGACATGGCGGCCTATCCGACCATCATGCGCATCCACGATTTCTGCATGGAAACCGAAGAGTTCGACCATGCACGGCCGGAGAAGCAACCCGACTGCCCCGACGCCGCCTGACGCTGCGCTCTGCGGTTCGCCAGTGCCGGTCTCCGACCTGCAGGTGTTGCTGCGCGACATGGCGCCGCAGCGACAGCCCGGGCGCTGGCGTTTCGTGGCCGCCCCATCGGATGGTGACCTCGGCGCCTGTCGTCCGCTGGCCGTGTTTCGCGAGCCCGAAGGCACGACCTGGCTGGTGGACGACCACGATGCACGGCGGCTTGGCGTCGAGGACGCGCCCGCGCACGCGTGGATCATGCTGGGGGTCTATTCCGACCTGCAGGCCGTGGGGCTGACCGCGGCGGTGTCCTCGGCGCTGGCTGAGGCCGGGATCGCCTGCAATGTCGTCGCGGCGTTGCACCACGACCACCTGTTCGTGCCCGAGGCGGATGCCGGGCGCGCACTGGAGTGCCTGCGCCGTCTGGGTGACGATCGTCGCTGAATGTCGCTGACCGGCGCGGGCGGGTCAGCGACGCGCGGCCCTGGCCGGGACGTTTCACGGGGTCGCGTCGCATCGCGTCGCGAGTGCTGATCGAAGCTGACGATTCCGCATGCCCGGCTGACGAGCACTCTGTCCCGAAGCGATTGGCCGCTGGCGCGAGGCGTTCGCCCCGATATCCCTCGCGGTGTTGGGCTGCCGTCGCAGTTACGCGGGACTTCGTCCCGATCTCGCCCAAGTGGGCCCGCCGCTTGGGCCCACCCCTTGGGCTCGTCGCGCCTTGCGCTCGCCACGAAATCCTCGGAGCGGCAGCGCCACGCAGCGGCGCAGCCGGCGAACGCGGTCGTCTGCGCACCTTCGTGAAATGTCCGGGCTAGAACACGTCGGCGTACGGGTCGTGTTCGCCCTCGGCACCTTCGGACAGGCGGATCTTCAGCGCCAGGCCGTCGCGCGAGTCGGCCTTGCGCAGCACTTCCTCGAGCTCGCACTTGCCTTCCTTGTACAGGCGGTACAGCGCCTGGTCGAAGGTCTGCATGCCGTCCTGCAGCGACTTGTCCATCGCCTCCTTGATCTCGTGCACTTCGCCGCGGCGGATCAGGTCGCGGATCATCGGCGTATTGATCAATACCTCGACCGCCGGCATGCGCTTGCCGTCCTTCGCAATCACCAGGCGCTGCGAGATCACCGCCTTCAGGTTCAGCGACAGGTTCATCAGGATGTTCTTGTGCGCCGACTCGGGGAAGAAGTTGAGGATGCGTTCCAGGGTCTGGTCGGCATTGTTCGAGTGAAGGGTGGCGAGGCAGAGGTGGCCGGTCTCGGCGAACGCGATCGCCGCCTCCATCGTCACCTGATCGAGGATCTCGCCGATCAGGATCACGTCCGGCGCCTCACGCATCGCATTCTTCAGCGCATTGTGGAAGCCGTGGGTGTCGAGACCGACTTCGCGCTGGTTGACGATCGCCTTCTTGTGCTTGTGCAGAAACTCGATCGGGTCTTCGATGGTGAGGATGTGTCCGGTCGAGTTCGTGTTGCGATGGTCGATCATCGCGGCCAGCGAGGTCGACTTGCCCGAGCCGGTGGATCCCACCACCAGGACGAGGCCGCGCGGCTCCATGATGATGTCCTTCAGCACATCGGGCAGCTTGAGCTCCTCGATGTTGGGGATCTCGCTCTTGATGGCGCGAATCACCATGCCGACTTCGCCACGCTGCCTGAACACGTTGACGCGGAAGCGGCCAGCCTCGCGCACCGAGATCGCCATGTTGAGTTCGAGTTCCTTCTCGAAAATCGGCACCTGGCTCTCGTCCATCAGCGAGTAGGCGATCTTCTTCACCATGCCGGCGGGCAGCCCGGTATTGCCGAGTGGATACAGCTTTCCTTCCACCTTGATGTTCACCGGGGCGCCGGTGGTGAGGAACATGTCCGAGGCGCTCTTTTCGGCCATGAGCTTGAGGAAGTAGCCGATATCCATGCCTGTCGCTCCTTCGATTCGCGCGTGGGTGGAATCCAGCATTGCAAGGGCGCGCGCGGCTTCCCACAATACGGGCTGACGACCACGACGCCGATGACGGCAGGAATGATATGCCACGACGCGCCCGAAAAAGCCACGTGAGTCTTGCCGCCGCAGCCAGTGTGCTGCTGGCTGCCTGCGCCTCCACACCCCCGCCCAGCGGCGAGCTGGCAGCGGCCGAGTCGGCGATTGCCGAGGCACGCGCCGCTGGCGCCGCCGACTACGCGCCGGTGGAGTTCGGCTTCGCCCAGGAGAAGCTTGACGCCGCCCGGGCCGCCATCGAGGCGCGCAAGTACGCCGATGCGCAGCGCGCGGCGCGCCACGCCGAGGCCGACGCCGAGCTGGCGCTGGCCAAGAGCACGGCGGCCAGACTGCGCCGCGACGTGCAGGAGCGCTCGGAGGCGAATGCCCAGCTTCGCCGCGAGCTGCTCGGGGAGGATTCGCCATGAGCCGTACGATGCGATGCCTGGCCTGGGCGATGCTGATGCTGCTGGTGGCCTGTGCTTCGGCGCCGAAGCGTGACTTGGCGCTGGAACGGCTGGAGGCTTCGCTGTCGACGCTTGAGGCGGAAACGTCGGCCAACGGTTTTGCCTCGGCCGAGCGCCTGCAGGCCAGGCAGGCCGTGGAGGCTCTGCGCACGGCCGAACGGGACGCCCGCCCGGGCCTGCTCTACCTCGCCGAACGGCGCCTCGAGATCGCCCGCGTCGCCGCCCAGGTCGGTCTGGCCCAGGAGCAGCTGGTGCAGCTCGACCGCGAGCACGATCGCATCCTGCTTGAAGCCACCCGGCGCGATGCCGAGAAGAACCGTCTCGAAGCCGAAAAGTTGCGGCTGCAGAGTCTGGCTCGCGCTGAAGAGGCTGCCCGCGCCCAGGAAGACGCCGAAGCGGCGCGGCGCGAGAGTGAACTGTCGTCGGCCGAAGCCGATGCGGCACGACGGGTCGCCGAGGCGCAGGCCGCCGAGGCCCAGCTGGCCAAGCGCGAGGCGGAGCTGGCCATGGCCGCGGCCGACAGCCTGCGCATCCAGCTCGACAGCATGACCGCACGGCGCGATGCGCGTGGCCAGGTGATGACGCTGTCCGGCGATGCCTTTGCCAGCGGTCAGTCTTCGCTGCGGCCGGAAGCCCGCGCCGGCCTGGGCCGCGTGATCGAATTCATCCAGTCGCAGCCGGGCAAGTCGGTGCTGATCGAAGGGCACACCGACAATCGCGGCGGCGCCAACCTCAATCAGGCCCTGTCGCAGAAGCGTGCCGACGCCGTGCGCCGTGCTCTGGTCGAGGAAGGCATCGACGCCACGCGGCTGACCGCGGTGGGCCGCGGCATGGACCAGCCGGTCGCCGACAACGGCTCGGCCGAAGGACGCGCGCGCAACCGGCGGGTGGATATCGTCATCGCCGAGTGAGGGCGCGCCGGATCGGCGCGGGCGCCTGCGAAGGGCGATGCGAATGCTGCGTCGCCCGGGCACGTTGAGCGTGCTGCGTGGTGGGGACGCTTGCTGCCGATTCGAGTGGCCCTGTTCTGAGCGAGCCAGGATGGGGTGGTGACCGGATCGCGTTCTAACGCACTGATCATAAAAAGAAAAAGCATCATCCTGATGCGCCCGGCTGCACGGTTTCGACAGCGCTGGATGTTGATGAACTGGGTCCCGCTGCTTGCCCGACGGGCGGCGGTTGCACCGGTACGGGCGCAGGCGTAGGGTAGGTATCCCGAGCGGTTCACAATCGCCCGGGATGGGAGGAACGCCGCCGTGAAGCACGATCGTCCAGCCACCGAGACCGCCGCCTCAAGCATCGTGGCGGGGCCGGATTGCAGGACCGGTACCCGCAGCGCAGCACCTACCCCAACCCCACTTTCCGAGACCCACCCGAACGCCTCGCCCGTGTAGCACACGAGCGGGGCGTTCACGTTTTCTGCCGAGGAGGTTTGCGATGTTCGAGTCTCATCCGCGTGACGAGGTTGAAGCACTGCTCCAGAACGACAACGAGTTCCGTCAGCTGTTCCGGCGCCATCAGGAGCTCGACAAGCAGGTGCTCGACGCCGAACTCGGCGTTCTGCCGATCGACGACGCCACCCTCGCACGGATGAAAAAAGAAAAGCTGCACGCCAAGGATCGTCTGGTGCGCATGTTCGAAACGCGCGGCTCGGTGCACTGACGCCGCAGCGCCTGCGGCCGGTGTCGTGATCCCGGCCGCCACGATGCAGCCCTCCCGGCGCCGGCGCGGAGGGCTGCCCGGTTCACCCGGCAGCCAGCGCTGTCTGCAACCGTTACACTAGCGGCTTGTTCACCAAGAACGTCCGTGAGCAATCCGGGCGCCGCCGATGACCATCCACAATTCCGTTCTCGACCTGATCGGGAACACGCCCGTGGTGCGTGCCCGCCGACTGGATACCGGGCCCTGCGAACTCTTCCTCAAGCTTGAGAGCCAGAACCCCGGCGGATCGATCAAGGACCGCATCGGTCTGAAGATGATCGAAGCGGCCGAGGCCGCGGGGCGGATCAAGCCCGGCGACACCCTGGTCGAGGGCACCGCCGGCAACACCGGCATCGGCCTCGCACTGTCGGCGCAGCAGAAGGGCTACAAGCTCATCCTCGTCGTGCCCGACAAGATGAGTCGCGAGAAGATCTTCAACCTCAAGGCAATGGGCGCCGAGGTCGTGCTGACCCGCTCGGATGTCGCCAAGGGCCATCCGCAGTACTACCAGGACATGGCCGAGCGGATCGCCAAGGAAACGCCGGGCGCCTACTTCATCAACCAGTTCGGCAATCCCGACAACCCCCTGGCCCACTTCGAGGGCACCGGGCCGGAGATCCTTCGGCAAATGGATGGCCGGCTCGACGCGATCGTGTTCGGCTGCGGCAGCTCGGGCACGATGACCGGCTTGTCGAAGTGCTTCGCCGAGCACTCGCCTGACACCGAACTGGTGCTCGCCGACCCCGTCGGGTCGATCCTCACGCAGTACATCAACGAAGGGACGCTGAGCGAGAAATCGGGCAGCTGGCTGGTCGAGGGCATCGGCGAGGACTTCCTGCCGTCGATTTCCGACTTCACCCGGGTGAAGCGGGCCTATGCGATCAGCGACGCCGAGAGTTTCGCCGCCGGCCGCGAACTGCTGCTGAAGGAAGGCGTCCTCGGCGGCTCGTCGAGCGGCACCTTGCTCGCCGCGGCGCTGAAGTACTGCCGTGAACAGAGCACACCGAAGCGGGTGCTAGTGTTCGTCTGCGACACCGGCAACAAGTACCTGTCGAAGATGTACAACGACTACTGGATGCTCGACAACGGCTTCATCCAGCGCGAGCATCACGGCGACCTGCGCGACCTGATCCTGCGCCCCTATTCGCAGCGCGACACGGTCGTCGTCTCGCCGAACGACCTGCTGACGGTCGCCTACCAGCGCATGAAGCTGTACGACGTCAGCCAGCTGCCGGTCATGGAAGACGACCGCATCGTCGGCATCATCGACGAGAGCGACGTGCTGCTGCACGTCTACGGTGACGAGGCGCGCTTCCGCGACCCGGTATCGACCGCGATGATCACCAACCTCGAGAAGCTCGACGTCAAGTCGCCGATCGAGAAGCTGCTGCCGGTGTTCGACAAGGGGCATGTCGCGATCGTGATGCACGGCGAGCGCTTCCTCGGCCTGATTACGCGCATCGACCTGCTCAACTACCTGCGCCGTCGCGTGCAGTAGCCCGGCGCCGCCGTGGCAGCAGGTTGCCTGCGGCCTGCCGCAGGAGTCTGCAGCACCATTCCGCACCACGTGTCCAAGGATCAACCAGCATGAGTTCCGCGAGCGGCAAGCAGGGCATCGGCACCCTGGCCATCCACGCCGGTCAGGCGCCCGACCCGTCCACCGGTGCGGTGATGACGCCGATCTACGCCACCTCGACCTACGTGCAGGCCAGCCCCGGCGTGCACCAGGGCTACGAGTACTCGCGCAGCCACAATCCCACGCGTTTCGCCTACGAGCGCTGCGTGGCCGCGCTGGAGAGTGGAACCCGTGGCTATGCCTTCGCGTCCGGTCTGGCTGCCACCTCGACCGTGCTCGACATGCTCGACGCGGGCAGCCACGTGGTGTGCATGGACGACGTCTACGGCGGCACCTACCGCCTCTTCGAGCGCGTGCGCCGACGCAGCGCCGACCTCGACTTCAGCTTCGTCGACCTCAATGACCCGGCCGCGCTGGAAGCGTCGATCCGCCCGAACACGCGGATGATCTGGTGCGAGACGCCGACCAACCCGACCCTGAAGATCGTCGACATCGCGCGCCTGGCCGAGTTCTGCCGCGGGCGCGGCATCCTGCTCGGCGTCGACAACACCTTCGCCTCGCCGATCCTGCAGCGGCCGCTCGAGCTCGGTGCCGACCTGGTCATGCATTCGGCGACCAAGTACCTCAACGGCCACAGCGACATCGTCGGCGGCATGATCGTGGTCGGCGGCAGCAGCGAACTGCAGGAGAAGATGGAGTTTCTGCAGAACGCGGTGGGTGGCGTGCAGGGTCCGTTCGACAGTTTCCTCGCCCTGCGTGGCCTGAAGACCCTGCACCTGCGCATGCGCGCCCACTGCGACAACGCGCAGCAGCTGGCCGAGTACCTGGAAACCCATCCGGCGGTGGAACGGGTGGTGTATCCGGGCCTCAAGGCGCACCCGCACCATGAACTGGCGAAGCGGCAGATGCACGGCTTCGGCGGCATGGTCAGCGTCTATGTGAAGGGCGGGTTCGAGGCAGCCAAACGCTTCATGGAGCGCACCGAGCTGTTCGCCTGCGCCGAGTCGCTGGGGGGAGTGGAGAGTCTGGCCAACCACCCGGCTGTGATGACCCACGCCTCGGTGCCGCCCGAGCGGCGCGCCGCACTCGGCATCGCCGACAACCTGGTGCGCCTGAGCGTCGGCGTCGAGGACGTGGCCGATTTGCGCGCCGAGCTCGAGTCCGCGCTGGCGGGCTGAGATCCAACCACCGGCGGTCAGCGCGCGCCGACCCGTCCGATGGCATGGGGGCGGGTCGGCCCGAAAGCGTCACGATGTTGGGCTTCGTACGGCGAGGACCAAGCCTTGGGTCGCGCGCGGTAGCTCTCTCGCAGCGGTTCGCTGAATCCGGGCCCGGGTAGCGAGGGCCGGGCGTCAGCGACCGGGCATTCGGGGGCAGGGGGCCAGAAGCCGCGTATCGCGCCGCTGAGTTGGCCGACTGGGCTCCGCCTCGGTGGCTGGCAGTCTGGGACCGGTTTCCGCTCCCGGCTCAGCCGTGCAGCATCACCATGCCGACCGCGTAGCACGCCGTGGCCGCCCACACGCTGCGCCGGGGGATGCTGAACCAGTAGCGGTAGCCCAGCCAGCTGTAGCCCAGCAAGGCGAGCAGGCCCGCCGCCTGCAGGAACAGCGAGGCGCGCAGCCACTCGATCCGGGCGATCGCCAGGTAGCCGTACACCAGGCCGAACAGCATCGCCCCGAGGCTGTGGCTGGCGTTGAACGAGATCCACGCCTGCCAGAAGTTCAACGCGTCGGAAATGCGCGGCGAGGTGTCCTGCATCGACGCGCGCACGGTGTCGTCGCGAGGCCAGAGCTTGCGGCCGGCATAGGTCAGCTTGAGGTGCAGCACGCCGAGCAGAAGCAGGATGCCGGCCGCCGCGGCGACGAGTGCGCTGGCCGGCATGCTCAGCCCTGCCCGGTTGACCAGCGTGCGAACGCTTGGCTCATGCCGGCGCCTGATCGTCGAGCAAGCGCACCACATCCTCGAGCAGCGCTTCACGGCTGGCCTCGACCGTGCGCAGGTGCAGCTCGGGCTGCTCCGGCGCTTCGTATGGCGCGCTGATGCCGGTGAAGTTCGGAATGATGCCGGCACGCGCCTTGGCGTACAGACCCTTCACGTCGCGACGTTCGCATTCCTCGATCGGCGTGTCGACGAACACCTCGACGAATTCGCCGGGTGCGAACAGCTCGCGCGCCATGCGCCGTTCGGCGCGGAACGGCGAGATGAAGCTGACCAGCACGATGAGGCCGGCATCGACCATCAGTTTCGCCACCTCGGCGACGCGGCGGATGTTCTCCACGCGGTCCTCGTCGGTGAAGCCGAGATCCTTGCACAGGCCGTGGCGCACGTTGTCGCCGTCGAGCACGTACGTGTGCTGGCCGCGCGCATGCAGGCGCTTGTCGAGCAGGTTGGCCAGGGTCGACTTGCCGGAGCCGGAGAGGCCGGTAAACCACACGCAGCGTGGTTGCTGGTGCTTGGCCGCGGCGCGCGCACGACGATCGAGGTCGAGATGCTGCCAATGGATGTTCGCGGCGCGGCGCAGGGCGAACTCGACCACGCCGGCACCCGCGGTGGCGTGGGTCTGCCTGTCGATCAGGATGAAGCTGCCGAGCTGGGCGTCGTCGCGATAGGGCGCGAACGGCAGCGGCGCATCCAGGCTCAGGTTGCACAATCCGACGCCGTTGAGCTCGAGGTGCTTGGCCGCCAGCTCGGCCTGCGTGTTGACGTCGACCTGGTGCTTGATCTCGGTCACCGACGCACCGACCGTGCGATTGCCCAGCTTCAGCCAGTACGGCCGGCCGGGCAGCAGCGGCGCATCGGTCATCCACAGCACGTGGGCGGCGAACTGGTCGGTCACCTCCACCGGATGCCGCGCGTCGACCAGCAGGTCGCCCCGGCTGACGTCGATCTCGTCCTCGAGGGCGATGACCACCGGCTCGCCGGATCCTGCCTGTTCGACGTCGGCGCCGCGGCAGACGATGCGGCTGACCCGGCTGCTGCGTCCGGAGGGCAGCGCGGCCAGCTGTTGCCCGACCGACACGGTGCCCGCGTGGACCTGGCCGGCGAAACCGCGGAAGTCCTGGTTCGGGCGGCACACCCACTGCACGGCCATGCGCAGGGCATCGGGCCGATGCCGCTGCGGCTGGATGGATTCCAATGCTCCGAGCAGGTGCGGTCCCTGATACCAGGCCATCGCCGGCGAAGCCTGCATCACGTTGTCACCGCGCAGCGCCGACAGCGGGATGCACTGCGCGCTCGCCAGACCCAGGCGCGCAGCCAGCTCGGCGTAGTCGTCGGCGATCCCGCGAAACACCGCTTCGTCGTAGCCGACCAGATCCATCTTGTTGACCGCGACGATCACCTCGCGAATCCCCAGCAGGGAGACGATGTAGCTGTGCCGGCGCGTCTGCGTCAGCAGGCCCTTGCGCGCGTCCACCAGCACCACCGCCACGTCGGCGGTCGACGCACCGGTCGCCATGTTGCGGGTGTACTGCTCGTGCCCGGGGCAGTCGGCGACGATGAACTTGCGCTTCGCGGTGTCGAAGAAGCGGTAGGCCACGTCGATGGTGATGCCCTGTTCGCGCTCGGCCTCGAGGCCGTCGACCAGCAGCGCGAAGTCGATGTCATCGCCCTGGGTGCCGTGGCGCTGGCTGTCGCGGCGCAGCGCTGCCAGCTGGTCCTCGAACAGCAGCTTGGTGTCGTGCAGCAGGCGCCCGATCAGGGTGCTCTTGCCGTCGTCGACGCTGCCGCAGGTGATGAAGCGGAGCAGGCCCTTGGACTCGTGCTGGTGCAGGTACTCAGCTACCCGTTCCGCCGCTGCCGGGTGGGGTGTTGCATCGTTCATGCCTGATCTTCCCTGCGGGACACGTACTGGCGCGCGGCGCACTGCGCCCGGCGCCGCTGTTCCTGATTGTCGATCCGGCGCCGAGCAGGCGCAGGCTGCCGGGCAGCCCTTGCCGCGCAGCGGCCGAATGTTGAGGTCCGGCTCTCCACTAGAAGTAGCCCTCCTGCTTCTTCTTCTCCATCGACGCCGACGGGTCGTGGTCGATGACCCGGCCCTGGCGTTCGGACGAGGTGGCGACCAGCATCTCGGCGATGATGTCCTCCAGCGTGGTGGCGTCGGATTCGATCGCGCCGGTCAGCGGATAGCAGCCCAGGGTGCGGAAACGCACCCGACGCTGCTGCGGCACTTCGCCCGGGCGCAGCGGCAGTCGATCGTCGTCGACCATGATCAGGGCACCGTCGCGCTCGACCACCGGCCGCTCGGCAGCGAAGTACAGCGAGGGCACCGGGATGCGCTCGCGGTAGATGTACAGCCACACGTCCAGCTCGGTCCAGTTCGAGATCGGAAATACGCGCACGCTCTCGCCCTTGTGGATGCGCGTGTTGTACAGGCTCCACAGCTCGGGGCGCTGGTTCTTCGGGTCCCAGCGGTGCTGCGCCGAGCGGAACGAGAAAATCCGCTCCTTGGCGCGCGACTTTTCCTCGTCGCGGCGGGCGCCGCCGATCGCGGCATCGAAGCCGTGCAGGTCGAGCGCCTGTTTCAGCGCCTGGGTCTTCATCACGTCGGTGTGCACCGTCGCCCCGTGGCTGATCGGGCCGATGCCTTCGCGCAGGCCATCGGGATTGGTATGGGTCAGCAGGCGGCACCCGGTCTCCGCCGCGCGGCGATCGCGGAACGCGATCATCTCGCGGAACTTCCAGGTGGTATCGACATGCAGCAGCGGGATCGGTGGCGGCGCGGGCGCAAACGCCTTCACCAGCAGGTGCAGCAGCACCGAGCTGTCCTTGCCGACCGAATACAGCATGACCGGGTTGCGGAACTCGGCAGCGACCTCGCGCAGGATGTGAATGGATTCGGCCTCGAGTCGATCGAGGTGGGACGGGGCGGCTTCCTGCTGCGGATTCATGGCTCGGCGAACGGTGGATCAGCGCGGAAGTGTAGCGGTCTTGCGCGGATTGCGGCGCATGCACCATGCATATGCACATGCCGGCGGCTGCCCGAAGGGCCTGCCGCAATCGCACTGAGAGCGATTTTTGTTTCGCCGCCGCCGCGTCCCGAGCGGTAGCATGCCGGCATCCATATCGCGGGTGAGGAAACGGTCATGAAGGGTGACAAGCAGGTCATCAAGCATCTGAACAAGGCGCTCTACAACGAGCTGACCGCGATCAACCAGTACTTCCTGCACGCCAAGATGTTCAAGAACTGGGGTATCTCCGGGCTGGCCGAAAAGGAGCACCACGAGTCGATCGACGAGATGAAGCACGCTGACGCGTTGATCGACCGGATCCTGTTCCTCGAAGGGCTGCCGAACCTGCAGGCGCTCGGCAAGCTGATGATCGGGCAAGGTCCGCGCGAAGCGCTGGAATGCGATCTCAAGCTCGAACTTGCCGCCGTGCCCGACCTCAAGGACGCCATCGCGCACTGCGAGTCGGTCGCCGACTACGTCAGCCGAGAGCTGTTCGAAAGCATCCTCGAGTCCGAGGAAGAACACATCGACTGGATCGAGACCCAGCTGCAGCTGATGGACCGCCTCGGCGAGGCAAACTACCTGCAGACGATGATGCGCGGCTGAGCGAGCGGACTCGGCGCGACGCGCGTCGGGGCGGAGCGCAAGACCGCGGCTCAGGCTTCCGATCGGACCACCGCGTTTCGGTCGGGCTCGCACGCTGCGCCGCTTGAAGCGCACGCCAGAGGGGTGCTCACGCGGCCCGCTCGGGCCCGACGTCCGCACAGCACGCATCGACGATGCTCAGGCGCGGGTCGTCGGCTACGCACCCATCCTCACCGCAGGTACACGCTCGCGAGCCGAAACGGAGGCTGGCCGGGGCGTGCAGCGAACGCCCCCAGCAGGCCGCGCCGGGCGTCCCGTGCGCCAAGCGCCGGAAACGCGTCCAGCCTTCTCAGCCCACCATCGCGCGCAGGGCGGACTCGGCGCGCTTGAACTCGTTGGCCAGCTCGGTGACCCGCTGCACCGCGTCGGGCAGGTTGTGCTGGCGCGCACTGTGCTCGATGTGCTTGGCCATGGCCGACAGCTCCATGGCGCCGAGATTCGCGCTGGTCGACTTGAGCGAATGCGCCGGCGCCACGAGGGCATCGATATCGCTGGTCGCCGCTGAGGCCGCCAGACGTGCCAGTGAGCGCGGCGCGTCCTCGAGGAACACATTGACCAGGGAGGAAAACTCCGCACCCATGATCTCGCGCAGGTCCTGCACGATCTCCGGATTGATGGCCGGCCCCTGCGGCGTCGACGGC
>JAGRJY010000038.1 GCA_020442465.1 Lysobacterales bacterium
CCGCGCCGAGCCGCGCGCCACCACGAACAGGCCCGGCATGCGCGAGAGCCGCGCGTTGAGATCGACAGCCAGGCCTTCGACGAAGATGTTGGGCGCGACGGCAGCGCTCAGGCTCTCGAACCCCAGCAGGGCCACGGAAGGCATCTCGGGCAGGGCAGGCGCATCGAAGACATCCAGCAGGTTCGCCGAATCGGAACCTGGCGCCGATTGCACGTGCGCGACCGCTTCGACGGCGTCAGTGTGTCGACTCGGCGCAGCGCGTTCGGGCTTGGCAACCGGTTCCAGCGGCGCGACGAAGCGAAACCCGTGGCCGCACACGGTACGAATGATCTGCTGCTGCTCACCGCAGTCGCCTACTGCCTTGCGCGCCAGCTTGATCGCATTGCTCAGCGTCGACTCGGTGACCACCTTGCCCGGCCACACCGCATCGAGCAGTTCGTCCTTGCTGACAGCCCGATCGGCGTGGGTGATCAGCAGCACCAGCGCCTTGAAGACCAGCGGCTCCACCGGCACCGGGCTTCCTTCGCGCCGCAGCTCCACGGCGGCGGTATCGATCTCGCAATCAGCAAATCGGACGTGCACTGGCAAGCCGTGGGCCGCAGAAGCCCGAAATATAGTGCACGGGGCACACGCACGGAAGGACGGGCACGCCCGCATCCTCAGGAAAAACTCACGCCATCCTCATGCCGGGCTCAAGCTCGGCCGCCATCGGGTCCGTACCTTGTGCAGCACGCCGAGACTGCACGCCGCAGCGAGGCGTGTTCCCTCTCTCAATCAAGGACTACCCACCATGCCTCTCGTCGACGTGCACGCCATCAAGGGCGTTTTCACCAAGCAGCAGAAACAGGAAATCATCACCCGCATCACCGACGCGATGGTCGGCATCGAAGGCGAAGCCCTGCGCGGCGTGACCTGGGTGCGCATCATCGAGGTCAATGAAGGCGAATGGGCCATCGGTGGCCAGCCGCTGACCGCGGCGATGGTGCATCAGATGCAGGCAGGCGGAAACGCCGAGGCCGCCTGACCCACGACGCGGAGTTCAGCCTGCGACGACGCCGGCTGGCACGAGCCACACCGTTCGGCCAGCCGCCGCGTTGACCATTCCGCTCCAGCCGGCAGCGCTTCACGCGTGCCGTTTTGCTCGATACCCGTTCACCCCGCTCCGCTTCCCAGGAACCCTACGATGAATCTGTTCGCGACGCGTACTCCCGCGGCGATGGCCGCCGCATGCCTGCTGTTCGGCTCGACCGTGACTTCCGCTGCCGAGCAGGTTCGCCTCAGCCAGGCGAGCGGACTGGGGAGCACCCAGGGCTTCGCCTACAACGCTTCGGCTGCCTACAACCCCGACCTCGATCAGGTACTGGTGGTCTGGTGGGGGCGCGACAATCAGCTGAACAGCGAACCGGGGCGCAATCTGGTCGCCGGTCGTCTGGTGGACGCTCGCTCCGGCGCGCCGCGCGGGCCGGTCGTGCGTCTGGACGTGAACGCCGGCGGCGTCAGCTCGTACACGCCGAAAGCGGTCTACAACCCGATCGAGCAGGAGTACCTGGTGGTGTGGACGATCGAGACCATCGCCACCCACTCGGAGATCTTCGTCCAGCGCTACGCGGCGAACACGCTGCAGCCGCTGCTGCCGCAGCCGCGACAGATTTCGGCGATGGGCGGCATCGATGATCAGAATTTCTCCGCGTTTGCACCGGCGGTGGCGTTCAACCAGGAGCGCAACGAGTATCTGGTGGCCTGGGTCGGCGCCGACTCGCGCGTCGGCATGACCGATGAACAGCGCGATGTGTTCATCCAGCGCCTCGACGGTCGTGACAGCGGCGAGGTCGGCATCGACGACTTTCGCATCAGCTCGGCGGCGAGCGCCGACGCGAGCCGAGGCGTGTATGCACCCTATGGCATCGACGTTGCGTACTCGCCGCTCAACCACAACTACCTGGTTGTCTGGACTGCCGACGACGCCGGAGCCGGCCTCGCCGACAACGAATTCGAGATCTTCGGTCAGCTGATTCATGGCGCCACCAGCGTGGAAACCGGCGCCGACGACGCAAGGCTGAGCACGACGGGCCCCAACGGCAACGAATTCTTCGACGCCGAGCAACCCACCGTCGTCGCCGAAGATGCCAACTTTGCCGTCGCCTACCGCGCCGATACGGTGCAGGGGTTCAAGGAAATTCTGGCTACCAAGGTGGGCGGCACGGGTGGAACAACCTTCGGCGGACAGAAGCGGCTGACCTTCACCACCGCCGGCGACGCGCAGTGGCCCGAACTGGCGATCGACCCGGCGACCGGCGAAGTGCTGGTCGCGTTTCAGGCGCGCGAGGTGGTCGGCAGCGATCCGGTGTTCGAGAAAGAGGTGTTCGTGCAGCGCGCCAGCACCGTGCTGAATCCGATCGGGTCCAGCCAGCGCTTCAGCACGCTCGGCCCGGATGGCAGCACCAGTTTTGGCCCCGCCGAAGGCGTCAGCATCGTACCGATCGGCCTGGACGACGGCTTCTTCGTCGCCTGGTCCGGCGACCACGATCAGGGCGGTCAGATCGACAACGAGTTCGAGGTGTTCGGTCGCAGTTCAACGCCCGGGCCGTTCTTCAAGGATGGGTTCGACGATCTCTGAGCCGGGCTCGCCGTTCTGCCTGCGACGCGGCGTGTGCTTCCACGCCGCGGTCGGGGTTGAAACCCCTCCTACATTCGGCGCTGCTGACGCCGCGGTCGGGGTTGAAACCCCTCCTACATTCGGCGCTGTTGATGCCGCGGGCGGGGATGAATCCTCTCTTACATTCGGCGCTGTTGATGCCGGGTCGGGGATGAATCCTCTCTTACATTCGGCGCTGTTGATGCCGGGTCGGGGATGAATCCTCTCCTACATTCGGCGCTGTTGATGCCGCGGTCGGGGATGAATCCCCTCCTACAGGGATGGTGGCTGTTGTAGGAGGGGATTCATCCCCGACCTGGCATCAGCCTTGACGACCACGGGCGGCGACACGATGCGCAGGGCGGAGCACGGCATCGCTCCGCCCTCGCGGACGCTCACCTAGCCCTCGCTCAATCGCTGGTGGCGCGACACCAGCTCCACGATCGCGACGGCCAGTCCGTGGCCGGCCACGCCGACGGTCCACCAGATCATCGGCCAGCGCATCACCCACTCGTGTCCGCCCACGCCCAGGCTGATGCCGGCGAACAGCACCATGCCGAACACGTAGCTCGCCAGATTGATCCAGAACGACAGACGAAGCGCGGCGATGCCCTTCAACCGCTCGTCGTGCACCATCTTCGCGGCCTCCGACTTCGCGTCCACCGTCAGCGCCATGACGTCGACGCCGAAGGCAGACGCCAGCGCCATCAGCGACTCGCGTGAGGCCTTGTCGCCGTTCTCGATGCGCTGAATGGTGCGCAGGCCGATCCCGGCGACCGAGGCGAGGTGCTCCTGCGACCAGCAGCGCTCGTCGCGCCAACGCTTGATCTTGGAGCTGTCCGGGTTGAACTGCATGGTCTCTTTCTCCTGTGCAACGGCCATCACTCGGCCTGCTCACAGGGTGCCGGATTGAGGGGGTATTGCAACGCCAGGCGGGCGCCACGGGCCCGCCACAGGCCCGCCAAGCCCGTGCCAGCGCGGTTCTCGCGCGGATGAGCCCATCAGCCCGTCAGCGCTTCAGCCGAGCGTGCGTGCGCCGCGGTCGGGGATGAATCCCCTCCTATGTATGGACTCGCCCCGTCCGTCAACGCTGCTCTGCTCGCCGGAATCCGGCTGCATCTATGTATCAGGCCTCTGGGTTGGGTGCTTTGCACCCTGGGCCATCA
>JAGRJY010000167.1 GCA_020442465.1 Lysobacterales bacterium
CGGGCGTGATCGCCGAGATCAAGAAGGCCAGTCCCAGCAAGGGCGTGATCCGCGCCGACTTCCGGCCGGCCGACATCGCCGCCGACTATGCCGCCCATGGCGCCAGCTGTCTGTCGGTGCTGACCGATGTGGACTTCTTCCAGGGGGCCGACGAGTACCTGCGTGCCGCCCGCGGCGCGTGCGCGCTGCCGGTGCTGCGCAAGGACTTCATGGTCGACGCCTACCAGATCGACGAGGCGCGCATGCTGGGCGCGGACTGCATCCTGCTCATCGTGGCGGCGCTGGGCGATGGCGCGCTGCAGGACTTCTGCGGCCAGGCCACGGAGTGGGGCATGGATGTGCTGGTCGAGGTGCACGATGGCGAGGAGCTGGCGCGGGCGCGCAACCTGCCGGCCACGCTGCTCGGTATCAACAACCGCAGCCTGCGCACCTTCGAGGTCGACCTGCGCAACACGTTGGACCTGCTCGACGCGGTGCCGGCCGACCGGCTGCTGGTGACCGAGAGTGGCATCCATGGGCGGGACGACGTGGCGCTGATGCGCCGGCATGGTGTGCACGCCTTTCTGGTCGGAGAGGCGTTCATGCGTGCGCCGTCGCCGGGTGCTGAGCTGGCCGCACTGTTCGGCTGAGCACCCCGTTCCGCATCCCCGCGGTGATGGCTGTCGCCAAGGGCGCGACGTCGGAGAGCGGTTCGGAGTGCTTCCCCGGGGAAGTCGAGTCCTGCACGTCCCGCCTCCGCGGCGCGCCTGGACGAGAGGCCAGTTGGGATCGCATCGCCATGTCGTGCGCATTCTTCCAGGCGGGGCTGATGGTGCCGGTGCGGACTGCGTTGCTTCCCGACCCCTTGCTTGGCGGAGCAGATCCATATACGTTAGCGCTTACGTAAATGCATGGATGATGCAGCATGCTGGTTCACGAACTCGCGGAGCTGGCTCTTGGCTCGCGCCTGCGCGGCCTGAGCGATCGCCTCTTCGATGCGGTGGATGAGGTCTACCGCGCGCAGGGCAGCCGTGTGCAGTCGCGCTGGTTTCCCTTTCTGCGCAGCCTGCTCGACCACGGGCCGCAAAATGTGTCGGCGCTGGCCGAACGGCTTGGCCAGACCCATGCGGCGGTGAGTCAGCTGGCGCGGAAACTCGAACAACAGGGACTGATTGAGCGCGGCGGCGACGCGCGCGACCAGCGCCGCAGCGTGCTTGGTCTGTCGCCACTCGGCGAGCGTGAGCTGGCGGCGCTGAAGCCACTATGGGGGAGTATCCGCGAGGCCATGCGCGAGGCCATGCAAGGACCGCCGGTGGAACTGCTTGATGTGCTTTCCGCGTTCGAGGCCGAGCTCGATCGCATCGCGCCGGCCGAACGCATCCGTCGGCACCACGCGCGCCGCCGCTCCGCCGACGTACGAATCGTGCCCTACGCGCCGGCCCTGCGTGAGGCGTTTTATCGAATCAACGCGGAATGGCTGAATCGGTACTACTGCATCGAGGAGATCGACCACCGCGTGCTGACACAGCCGGAAGAGCACATCCTGCGCGGCGGCGGACTGATTCTGTTTGCGCTGCTCGACGACGAGGCAGTCGGTACCTGCGCGCTGCTGCAGGAGTCTCCCGGCGTGTACGAGCTGACCAAGATGGCGGTGACCGAGCGCTGCCAGGGCCTCGGCATCGGGCGCAAACTGCTCGAAGCCGTCATCGAGCGCTTTCACGAGCTGGGAGGCAGCCAGCTGTTCCTGGAATCTCATGGCAGGCTGCAGGCGGCGCTGCATCTCTACGAATCGCTCGGCTTCGTGCACCAGCCGCATCGGCGTCCGGACTCGCACTACCAACGATCGGACGTGTACATGATCTACCGGCCAGCCGAGGCGGCCTAGCTGTGATCTTTCAGTAGGTTGTTCATCCGGGGCGATCCCGGAATTCTGTAGGTGCGACCCAAACAGCACCCCAGGAGCCCCGGATGAACCTGCATAAACATGCCCGTCTCAGCCCCCGCGGTCGAGCACTTCTTGTCGATCGCATCCTGACCCAAGGCCTTCGGGTCGAAGAAGCGGCCAAAGCGGCGGGCGTGAGTGTCCGCACGGCGTACAAGTGGCTCAAGCGATTTCGAGAGGAGGGTGTCGAGGGTCTCAATGACCGCTCCTCCCGCCCCCATCATTGCCCTCATGCCACGCCCCAAGGCGTGGCAGACCAAGTTCTGAATCAGCGGCGTTCGCGCCAGACCTACCGGCAGATCGCCGATCAACTACCGGTAGCTCCGAGCACGATTGCGCGATTGCTTCGGCGGGCCGGTTTGCACCGCTTGGCCGACCTCGCACCGGCCGCGCCGGAGAATCGCTACGAACACGCCAACCCGGGCGACCTGCTTCACCTCGACATCAAGAAGCTGGCTCGCTTCCGGCAACCTGGGCATCGCGTCACCGGCAATCGTCAGATCAACTCCGACGGCATCGGCTGGGAATACGTCCACCTCGCCATCGATGACCACTCGCGTGTCGCATTCGGCTCCATCGAGCCCGACGAGCGCGGCATCAGCGCCTGCAAGGCTTTGCTCAAAGCCGTTCGCTACTACCGAACGCTGGGCGTACGCTTTGAGCGCGTGTTGACCGACAACGGGGCGTGCTACCTGTCGCGCAGCTTCCGCCGGCTCGTTCGCCGCCTGGACATGAAGCATGTCCGCACCAAACCGTACACCCCGCGGACCAATGGCAAGGCGGAGCGTCTGGTGCAAACCAGTTTGCGCGAATGGGCTTACGCACGCGCCTACGAATGCTCAGAACAGCGTGCAGCCGCGCTCTCGCACTGGCTGCACGACTACAACTGGCACCGACCCCACGCCAGCCTGAGCTACAAGCCTCCCATCTCTCGAATCCCGCTGAACAACCTGGTGGCTTTACACACCTAGCCACCGCCAGCCTGCATGCCGCGGCGGGCGTGGCTCGCGCGCGGCGCGTGGGCAAGTGGCTGGGTGCAGGCCCGACGCAGGCCGTGTCGCGCCCACATTCAAGCTTCCCACGCAGATGCCGCCACGTTCCAACCCAGGTCCTCCGGCGCGTGCGCCGCGCCATTCCGCGTGGCGGGACGACCCGG
This sequence comes from Lysobacterales bacterium, assembly GCA_020442465.1. Lineage (GTDB taxonomy): Bacteria > Pseudomonadota > Gammaproteobacteria > Xanthomonadales > Xanthomonadaceae > Pseudomarimonas. Next base: position 3,078 of record JAGRJY010000167.1, read on the forward strand.
ACGACCGGCCGGACGACCCGTCGTGTCAGCTGCGCTCGTGGTAGACGACGATGGTCTTGCCGTGCGCTTCGAGCGCACCGTCTTCCTCGAGCTGCTTGAGTACGCGGCCGGCCATTTCCCGCGAGCAGCCAACGATGCGTGCGAGTTCCTGACGGCTTACCCGAATCTGGGTGCCCTGCGGATGGCTCATCGCATCGGGCTCTTCGCACAGGTCGTTCAGCGTGTTGACGATGCGCGAGGTCACGTCCATGAAGGCGAGGCGGCTGGCCTTGCGGCTGGTGTGCAGCAGGCGCTTGGTGAGCTGCTGGCCGATCGCGAACAGGATCTTGGCGCAGTCGTCCGCCA
>JAGRJY010000168.1 GCA_020442465.1 Lysobacterales bacterium
CCGCGTCGCGGCAGCGCGCTGGGCAATTCCGCGGCACTCGGGCCGGGCGCAGGCGCAGCGCCGTCTCCATCACGCGACGCGCGATGCATGATCGAGCCTCAGGGGGCTTCGGGGCGCCGGTCCGCGAAGCGCTCGGCGAAGAAATCGCCTTCCTTCCATCGCGGCGGCTCGGCATCGTTGGCGACGGCAAGGCCGATGCGGTGGTTGAGGTCGGCGAGCCGCGCCGCACTGGGATAGTGAATCGGCAGCTCGAGGTCGTCACTCGGCTGGTGGTAGTGCTGGCGCAGAAAGCCTTCGAGCTCGGTCTTGCCGCGGGCCGAACCGTCCGCGGCGGTGAGGCCGCCATCCAGATAGACAGCAGGAATGCCTCGACGCACGAAAGCGAACTGATCGCTGCGCACGAACACGACTTCCTCGGGAAAGGGGTCGGGCGTCAGCCGGATGCCCAGCGCGCCGGCTTCGCGTCGCACCACCGATTCCAGCGAGCTGTGTTCGATGCCGATCGGAATCACATCGACGAGTTCCGACAGTATCACCGGCATGTCCATGTTGATGTTCGCGATCACCGGTCCGGACAATCCCGGGTTCGCCGCGAAGTGTTCGGCGCCGAGCAGACCGTGCTCTTCGGCAGTGAGGGCGACGAACACACGGCTTCGGCTCGATCGCGGGCCGGTCGCCGCAAGGCGCGCGGTCTCGACCAGCAGCGCCACGCCCAGGGCGTTGTCGAGGGCGCCGTTGTAGATGGCATCGCCACCGACTGGGGCGCCCACGCCCAGGTGGTCGAGATGGGCGGTGTAGACCACGTGCTGTGCCGACAGGGCGGGGTCGCTACCCGGCACGATGCCGACGACATTCTGGCTGGACACTTCGTCATGCTTGCTGCGACCGCCCAGTCGCAGCGTGCCCGGCAGATCGAACCCGTGCAGCGAATCGGTGCGCAGCTGTTCCCAGATCTCGGCTACGGTGTATTCGCTGCCATCGAACAGCGCTTCGGCCGCGGCGGCGCTCAGGCTGGCCGTGCCGACGATGCCGGCGCGGCGCTCGACCAGCTCGCCTTCGGCATCCAGCAGGCGCAGGGCCGGACGGCGCCAGTTGGCGGCGCCCCGCGCCCACGGCGAACGCGATTCGCGCATGGGGTCGCCCAGGTAGACCACCGCCACGGCACCCCGTTCGTCGAGCAGGCGCAGCTTCTCCCGCGACGACGCGTAGAACGCACGTTCGTCCGGCGAGAAGCGCGCCGGTGCGCCGGACAGCATCACCGCGATCTTGCCGTGCAGGTCCAGTCCGGCCAGGTCGTCCTGCCCAAGCTCCGGCGCCACCACGGCCTGCCCGACGAACACGATGGGCGCTTCCACCGACCACGCTTCGCGTTCGAACGAGGTGCCCGGAAGGAATTCGTCCTCGAATGCGAGGGCGCGCTGCACACCGTCGCGCATCAGCACGGCTTCGGCACCGTCGCGAATCCGTTCGCCCCGGCGTAGGCGGACCGCCTGCATCCAGCGTCCGTCGTCGCCGCCGGGCTGCAGGCCCAGACTGGCGAACTGGCTGGCCACGTAGCCCGCGGCCAGGTCGTAGCCACGGGTTCCCGCCGCGCGTCCTTCCATCAGGTCGTCGGCGAGCCAGAACACGTGTCCGCGGATGCGGGTCGCGTCGGCGCTGGTCGGAGCTGCGGCATCGTTCCCCGACGAGCAGGCTGCGAGCACGAGACACAAGGCGGCAAGGATGGCGCGAGGCATGGCGTTCGACGATCGGAGGCGGGTCTCACTGTAGCAGCCGCTCGATCGGCGACGGTCGAAGCTGGCACGGCATGCGACGCCAGCTTCAGCCTGCTCGCCGACGCCGCATCCGCCCTCGCCAAGGAGGGGTGCCCCAGCGCGCAGATGAACGGCAAGTTCAAGCTGCACGCGTCTCGCCGAGCTATGATGAACAGCCCGGAAGCGTGATCGAATGGCGGTGAAGCGGCGCACACAGGCATTCTCGAGAGCTTTCCGCTGGGGCGTGCTCGCGGCCCTGCCGCTACTGCTGTGTCTGGCGGCGTCCTATCTGCTCAGTGTGAACCACTTCCGGCGTGAAGCTGCGGCCTTGGCTGCTGCGCAGGCCGCGCGTATCGAGCAGATCATGCACAGCGCCGACACCGCGCTGCAGTTGCTCGCCAAGGCGACCGGAGGGCGCTGCGACGACGCGGCGCGCGAGGCCATGAGTCATGCGGTCTTCCATGGCGTCTACTTCCGCGAGGTCGGCGTGGAGGAGGACGGCAATCTGGTCTGCACCAACCTGCAGGTCATGCCGCCGGCGTTCACCGTGCCCAACAGCCAGCGGACCCCGGCTGCGCGGGTGGGCAATCTGGAAATTCTCGCGCCCGCGCAGACGGTGCAGGGTGGCAAATCGCTGATCCTCAACTGGCCGCTGGACGCTTCGCGGCGCCGGTTCATGAACCTACTTGTCGATCCCGAAGTGCTGGTGGACGCACAGCAGCGCAGCGACGGCATCGTGTTCGGCACCTACCTCGATGACGCGCCCAATGTCGCGATGGTACACATGGGAAACCTGGCCCCGGCCGACGTGCTGGGCCAGCTGGACTCGGTGCCGTCACCGGGCTGGCATCGTGGCGTGGAGGGCTACTACATCGCCCGGCGCGCAGGCGCCTATCCGTTCGTGGCCGTGGGTGCGTTCGCCGATGCCGCGGTGACCGAGCACTGGCGCCAGGAAATGCGTCCGGCGGTGATCAGCGGATTCGTCCTCACCGCACTCGTTCTGATCGCCTTGCGCCGGCAGCTTCCCCGTCACAGCGCGGTGGATGACCTGCGAGAAGGGCTCCGCGCCGGCGAGATCAAGGTTGCCTACCAGCCGCTGGTGGAGGGCGCCAGCGGGCGCGTGGTCGGCGCCGAGGCGCTGGCACGCTGGATGCACCCGGATCGCGGCTGGGTGATGCCGGACGAGTTCGTTCCGCTGGCCGAGGCCAATGGCCTGATCCGCCTGCTGACCGAGCGCGTGATCGAACGCATCGTGCAGGATCTTGCGGCGATGGGGCCGCTGGCCGACGACTTCCGCATCAGCGTGAATGTCTCGCGCGCCGATCTCGTCGACCGTCGACTGATCGAACTGTTCGACCGGCTGCTGGGTAGTCAGTCGTCGTTGAGCCGGTTCTCGATCGAGCTGACCGAGCGTGAACTGCTTTCCGACGTGGCGGAGCAAGCGCGCAGCGTGCTGGATGAACTGGCAGGCCGCGGTGCGCGCATCGCGCTCGACGACTTCGGAACCGGGTACTCCGGTCTCAGTCACCTGCGTGAATTCCACCTGCATGGACTGAAGATCGACCGCAGCTTCGTGCGCGCGATCGACACCGAGGCGGTGACCGCCAGCCTTCTGGGAACCATGGTCGGGCTCGCCCGTTCGCTTGACCTGGGCCTGGTCGCGGAGGGGGTGGAAACCGAGGCCCAGCGCAACCGCTTGCTGGAACTTGGCGTGAGCGTGCATCAGGGGTGGTTGTACGCGAAGGCCATGAGTCCGCGCTCGCTGTACGCAATGATCGATGCAGCCGAATGGCCCGGTGCGGCGGCCGCGTCTCCGGCAGCCTAGGGCGTCGCCACGCATCGATTGGGTAGTATCGGGTCCTCACACGAATACGTGGAAGTAAAGGAGGACGGCATGGTCCGGCACGACGGAATCTCGGAGCGGGCGCTGGCGGCGCTGCGTGCGGGCAACATGATCCAGGCGATCAAGATCGTGCGCCAGGAAACCGGGCTCGGTCTGGCCGAAGCCAAACAGCTGGTGGAGCAGGTCGATCGTGGGGGCGGCAGTCTGCCTGACTCGTCGTTCGGCGGGCCGTTCTCCGACTCCGACCAGGTGGACCTGCCCGTCGCGGCGCTGGTGGCGTTGCGCGCCGGCAAGCTGGTCGATGCGATTGCCGCGCTTCGACAGAAGACCGGGTTGGGCCTGATGGAGAGCAAACAGGCGGTCGAGGCTTATCTGGCCGAGCATCCATTGCTGCAAAGACAGTTTGAAGAGGCGGCCGCGGCGCGCCGCAAGCCGCCGTTCGTCGTGATCGCGGTGGTGGTGGCAATCGCCGCGCTGGGTGTCTGGCTCGGCATGCGAATGTAGATGCCGCGTGGGCCGGCTTGGCGTCGTGTTCACGCCCATGCGGTGAGCATGCGGGAGCCAGACCGCGGACACGAGGCGGTCCGTCGCAGCGCGCATCGAAACGAGGTAGCAGGACGTGGGCGAAGCTTGGCTGGTCGAATCCTGGTTGCAGCATCCTGCCTGGTGGATCGCCGCGGGCAGCTTGGCCGTGGGCGCGGTGCTCGGCAGCCTTCGCCGTGGTGTGGCCGGCCGGGCCGCGCTGGGCCGCGAATTGCTGGTGCTGTTTGCGCTGGCCCATGTGGTCTGCGACGCATTGCGCTGGACCGGACTGACTTCGGACTGGGGCGTCAATCCGTACACGCTGTGCGTGGGCTTCGGCGCGGCCGCCGTGTGGCGCCTGGTTCGCAGTCGAGGCGACGGCAGTCGCGCAGCGGCGACCGGACCAACACCCGCGGCCTGACGACAGGGCAAGGCGCGCGTATCCTTGCAGGGCGAACGCGAGGCAGGAGTGGGTGATGGCGACCGGATGGGCCGGTGACGGCGCGGTGCAGGACCAGATTGACGCGACGGTCAAGGATGCGATCAAGCGCGCACGCGCCGGCTTGCCCAGCGGGCCCGGGCGCATCGAATGCGAAGACTGCGACGAAGTGATCCCTGAGGCGCGCCGGCGTGCGCTGCCCGGCGTACGTCTGTGCGTGCGCTGTCAGGGTGAGCGCGACGACGCGGCGGGCCGGCACGCCGGCTACAACCGGCGCGGCAGCAAGGACAGTCAGCTTCGCTGACCGGAGGCGTCGACCGATGCAGGCATGGATGCTCGAACGCTACGGCGACCCGCAACAGGTGGTTTCCCTGCGCGACGTGGGGTCGCCTGCGCCCGGCCGCGAGGAAGTGCACGTGCGCATCGACGCGGCGAGCATCAATCCGATCGATCTGAAGCTGGCGCAGGGCGCACTGCGCTCGGTGCAGCGGCTCGCCCTGCCGATCTGCCTGGGCTTCGATGCGGCTGGGGAAGTGCGCGCCTGCGGAGACGCAGTCAGCCGGTTCCGCCCTGGCGATCGGGTGTTCCTGCGCAGCGACCGAGCCACCTTGGGCGCATTCGCCGAGGCCGGCTGTTTTCGCGAGGACTGGGTGGCGGCGGCCCCGCAGTCGTGCGATGCCGGTGAGGCTGCCTCGCTGCCCCTGGTCGGTCTGACGGTGGTGCAGGGCTTGCGTGAGCGCGCCGGTTTGCAGAGCGGCCAGTCCTTGCTGGTGCATGCCGGTTCGGGCGGAGTCGGCACGTTTGCCGTGCAATACGCGCGCATGATGGGCATTCGGGTCACCGCCACCTGCAGCCGGCGCAACGCCGAGTTCGTCGAATCGCTCGGCGCCGAAAAGGTGATCTGCTACGACGAGCAAGACTATCGAAGCCTGTCCGACCGCTACGACTGCGTGTTCGACATGCTGGGTGAGGCGCACACCCTGGCCGCCTTCGACCTGCTCCGTCCGGGCGGCTCGGTGGTCAGCATCGCAGGACCGCCGGATCGCCAGTTCGCGGATCAGGTAGGCGCGGGCTGGCTGCTGCGCCAGGCCATTGCGTTCAAATCGCGGCCGGTCTGGCGACGGGCCGAATCAGGCGGATATCGCTATTTTCGCTATCTCACCGAGCCGCATGCGGGGCAGCTGGGCGAGATCGCGGGTTGGGTCGATGCCGGCGACATCCGGCCGGTGATCGACAGCCGGTTCGCGTTTGCGGATCTCAAGCAGGCCCTGGCGCGCTGTGCGTCAGGTCGCGCACGCGGCAAGGTGGTCGTGCAGTCGGCGGAGATGGCGGCCACCTGATCGTCGTTCGATTCATGCCCCGCGCGGGTCGCCGTGCGCCGGGCACCAGCGAAGGAGAGACCCGTGGATGCTGTCGTGACAGCCTGGCTGGAGCAGGAAGAAGCCTTTCTCGCGCGCCAGCGCAGTCATGGACAGCCCGAAGACGGCGGGTTGGCGCGGCCAGAAGAGGTCTTGCCCCTGACCGGGCTGGAGATGCTGGAAGGCATGATCGCCGGGCGATTTCCGGCGCCACCGATCGCCTATACGTTGCGCTTCTTTCTGCTCGAGGTCGGCGACGGCCGAGCGGTGTTCCAGGGGCAGCCGAAGCAGGCTTTCTTCAACCCGCTCGGCACCGTGCGCGGCGGATGGTATGCGACCCTGCTCGATTCGGCGCTGGGCTGCGCCGTGCACACGACGATTCTGCCCGGCGAGCGCTACACCACGATGGAATTCAAGGTGAACCTGGTCCGCGCCCTGGCGCCGGACCTGCCGCGCGTACGCGCCGTGGGCAGGCTGCGTCATCGCGGACGGCAGATGGCTACCGCTGAAGCTGATCTCGTCGGGCCGGATGACCGGCTGTACGCGCACGCCAGCACCACCTGCCTGATTCTGCCCCCGCGCGATTGAGCCGAGGGCGCCGGAACCCGTCGCCCACTTCCTGTTCGCCGTGCCCTCCGGTTCGTCCTGCCTTCTGGTTCGCGGATCGGTTAGCCTGCCGCTCTGCATTCGAACGAAGGCGTAGCCGGCATGATCGAAACCAGTCCTGTCGATGCGACCGCTGAGGCGCAGAAGTCCGTAGGGCTGACGACAGCGGGATCAGCGGAGGCGGAAGCGCGGATGGTGCCGCTGCCTCCACGGCCCGACATCGGCGACGAGCAGCGGGAGCAGCTGGCCGAGGCGGAGGCACAAGTCCTGTCGAGCCGGCGCACCGTGCGCGACTTCAGTGCGCGACCGGTGCCCCGCGCAGTGATTGAAGCGTGCATGCGCGCCGCAGGCGCCGCGCCGAGCGGCGCCAACCAGCAGCCCTGGCGTTTCGTCGCCGTGTCCAATGCCGACTTGAAGCGGCGCATCCGCGAGGCAGCCGAAGCGGAGGAACGCGAGTTCTACGGACGGCGCGCCCCCGATGAGTGGTTGCATGCGCTGGCGCCGCTCGGCACCGACGCGCACAAGCCGTTTCTCGAGACTGCGCCGTGGCTGATCGCGGTGTTCTACGAACGCAACGGGCCGGAAGTGGACGGCAAACGCGCCAAACGCTACTACCCGCACGAATCCACCGGCATCGCCTGCGGGTTCCTGATCTCTGCCTTGCATCGCTGCGGACTGGCCACGCTGACCCATACCCCCAGCCCCATGGCCTTCCTGAACAGTCTGCTTGATCGACCGAAGCACGAAGTGCCGTATCTGCTGCTGGTGGTCGGGCACCCTGCCGAGGGGTGCATGGTGCCCGACATCCAGCGACTGCCGCTGGACACGATCGGCGCGTTTCACGAATAGGCGCTGCAGCTCGTGTGCGGACGCGACACGTTCTTTCGCACCTGGGAGGAAGTCTGGC
>JAGRJY010000039.1 GCA_020442465.1 Lysobacterales bacterium
ATGAACAGATCCATACGGCCTCCCCGCCGCACGAGTGACGGCTTACCGATGCATGACGTCTCGGCCTCGAACCTGTGACTTTCGGCACGGTCGGGCGGCGATGTCGATTGCATTGGTGTTCAGCTGGCGAGCAACGCCAGGCGCCCGTTCCCCCGGGACGCGCAGTCTAGCAGCGGCCCGTGGCGGTGACTTGCCGGGAAAAGCCAGTTCGGTCCGGACTGTTCGCGATGCGGCGACGGCCCGACGTCCGGTTTGCCGCGCAATCCGCGATGAGCGGCCTTCACGGATCAACGCCCTCGCCCCGGGGCTGCGAGGTGGCACGACCGCGCTGGGTATACTGACCCGCCCCGGCGCATCTCCGTGCATCGTGGCCGATCCCAGCGCGTCCTACCGCTTCGACAACTTCGAGATCGACCCCGCGGCGCGCCAGCTGCTGCGCGACGGCGTGCCCGTGGAAGTGCAGGGCCTGGTCTTCGACCTGCTGCTGTTCATGGCCCAGCGGCCAGGCGAGCTGTTGAGCAAGGAACGCCTGCTTGACGAAGTCTGGCGCAACCAGCATCTGACCGACGCCACAATCGCCCAGGCGGTGCGCAAGGCGCGCGCTGCGCTCGGAGACGATGGCCGCACCCAGTCGATCATCCGCACCGTGCATGGACGCGGTGTGCGCTTCGAGGCGGAAGTCGAGGTGGTGACGGTGGATGCCGCGCGCGCTGCGATCGCCGCGAACGGTTCGGCCAGCACGTTGCCGCCTGTGGACTCGACCCAGGCGGCAGTTGGGCGCCACGCCAGCCCCGACGCTGCGAGCGCGGAAGCCGTGGCCGCTGCGCCAGCGTCGACGCCGCTGTGGCGACGCCCGGCGCTGTGGCTCGCGGCGGCAGCGCTCGGCGTCGCCGCCCTGGCATGGCATCAGGGCACGGAAACCGGTTCGCCGCCCGCGGCTTCCGCCAGCCACGCCCCGGCCGAGTCGCCGCGCCTGCAGCGCGTGGCCGTATTCGCCTTCGAGAACGCGACCGGCGATGCCGACCTCGACTGGTTCGAGCGCGGGCTGGCCACCGCGACGCGCGATCTGCTCGATCCCTCGCAGGGCATTCAGGCCATTGGTCCGGGCGACCTCGCCGAGGTGCCGGACGGCGATCTCGCACAACGCAGTGCCTTCGCCGGTGCCGCATTCGGCCTCGACGCCAGCATCGCACGAGAAGGCGGGCGGTTCGTGGTCGACTGGACGCTCGCGCGAGCGCGCGGCGAGCCGCTGCGCGGGCAGTTTCACGCCGCCGACACGTCGTTGATCGCGCGCGAGCTGGCACGCCTCGCCAGCGACGCAGCGGGGGGACGGCCACCGTTGCAGCCTGCGCCCGAACTCGACCTCGGCGATCCGCTGGCGATCGAGCTGTACAGCCGCGGCATGGAGGCATTCATGCACGACGACCGCGAGCAGGCGATGGCCTTGCTGAGCGCCGCGCGCAGCCGCGCCCCGGCATCGATCCCCCTGCAGATCGCCGCCACCGTCGCCGGCTTCGACCCGGCTGATGTGCCCGCTTCGCTGCAGCGCTATCGCGAACACATCGCCACGCTGCCGACCGATGCCACGGGCGCGCGCAGCCAACTGCAGTTCCAGATCGGCGACCTGCTCTGGTATGCCGGTGAGGTGCAGCAGGCGCAGGGCCTGCTCGAGGCTGCCTTGGTCGATGTGGGGGCAGACGCTGCCCTGCACGCACGCATCCTCAACAGTTTGAGCTTCGTCGAACAGTCGCTGCTGCGCTACGACGACGCCTGGACGCACGCACGCGCGGCCGAGGCGCTGCTGCGCGATCTCGACGACCCCTACCGGCTGAGCATGGCATTGACCAACCTTGGCTATCTGGCCGAAGACATGGGGCGTCTCGCCGAGGCTGGCGGCTACCACGAGGAGGCCATGCGCATCCGCGAGGCACATGGCTTCCCGTCGCTGATCGCCGCCTCACGCTACGGCCTCGGCCGCATCCTGCGACGCAGCGGGCGCTTCGACGAGGCCGCCGCACAACTCGAAGCTGCGCTGCAGACGGTGGAGGAGCTCGAACTGCTGCATGACGTGTTCGACAACCTCGAGGAGCTCGCCGAAGTGCGCATGCGCCAGCGCGCATTCGACGAGGCCGATGCACTGCTGGTGCGGGCGCGTGCCGTCGCTGCCGGCCACGACGACGCGCTGGGCATGATCTGGGAGCGCCAGGTGCGCACGCGACTGCAGCTGCGCAGGGGTCAGGTCGATGCGGCGACCCGCGCCGCGCACGAGGCAGTGATCCGCGACTTCGAATCGCTGGGCGAACGTCAGGACGCGCTGCGCGCCCGAATCGAACTGGCCCAGGTGCTGCTCGCGCTGGGAGACGCGAAGCCCGCGGCCGACGCGCTGGTGAGCGCCACACAGGTGGAAGGGTTCTCCGCCAATCCTGTGCTGCAGATTGAACACGCCGTGTGTTTCGCGCAGCTGCAGGTCGCCCAGGGTCGGCAGCAGGACGCGTTGTCCGCACTGCTCGAGGCCGTCGCGCGGGCGAAGCAGATCGGCGTGCTCGACATCGAGGCCGAGGCCGCGATCAGCGCAGGGCAGCTTGCGCTATCCCGCCGCGACCTCGCCACCGCCGGACGCATGCTGGCCGTTGCGCGAGCATGGTCGCCTGGCTACTACCGCACGACCGCGCTGGCGGAGGCCATGCAAGTCGAACCGGTGGCAGCCAGCTTGCCCTAGGTTTCAAGTCCGAGTGCGGGCTCGAGGCCGGCTCGGTTTCCGGGTTCGGCGGGTTGCGTCGTGCCTGATCTCCCTCGTCGAGATCGATGGCGATACCGCGCGCCTCGTCGGGATCCGCCCGCAGCAGCAGGAAATGATCGCCGCCGACAGCAAGCAGGGTCGCGTTGAAGCGACGCGGTGCGCCGGCCTCGATGTCGGTGACCAGCCAGCCCTGCAGTCGCAACCCCGCGGGGGTCGGCGCGCCGCGCTCGACACGGTCCATGAACAGCGCCGCCATCTGCCAGAAATCCATGTCCACCGGGCTGTAGAGCCGCAGGCGCCCCTGCGCCACCGCGATGGTGCCGGCAACCCGGGCAGGGCGCCCGTACTGCAGCGGGTCGCGCGTGCTGGCGAGTTTGAGCTGCAGCAGACCGCGCAGCTGCTGGATGCGCAGCGTGCCGCTGACCTGCAGCGGACCGGACAGCGTTCGCGTGATCCTCCGACTTCCGCTGACGCCTTCCGCGCTGCCAGAGCCCCTTGGCAGGGTGTCGACGAAAGTCCTGCCGGCGAGATAGCCGGCCATCAGAGTGCGCGCTTCGCGTTCCCGGCACGCGCTGGGCGACAGCCGCCCGCATTCCGTCGCCGCCGACGCAAGGTCGCAGAAGAGGGCGAGTCCCAATGCGAGTCTCAATGCGAGTCCTGAGGCGACGGCGCGCACGCCCTGCATGCTCATGGCACCGCAACGCATCCGATGGTCGCTTCAAAGGCCTCGGGCACGCTGGGATTATCGTTGACCATCCGACACTGGAGCGTGGCAGGCCCTGCATCACTCCCGAAATCGCTGATCCGCTCGCTCACCAGGCGCAGTGCGGACAGCGTCAGCAGCGGATTGCACACCGCGACGACGGGGATGTCGTTGCTGTCCGCGCAGCTCACCGTGGCCGCCACCTTGCCCACGCTGACGGCGGCCTGGGTGGTGTAGTACAGCACCTGCGTCTTGCGTGCGTAGAGTCCTCCGTCGATGTCATCGGGCGTGATCGTGCCATCGCGAATGTCCGCCGATGTGACGGTGTTGTCCTCGATCTGCGCCGTGCCAATGGCACTGTCGGCGATCTTGAGGCGCGTCACGGCCTGATTGGACAGCTTGGCGGTGCCGACGGCGAAGTTGGCGAGGTCGTCGGTGAAGATGTTGCCGTTGGCAATCTTCTGGGTGGTGATCGCGTTGTCCTGAATCTGACCTGTTGCGATGGCGTCGGGCTGGATGTCTGCCGAGCCAATCGATGCGTCTTCGATCTGCGCCGCGCCAACGCTGTTGTTGCCCAACTTGGCACGGGTAACCGCGCCGTCGCCGAGCTTGCCGGTCACCACTGAGCTGCTGCCCAATTTCGACGACGTCACCGAAGCATCGGCGAGCTTCGCGGTGGTGACGGCGTTGTCCTGCAGCGCGATGGTGTCCACGGCGCCCGGCGCCACAAACAGGGTTTCGATGGCGAACGGCGCAGCGCCGATGCGCTGCCGCGGCGACAGCGTGGTGTAGGCTCCGCCGCCGGACGCGCGCACCCGAATCTCCAGCCATCGCGGTGCGGCGTTGAACGGTGCGTCACCAAAGTCGAGCTGCACGCTGAACACGCCCTGGTCGACGTCGAGCGATGAAACCGCCTGTTCGGTGCCGACCTGGGTTCCGCCGGTCTCGGCATCGAACAGACGGAAGGCGAAGTCGTGCGCGCCATCGGCCGGCTGGCCGGCACTGCCTAGGCGGCCCTGGTAGGTGAATCGGGTTTCGGCGCTGGTCGATCCCATCGGCAACATTGCGACTATCAGGATCGAGAAAAGCAGTCTTGGCACTGAATGCATGGGGTTGCCCTCATGGGGTGTTCGGTGGTCGCGCGCAACACAACAGATTCCGCGCTTCTTGGGTCGGCTCCACTGGGTGGCCGGGGCGGTTCACCGATCAGGGCACTGCAACGCAGAGGATGTAGGCCTGGAGCATCACAGGGTTGGAAGACGGGTTCGTCGGATGAACATTGATGCCGTTGCACGTCACCGAGGCGGCTTCCGTGTCCGACGTCCAGTGGCTGTCCGCAACGCTGGTCGCGACGTAGCGCGCGGGTGCGCCGACCCGGCAGCCTCCAGTGATTGGAAGATCGTCCGCGTCGGCGCAGCTCGCGGTTTCGCTTTGCGGCAAAGAGAGCAGGTTCATGCCGGGGCCGGTCACTTCGTACAGGTCAGCCTTGGTGCGGTAGAGGCCAGTTCCGAGGTCTACCGCCTTGATCGTTCCGTCCCTGATGTCGGCCGAACTGACCGTGTTGTTCTCGATCTGCGACGTGCCAATGGCATCGTCGGCGATCTTGAGGCGCGTCACGGCCTGATTCGACAGTTTGGCGGTGCCGACGGCGAAGTTGGCGAGGTCGTCGGTGAAGATGTTGCCGTCGGCAATCTTCTGGGAGGTGACGGCGTTGTCCTGCAGCGCGATGGTGTCCACGGCGCCCGGCGCCACGAACAGGG
>JAGRJY010000169.1 GCA_020442465.1 Lysobacterales bacterium
CAAGCGCGTTCTGCTGATCGACAGCGACCTGCGCAATCCCTCGCTGCATCGCACGCTGGGACTGGACAATTCCAAGGGGCTTTCCACCTGCCTTTCGGGCGGTGCGAAGCCGGCGGAGTGCATCCACCCGGCTCAGGTCGCCAATCTCTTCCTGCTCCCGAGCGGGCCGTTGCCGCCCAGTCCGGCCGAACTGCTCTCCGGTCCTCGCATGATGTCGTTGTTGGCGCAGGCCAGTGAGCGCTACGACCACGTGATTCTCGATGCCCCGCCTGTCCTGGGCCTTGCCGATGCACCGATTCTCGGCAGCATCTCTAAGGGCACGCTCTTCGTGGTCGAAGCGGGCAAGACCCGGGTCAGCATTGCGCAGACCGCCATCAAGCGACTGTTCGGGGCGCGTGCGCGTCTGCTGGGTGCCGTGCTGACCAAGTTCGATCCCAAGAACGCGGGTTATGGCTACGGCTACGGCAGCGGGGCGTACGCCTATCTAGGATACGACTATTACGGCGCAGGCAGCGGTGCTCCGGCCCGGCGACTCGGGCGAGGGTAAGGCGTGACCGGCACGGCCAGCGAGGCGCTGCGCCATGCGCTGATGTTGTTCTCCAATCCGGCGCTGGTCGAGCCTCATCGGCGGGCACCGGTCCCCGACGGCATGGGCGAGCTGCTTCGGGCAGCGTGCGGTCAGGTCGAGCTGCTGGCGGAGCAAGGAGCCCTGCTCGGCGTGCCGGCGGAAGAGCTCGAAGACGCCGCGCGGTTCTATGTCGAGCAGATGCTTCTGTCTCGCGAGGTCGCATCGGACCCGTGGCGCGTGCTCGGCGCGGAGCGGGGCGCACCCGGGGAGCGGCTGCGCGAACATCGGCAGCTGCTGCTCAGGCTGGTCCACCCCGACCGGTCTTCCGACTGGGCCGAGGCCTACGCGGATCGCGTGCAACGCGCCTGGCGCGAGTTGAAGAACGGAGGTCCGGCGCCGGAGCCGCGTGCAGAAGGCGATCGGCCGGCGTCCGACGATTGGGAAGTTCCTGCGGCTTCGGCCTGGGAACCTGTCGCCCCCCAGCCGCTGCACGTCGAAGAGCTGCCGCATCACCAGGGCATGTCGCCCCGCAGCAAGTGGGGGCTTGGCGGAGTGGGGGTACTCTTGCTCGGCCTGATGCTGTGGGGACCGCAGCTCGAAGACGCGCTGCGAGGCGACGACCTGCAAGTCCTCGGCGGCTACACCGAGTCGGATCCCGGGTTCACCGAACAGGACGGAGATGCCGCGACACCGCTGCAGGCCTCGCCGAGTCAAGGAGACGCCACTGCACAGTCTCCGCAAGAAGAGAGCCCGATGAGCTCGCTGGCGTATCCGGACCCGCAGATCGGTGAAACGTTGGGTTCGAGTGTTTCGCCAGCTCCCGAGACACCGCCTCGTCCCGCGGTCGCGTCGGCACGTACGCCTGCTCGTCACGCGGACATCGACAGACAGCAGCCTGACCTCCCGGCTCCCGTCACGGCGCAGCCGGCGAGCCCCGGGCGCGCAACACCGACTGAGGCTCAGACTGCAGTTCCCAGAGCGGCCTCGAGAGAGGATGCGCGGCGAGACGTTTCCGCCCCGGCAACCGCGCGTGCCGATCAAGCTGCTCCGATAGAGCGTTCCCCGAAGTCGCCGTCAGCGATCGCGCAGGGAGGCCGTGATGCGCCGCAGAGCCCGACTGCGGCGCCGTCCCCTGTTCCGAGTGCTGAAACGGTGGTGGCGATCAGGAGCGAGTCGGCGCCGTCTGCACGGGCCGAGGCCCAGCCCGAACCGCAGACCGTCAAGCGGCAGGCGTCTGTCGGTGATGCCGCCGTCGCGGTAGCGACGCCAGCTGGCTCTCGCACGTCGCCGGTCGTCCCTTCCACGCAGACGAGGCCCTCCCTGGATCAAGCCGACGCGGCATTGGGCCATTTCAGACGCTACTACGCTGCAGGCGACCTGGGCGCCTTGCTGGGTCTCTTCGCCGACAACGCGAACTCGAAGCGAGGCGGGATACCGGCGCTACGCGCAGACTACTCGGCACTGTTTGGCAGCACCGACAGCCGCGAGATCGACTTCATCGATGTGCGCTGGCAGGTCGTGCGGGACAGCCTTCAAGGGCAAGGAAGGTTCGAGGTGCGTCTCGGTCGGAAGGGACGCTACTTCAAACAGAAGGTGTCCGGGCGCGTCAATCTGGAAGTTGTCCAGACGACAGCCGGCCCGAAGTTGAATCGACTCGAACCGGTTCAGGAAGGCTGATGCCCGATCGCGAGACCCCCGTCGGGCATGGCCGGCGCCGGGAGTGCGACGGCTGATGGGCATCGCTGCGTCGGAGGCCGCGATCGACCGAGGCAGTGTCTGGCTCAAGGTGAGCCTTGGTCTTTTCCTTGCCTTGATTGCGTGGCCCTGGATACGCATCACAGTCTCTGATTGGCATCTGGAAGCCGAGCCGGAGAATGCCCTGCGCTGGTGGCCGTTGAGTGGCGCAGCGGCCATGGCCCATCTCGATTCGGTCGCCCGGACTGGATCGTCAGGCGATCGTGCGCAGACCGAAACCGTCGTGCGCGCGGTGCTGAGTCACGCACCGCTGCACGGCAAACTCTACGCGGCCATGGCGAGCGCCAAGGCACAGCAGGGGCACCTCGACGATGCGCTGGAGCTGTATCGAATTGCCAGCTCGCGCGCGCCCCGAGACAAGCCTACTCGCATCTGGCTGGTCGAGAATCTGGCAGCGCGCGGCGAGCACGCCGAGGCCTTGGGGCACGTCGATCAGCTGATCCGCCAGGCGCCGAGACAGTCGCACTACTGGACCAGGTATCTCGACGCCTACGCGGGAAGTCCGCAGGGCAGGCCTGCCCTGGTCGAGCTGCTGGGAGCATCCGCGCCGCCGTGGCGCGAGTCCTTTCTCCGCCGTCTGCTTTCGACAGCTGCCGCCGCTGACTACTTCGATGCCGTGGTCGCCCCGCTTCGAAACGCCGTGCACCCGCTGACCGCGGCCGAACGGGACGCCTGGGTATCACGGCTGATCCGCGAAGCGCGAATGGCCGAGGCCTATTTTCTCTGGGTCGAAGGACTGCAGGATGCAGAGAAGGCGGTGTCGGCCAATGTGCATGACGGCGGCTTCGAGCTGCCGCCCGACAACGGGGGATTCGGCTGGCACTGGAAGGACGTGAAGGGAGCGTTCATCGGTGCCGAATTCACGCCTGGGGCGACAGGCGATCGCGCGCTCTCGGTGGAGTTTGCGCATCGACGCGTGCCGTTCAACCATGTCTGGCAAGACCTCATGCTCCCGCCTGCGCGGTACAGGCTGTCTGGCCGGGCGCGTTTGGAGCGGCTCGATACCAATGAGGGGCTGCGCTGGGAGATTCTCTGTGCAGGCAAACGAACCCTGGCACAGACACAGCCATTCCGCGGAGATCAGGAGTGGAAGCGATTCGAGGTCGACTTCGAGGTCCCGCCTGACGGCTGTCCGGACGTTCGCCTGCGGCTGAGCCTGAATGCCCGGGTTCCCGCCGAGTCGTGGATCGGAGGTAGAGCGTGGTTCGACGACCTTTCTGTGGTCAGGGTCGGACTCGTGGTTGAGTTGGAGGCCGGCTAGCTGTGTAAAGCCACCACGTTGTTCATTGGGATTCGAGAGATCGGTGGTTTGTAACCGAGGCTGGAGTGGGGTCGATGCCAGTTGTAGTGGTGTAGCCAGTTCGGGAGTGCGTCTGCGCGTTGCTCCGAATTTGCGTACGAGCGGGCGTATGCCCATTCTCGCAGGCTGGTCTGGACGAGTCTTTCGGCCTTGCCATTGGTTCGCGGCGTATAGGGCCGAGTCCTCAGATGGCGCATGCCAAGCCGCCGCACGAGCCGACGGAAGCGACGGGATTTGTAGCAGGCGCCGTTGTCGGTGAGTACGCGTGCGAAGCGCACACCGAGCGAGCGATAGTAGCGGACGGCACGCAGCAGGGCCTTGCAGGCGCTGCTGCCTCGCTCGTCAGGTTCGATTGAGCCGAATGCCACGCGCGAGTGGTCGTCGATGGCGAGATGGACGTACTCCCAACCGCCGCCATTGGAGTTGATCAGACGGTTGCCAGTGACGCGGTGGCCGGGTTGCTTGAACCGAGCCAGCTTCTTGACGTCCA
>JAGRJY010000004.1 GCA_020442465.1 Lysobacterales bacterium
CGATCGCCAAAATCTCGAACTTTGCCGTACGCTCTTTCATGGGCCCGCCCCTCGCTGCCGTTGGTCCTCATTGGATACCACCGTGGCGCAAACGACGCCTCGGCGAGGGGCGAGTCCATCCAATTACCAGTGGCTCCGGCACCGGGTAGCGTCTCGGGGCGCCGGATGGCGCGCGTACACCGGAGCCTCGGGTCGGCCATGAATCCCGTGCCGCGAGAGGGCGAAGTGCCGAATGGCCTGTGTAGGAGGGGATTCATCCCCGACCCGGGCCAATCACCCTGGCCGGGCACCCCTGCGCACCGCAGCACCGCGTCCCCACCCGACACCGTCTGCCGTACGGCATGCCCCTCAGTGCGCGCGCGGCTTGAGCTCGCGCTCGAACAGCTCGTAGATCCGCCGGTATTCGTCGTACCACGATTCCGGATGCACGAAACCGTGGCGCTCCATCGGGTAGGGCGCGAGTTCCCAGCCGTCCTTGCCCAGCTCGATCAGGCGCTGTGCCAGGCGCACCGAATCCTGGAAGAAGACGTTGTCGTCGATCATGCCGTGGGCGATCAGCAATCCCCCACGCAGATTGCCGGCATACTCGATCGGCGAGCTGCGCTTGAAGGCCTCGGGATCGAGCTCGGGTGTGTTGAGTATGTTCGAGGTGTACTCGTGGTTGTAGGTCGTCCAGTCGGTGACCGGACGCAAGCCCGCACCGGCGTGGAACGCCTCGGGCGCGCGGAACATCGCCATGAAGGTCATGAAGCCACCGTAGCTGCCGCCGTAGATGCCGACGCGACCGCGGTCGCCCTGGTGCTGCTCGACCAGCCAGTCGATGCCGTCGAGGTAATCCTCGAGTTCCGGATGGCCCATCTGCCGGTAGATCGCCGTGCGCCAGTCGCGGCCGTAGCCTTCCGAAGCGCGGTAGTCGAGGTCGAGCACGAGGTAGCCGCTGCGTACCAGCAGCTCGTTGAACATCTGCTCGCGGAAGTAGTTGGGGTAACGCGCCGAGACGTTCTGCAGGTAGCCGGCGCCGTGCACGAACAGCGCGATCGGATAGCGCTGCCCCGGCTGCCTGTCGGCGGGTGTGTACAGCTTGCCCCAGATCGATCCGGCGCCGTGCTTCGAGGGCACCTGCACGTACTGCGGTGCCAGCACGGCGCGCGCCCGGTAGCCTTCGCTGCGGGTGTCGGTGCGCATCGCCAAGCGGCCGCCGGCCAGCTCGAGCGTCGCCAGCTGCGGCGGCGTGTGGTGCGCTGAGACCCGCAGCGCCAGCGCTCCGCCATCCGGCGACAACACAAATTGTTCCACCGCATCGACGGCGGTAAGTTCGACCACCTCGCCACCGGCGCGGTCGACCCGGCAGACCTCGTAGTCGCCCGGCCAGCTGCGATTGCACAGGAAGAACGCCTGCGAGGCGTCCGCATTCCACGCCACCTGGGAGGCCTCCCAGTGACCGGAAGTCAGCGCGCGCGGCTTGGCGCGGTCGGCATCGTCGCGCAGGTACAGATGGCTGTAGCCGCTTTCTTCCGACAGGTACCACAGCGTCGCGCCGTCGGGGAGCCAGCCGAAGTCGTTGAAGCCCCAGTTGATCCAGGCCGGGTCCTGCAGCCGGTGCAGCAGGCGCGGCGCGGGAGCCTTGTCCGCGTCGGCGGCCGGATGCAGGCTGACGATCCAGCGATCCTTGTTGTCGACCGCACGCAGCATCAACGCGGCGCGATCGCCCTGGGCATGCCAGCGAATCTCGTCGACGCGCACCGGGCGCGATCCTTCCAGCGC
>JAGRJY010000170.1 GCA_020442465.1 Lysobacterales bacterium
GGATGGCCGCCCAGTGGGGCCCCTGCCGGTCGGCGGGCGGCTGGAGGATCAGCCCGAAGGGACGCGCGCACGATGCGCGCGTGTTTTTCGCCAGCACACGGAGGTGCTGTCGGAAAACCCCGCAAGCCGAACGCGTACTCGGAGGGCAGGATGCCCGGAGAGCGACTGGCTGGGGTGGCCTTCTCTTTGGTTATTTTCTCTTGGCCACTCAAGAGAAAGTGACTCGGGCCGACCGCAGGTCGGTACGAAACGCTTTGCTTTCGAATCCAGGTTCCGCGATGCGGGACTGCCGCAGGCCGCAGCCCGCGAGCACCAGTCGCCCGCTCCCTGCGGCTCCGGCCGCACGCCGGGCTTCCACCCCGCGCGCGGCCGAGCGCCCCCTCGATGACGGTTACTTCTCGACGGTTTGCGCGTCGATGCGGATCGGGGTCACACCCTTGAGCGGACCGATCTTCGCGGTGGGATGCACCTCGAGTTCGACTTCCCGTTCGAACATCAGGGTGCCCTTGACCACCGAGTTCGCACCGATGGTGACACGGGGCGGCTTGCTGTTGCTGTCGCCCCAGAAGTTCCAGCCCTTCGATTTCTTCACCGTGATGCCGCCGTGCACGAAGCTGCCCTCGTCGACGGTGATCGAACCGTTGACGTTGGAGAGATCGCCCTGCACTTCGGCGCCGCGCAGCTTGAGCGAGCCGTTGACGGTCTCGACGCTGCCGCCGACGCGAGCACCTTGCCGCAGGCTGATGCCGCCGTTGACCGATTCGACCCCGAACTCGACGCTGGCGTCGCGCTCGATGCTGATCGAGCCGTTGACGGCCTCGGCACTGCGCACGCGCGCGCGCTCGTCGATCGAGATGCTGCCGTTGACGGTGCTGACTTCTTCGGCCTCGACGTCGGCACGCACCGAGATGGCGCCGTTGACGGTTTCGAGGTCACCGTAGGCCTTGCCCGACTCGGTGCGGATCGCACCGTTGAGCTTGTCGATGTTCGGGCCCTCGGCCAGCGCCAGGGGCGAGACCAGGATCAGGGCAAGCAGGATATGACGCATGTCGCACTCCCGATGATGGATGGGTAGGTGGGTCGCAGGTGAAACACGATCCTGCTGCAGGGTCAGATGCGGATTGCCGCAGAAAGGTTGAAATGCGTCGGCGGTCGATGCGCACCGCGACCGTACACGTACACTAGACCGCACATCGGCCCGCCCGCCGGGCCGCCCATTCCGGCGACTTGATTCCGCTCCGGTTGCCTCGACATGACCCATAGGGGCGTCGCTTGCCGGCATCGACGCCGGCGCACGATGAGGCAGCATGGATCCGAAAGGCAGTGATGTGAGCACCGACCAACCACGCAAGAAGCGCCCAGTGCTGTTGCTGATCCTCGACGGCTGGGGCTACCGCGAAGATCCCACCGACAACGCGATCGCCCAGGCCAAGGCGCCAAACTGGCGCGCGCTGTGGCGCGAGCGGCCGCACACGCTGATCCACACCAGCGGCCTGCGCGTCGGTCTGCCGGACGGCCAGATGGGCAACTCGGAGGTCGGCCACATGAATCTCGGCGCAGGCCGGGTCGTGTACCAGGAACTCACCCGCATCGACCGCGCCATCGCGGACGGCAGCTTTGCGCACAACGACGCGCTGTGTCAGGCCTGTGATGCCGCCATCGACGCGCAAGGCACGCTGCACGTGCTCGGCCTGCTTTCACCCGGCGGCGTACACAGCCACGAAGAGCACATCTTCGCGATGCTGCGGATGGCTGCGGCGCGCGGCGTGCCGCGGACCGCGGTACACGTGTTTCTCGACGGCCGCGACACGCCGCCGCGCTCGGCGATGACGAGCCTGCTGCGGCTGCAGTCGGTGTGCGACGAGGTCAGCACCGGTCTGCGGGTCGCCACGACGGAACGCCTGGGCGGGTCGCTGCTGCGCCGGCTCGATCTCAAGGGCCCGGTGGCGGCGATTGCCAGCGTTTCCGGGCGCTACTTCGGCATGGACCGGGACAAGCGCTGGGCGCGTGTCGCCGAATCGTGGCAGGCGATCGTCGCCGGCCAGGCCGAGCATCAGTACGCCGACGCGGTGACGGCGCTCGAGGCCGCCTACGCGCGCGGTGAGAACGACGAATTCGTGCGGCCAAGCCTGATCGGCGGCGGCGCACCGATCGCCGACGGCGACGCAGTGGTGTTCATGAACTTCCGCGCCGACCGCGCGCGCCAGCTCACCCAGGCGCTGGTGCTGGACGACTTCGACGGATTCGATCGCGGCCGCCGACCGGCGCTGTCGGCGATGACCACGCTGACCGAATACGCCGAAGGTCTGCCCGTGGCCGTGGCCTATCCGCCGAGCAAGCTGAAAGACACCCTGCCCGAGCTGGTTGCCGAGGCCGGCATGCATCAGCTGCGCATCGCCGAAACCGAAAAATACGCCCATGTGACATTCTTCTTCTCGGGCGGCGTCGAGTCGGAGTATCCGGGAGAGGAACGCATCCTGGTGCCCTCGCCCAAGGTCGCCACCTACGACCTGCAGCCGGAAATGAGCTGCCCGGAAGTCACCGACCGACTGGTTGACGCGATCGGCAGCGGTCGCTTCGACCTTATCGTCTGCAACATCGCCAATCCCGACATGGTCGGGCATACGGGGGTACTGGAAGCCGCCGTGGCTGCCGTGGAGGCCGTCGACCAGGCACTGGGCCGGATCACCACCGCCATCGAAGCGGCGGGCGGTGCGATGCTGATCACCGCCGACCACGGCAACCTGGAGCAGATGCGCGACCCCGACACCGGACAGCCGCATACCCAGCACACCACCGGGCCGGTGCCGCTGGTGATGGTCGGCGCCGACGCTGCGCTGGACGAGGGCGGTGCCCTGTGCGACATCGCGCCCACGGTGCTGGAGCTGCTTGGCTTGCCGGTGCCCGCAGCGATGACCGGGCACAGCCTGCTTCGGGCGGCCTGAAGCCGGATGCGACTGGCCGCCGCGCTGCTGCTCGCCGGCCTCGCCTGCCTGCCGGCGGCGCTACCGGCGGCGGAGGACGAGAACAGCCAGAGCGAGCAGAAGGTCCAACAGCAGCTCGACGCGGTGCGCGCGAACCTGCGCGAGCTGGCGGCCCGGCAGCAGGCGCTGCTCGGCGAGCGCGAGGCCGTGGCGGCGCAGATGCGCGATGCCGACCTCGAGATCGCAGCCGTGGCACGCGAGCTCGATGCCACCCGCGCCGAGCAGGCGAGCCAGAACACCGAGCTTGAGCGCCTGCGCGGCGAGCGCGATGCGCTGCAGGCCGCATCGGCCAGCCAGCGGGCGACGCTGGCCACCCTGGTGCGCTCGATCTATGCGGCGGGTCGCCACGAGCAGCTGAAACTGCTGCTCGCGCAGGACAGCATCGAACGGCTGCACCGCGGCCTGATCTACTACCGTTATCTTCAGCGCGACCGCCTGGGTCAGCTCAAGCAGACCCTGGCCGGGCTGGCCGAGCTGGCCCGCGCCGAGCTGGCCGTGCGTGCGCAGCAGGAGGCGCTGGCGGCGACCGAGGCCCGACTTGATCTGCAGGCCGGCGAACTCGCCAGCGCCCGGGCCCGGCGCGCCGAACTGCTGGCCCGGCTGGAGAAGGAATATGCCGATGCGCAGTCCCGCTCGCGCGCACTGGGACGCGACGAGAGCGCGCTGAAGCACCTGCTGCAGTCGATCCGCGACATCTTCGCCGACATCCCCAGGCACCTGGGCCGCGGCGCCTCGCTGGCCCAACAGCGCGGCAAGCTGCCGCGCCCGGCGATCGGCCGGCTGCGGGTCGGCTACGCCGGCACCCTGCCGGACGGCCGACCCAGCCGCGGCTGGTGGATCGAGACGGCCGACGGCGGCGACGTACGCGCGATTGCCCATGGGCGGGTGGCGTTCGCCGAGTGGATGAAAGGCTACGGACTGCTGGTCATCATCGAACATGGCGACGACTACATGAGCCTGTATGCCGGCAACGACGCCCTGCGGGTCGAACCCGGCGACTGGGTCGAGGCGGGTCAGGCGCTGGCGCAGGCAGGCCGCTCGGGCGGCTTCGACGCGCCCGGGGTGTACTTCGAGCTGCGCCGCAAGGGCCAGACTCTCGATCCGTCGGCCTGGCTGAGCCGGCGCTGAGCTGCGGTCGAACGAGTCGCCGGCGTGCAGGCGGCGCTCACACGGGTTGCGCCGCGGTCGTTCATAATGGGGCCATGCGCAAACCCTACGTGTCGTGGATGCTCGCCGGCCTGCTGGCCGTCACTGGCCCGGCCTTCGGCGCCGACGCCGAAAAAACCGCAGACGTCGAGACCGCTGCGAACGAAGCGGTCGCGGACGACGCTGCGGCCGCCGACGATGGCGCGATCGAGACCGCGGCCGAAGACCGCGTCAGCATCGACGAGATCCGCCGCTTCGTCTCGGTGTTCCGTGCGGTCAAGCAGGCCTATGTCGAACCGATCGACGACGAGCGCCTGATGCGCGCCGCGATCCGCGGTCTGCTCTCCGATCTGGACCCGCACAGCGCCTACCTCGACGCCTCGCAATCGAAGGACCTCGACGAGATGGCGACCGGCGCCTACGACGGCCTCGGGATCGAGGTGGTGCAGAACGCCGACCGGACCCTGACCGTGATCGCACCGATCGACGACACGCCGGCCGCGCGCGCCGGCATCCGCCCTGGCGACGTGATCGTCGAGATCGACGGCGCCACCATCAGTGCCGAGAACGTCGATGCGGCGGTGGAGTCGATGCGCGGTGCGCCGGGTACGATGATCCGGCTGAAGATCCAGCGCGACGGCACGGCCGAACTGCTCGACTTCGAACTGAAGCGCGAGACGATCCGGGTGGCGAGTGCGAAGGGGCGCATGCTGGAGTCCGGCATCGGCTATCTGCGCATCAGCAATTTCCAGCAGGACACCGGCAAGGAAGCCGCCGCGCAGCTCGCCAAGCTGGCCAAGGGCGGTGCCTTGCAGGGACTGGTGCTCGACCTGCGCAGCAACCCCGGCGGCTTGCTGTTCTCGGCGGTCGCGCTGGCCGACCTGTTTCTTGAAGAAGGCGAGATCGTCTCCACCCGGGGTCGCCTGCCCTACGCCAACAGTTCGCAGAAAGCGCAGCGCGGGGACGTGCTGAAGGGCGCACCGATGGTGGTCCTGATCGACGCCGGCACGGCCTCGGCGGCCGAAGTGGTCACCGCTGCGCTGCAGGATCGCAAGCGCGCCCTGGTGATGGGCAATCGCAGCTTCGGCAAGGGCTCGGTGCAAACCGTGCTGCCGATCGACAATGGCGACACCCTGAAACTGACCACCTCGCGCTACTACGGTCCGAGCGGTCGTTCGATCCAGGCCACCGGCATCGTGCCCGACATCGTGCTGCCGGAGCGCGTCGAATGGCGCGAGGCACGCGCCCTCGGCACGGTGCGCGAGCAAGACCTTCCGGGCCATCTCGAGGCCGAACAGGGCGGCACGAAGGCCGATGGCACGCCGTCGCCCCCGACCTCGACGAGCGATGAGGACTTCGCGATCAGGGAAGCCGTGCACCTGCTCAAGGGCTTGGCGCTGTACGTGCGCAAGTCCGGCTGAGGCATCGACGCGGCGGCGTCGGCCGGCCTGCGCCGGCACGCCTGCACCTATCGTTTCACCGTCGCTCGCGCTGGGCCGTAGAACGCGGTCAACGCCGCGGCGACATCGGGGTAGACCGAGACCAGCTGGTCGGGCGCGGTGAAGTGGTACTCGCTGACGACGGCAAAGAACTCCCCCTCGGCCTCGGCGGCGTAGTCGTCAATCGGCGGCGACTCACCGCGGTCCAGGCGGGCATTCAGGTCGTCGAAGGCTGCCTGGAAGGCATCGATCCAGCGCCGCCGATGCGCCGCGTCGGGCAGGGCCGGCGTGCCGTTCATCGCGCCGTCCGACAGGTCGAGCTTGTGCGCGATCTCGTGCACCACCACGTCGAATCCGGGCTGGGGATCAGCCAGATCGGCCAGCACATCGATCCACGACAGCACGATCGGGCCGTCTTCCCAGGCCTCGCCAGCAAGCTCTTCGTCCCACTCGCGCACCAGGCCATCGTCGTCGGCATGCGTGCGCCGAACGCGAAATTGGCCCGGATAGACGATCAGGTCGCGCCAGCGTCCGAGCAGCCGCTCGTCGAGATGACGCAGCGGTCGCGTGCACAAGGTGGCGATCAGGGCGCGGCGCGCGTCGTCGAGACGCATGTCCTGGGCAGCATGGATGTCGTGGCTGGCGAGGAAACGCTCGGCGCGGGCGCGATCGCCTGCGTCCGGCGCCGCGCCATGGCGCCAGCTCAGACGTCGGCAGACTCGAAGCCAGACTTGATCGTCGATGGGTTCGGCGCGACGGCGTCGCCACCAGAGGGGACTGAACACGCGGATCTCGGACTGGCGAACTGCCCGGCAAGGGCGCGCGGAGTGTTGGAGTGTACGCGCCCTTGCCGTCCTGCCCTGAGCCTGTGCACTAGATCAGACCGCGAAGGTCCGAAACGGTTCCGGCCCACCGACCGGGCGGGGACGGTTCGTTCAGGTTTCGGGACGCAGCAGGTCAGCGCCAGGGGGGACCGCAAGGACCATGCCGACATCGAACTCGACGTCGTGCGCGAACATCAAGGCACCCTCGATCGACGCAGCCTCAATCAACCCGGCATGCGTCAGCGCATCATTCCAGGCAGATAGCTCTGCCAGCGCGGCCGGTTGCGCACGGGCTTCACCGCGGCATCGCCACCGCCACCTTCCACCCGGGCAGACTGCGGCTTCGACGCGTCCTCGGTGACGGCCACCTCATCGCTCACCGAAGCGGATCGGGCGCGCTCCGGGCACTGCCCGCCGGCGCCGACGAAGACGTCGTCGCCAGCAACCGCGACGCCGGCACAAAGCAGAAAACTGAGCATGGAGGCAGCGAGGAGCGGCGTACGGCGGGGCATGGTCGGGTCCGGCTGACTTCAGTTCTGGGTGGGATGCAGCAAGCGGGGAAAAAGTTGCATCCCTGTGCGCATGATAGGTCGGCACCGGCCGGGGCGGCTGTCGTCCGGACCGGCGGCGCGCTCGCTTCGCCGCGCGACGATCCGGCGCTGCGGCGCAACATGGAGGGTCGGCGAAGCTCTGGCAGACTCCTCGCATGGCCGCCTCCGCCGCATCGATCGCCCCGCACGACAGCCTGCGCATCACCGCGCCAGCGCTGCGCCGCGCCCTGACCGCCGGCATGCGCCGGGTGATCGCGCGCCGGGAACTGCTGAACCGGATCAACGTATTCCCGGTGCCGGACGGAGACACCGGCAGCAACCTCGCCTTCACGGTGCAGAGCGTGCTGCAGGGCAGCCTGTCGCGGCGTGCCGCCAATGCGAGCTCCCTGCTGCGTGCGGTGGCGAGCGACGCCATCGACGGCGCACGCGGCAATTCCGGCGCGATCCTGGCCCAGTTCTTCTGCGGTGCCAGCGAGGCCCTGCACGAACAACGGGTGCTGACCGCCGCGTGCATCGGCGACGCGGTACGCACCGGCGCCCGGCTCGCCCGCGAGGCACTGGCGCAGCCGCGCGAAGGCACGATGATCAGCGTCATGCAGGCGTTCTCGGACGCACTCAACGCCGGCGAGACCGAGGTGCGGCGCTGGTTCGGTGGCGCGCTCGACGCCGCCCGCACAGCCCTGCAGGACACGCCCAAGCAGCTCGCCGTGCTGCGCCAGGCCGGCGTGGTCGATGCCGGTGCGCAGGGTTTCGTCGACCTTCTGGAGGGCATCGAGGAGTTCCTCCATCAGCGCACCCTCGCCCCGGTCGACGACGATCTCGGCGACACCCAGGAATTCGCCGGCGAGCACTGGCACGAGGAGGCCGACCCGACCCGACCGTGGTGCAGCGAATGCCTGATCGACGCCGGGACCGTCGATCGCGGCGGACTGCGCGATGCGCTGCAATCCCTCGACGCCGACAGCGTCGTGATCGCCGGCGGCGCACAGCGCGTGCGCCTGCACGCCCACGTCGCCGACCCGGCCCGGCTGTTCGAGCTGGCCGGGCGCTTCGGCCGGGTGCACGCGCGCAAGGCCGACGACATGCGCGCGCAGCACCGCGCCGCGACCGCGGCCGGCAAGGTCGCGATCGTGACCGATTCGGCGGCCGACTTCCCGATGGAACTGTGTGCAAAGCTGCCGCTGCACGTGGTACCGGTGCGACTGAGTTTCGGTGGCGAGGACTTCCTCGACCGGGTGTCGATGAATCCGGCCGAGTTCTACGCCCGACTCGCGGCCGGCGGCGAACTGCCGAAGACCTCGCAGCCACCGCCCGGCGATTTCCGGCGCAAGTTCGAATTGCTGCTCGACCACACCGACGAGGTCGTCTACATCGGCATTTCGCGCGCGCTGAGCGGCACCCTGCAGTCCGGCGAGGCCGCCGCCGAACGGGTCGACCGCGCGCGTATCGCGGTGTACGACTCCGGCCATGGTTCCCGCGGCCAGGCCCTGCTGGCGATTGCCGCAGCCGAAGACGCCGACGCGGGCGCGTCACGCCAGGACATCCTCGACCGGCTCGACCGGCTCAAGCCGCAGACCCACACCTTCGCCCTGGCCCGCGAGGTGAGTCACGCCGTGCGCGGCGGGCGCATTCCGCGCTGGGCCGGGGTGCTCGCGTCCGGACTGGGCCTGAACGCGATCGCGATCATGCGCGACAGCGGCAAACTCGGCGTGGCCGGGGCGCTGTTCGGACATCGCCGGGTGCCGGAGCGGTTTGCCCGCTACGTGGCCCGCAAACTGCCGCGACAGCAGCGCTGGCGCATCCTGGTGGGGCACGCCGGCGCGCCGGAGGATGGCGAGGCCCTGCGCCAGGCGCTGTGCCATCAGCTCGACTGCGCGCAAAGCTGGGTTGTCGAGGCGGGTCCGGCGATCGGCGCCCACACTGGCCCCGGCGCCCTCGTCGTCGGCGCCCAGGTTGCCGACTAGCCCGCGGCGGGGCAGGATGCCCGCTGCCCTCCGCCGCCCGCTGACGACTTGACCGGTCTCGCGCTGTCCCTGCTGACCGCTTATCTGCTCGGTTCACTCTCGGGCAGCCTGCTGCTTGGCCGGCTTCGTGGCGTCGACATCCGCGCCCAGGGCAGCGGCAACGCCGGTGGCACCAACGCCTTCCGCACCCAGGGCTGGCGCTTTGCCCTCGGCGTGGTGGTGATCGACATCGGCAAGGGCGCCCTCACGGCATGGTTCGCGTGTCGGCTGTTGGCGAATCAGCCGGAGCTGCTGCAGATCGGACCGCTCGCGGCCGCGCTGGCCGCAGTCTGTGGCCACGTCTGGCCGGTGTTCCACGGTTTTCGCGGCGGCAAGGGCGCGGCCACCCTGGTGGGTGGACTGCTGGTGCTGTGGCCGTGGTCCCTGCCCTGGCTGCTCGGCGCCTGGGCGCTGGTGCTGGCGGCCACGGGCTATGTCGGCCTCAGCACGGTCATCGCCGGCGCCGTGCTGGTGCCGGTCGCCGCCGCGGACGGCCCGTGGCAATCCCCGCGAATGCTGTTTGCGCTGATCGTTGCTCTACTGCTGGCGTTCACGCACCGCAGCAACCTCGCGCGACTGCGCGCAGGCAACGAGTTCCGCTTCGAGCGCGCGCGCGTGTTTCATCGCTTGTGGACGCGCGCGCGCGGATGACCGTGCCGGACGTCGAATGGGTCGACGACATCGACTCGA
This sequence comes from Lysobacterales bacterium, assembly GCA_020442465.1. Classification (GTDB taxonomy): domain Bacteria; phylum Pseudomonadota; class Gammaproteobacteria; order Xanthomonadales; family Xanthomonadaceae; genus Pseudomarimonas. Next base: position 9,638 of record JAGRJY010000170.1, read on the forward strand.
CCAATGCCGAGCTGCTGCGCCGGCATCGCGCGCTGCCGGCGCGTTTCGCCCTCGCCGCGCGCCGTCAACGGGCCGGACGCGGCAGGCAGGGACGTCACTGGTTGTCGCCTGAGGGCAATCTCTACTTGTCGGTTTTCGCGCGCCTGCGCACCGCGGCCGCCGGCCTCTCCGGGATGAGTCTCGCGGTCGGCATCTCGGTCTGCGAGGCGGTGCGCGCGCGCGGAATCGAGCGCGCGCAGGTCAAATGGCCCAATGATCTGCAAGTCGACGGCGCCAAGCTGGGCGGTGTGCTGATCGAGATCGCCAGCGCGGGCAGCGACGGCAGTGCGGTCGTCATCGGCCTCGGCCTGAATCTCGCCATGCCACCCGACCACGCACCCGATCAGGCCTGGACCGACCTGCACCAACTCGGCATCGACGTCGACCCCTGCACCTGGGCAAGCTGCATGACCGAAGCGATCGTCGCGGCAGTCGACCGCTTCGACGCCGAGGGTCTCGACGCCTTCCACGATCGCTGGGATGCGATCGACGCGCTGCGCGGACGTGGCGTCGAAGTGCAGGGCGCGCAGTCGGTCAGCGGCACCGCCCGCGGCATCGACGCGCACGGCGCCCTGCGCGTCGAACACGCCGGCGGCATGTGGCTGTGCCGCAGCGGCGAAGTGCGCGTGCGCGCGGCATGACCCGTTCCGTGGACACCCTGCTCATCGATCTCGGCAACTCGCGGGCGAAGTGCGCGCTGAGCCATGCCGGGGGGCTGTTCTTCCAGGCTCCGCTCGATCTGTCGGACCCGGACTGGGCGCGTCAGGCCGAGACCCGGTGGCGCGCGTTGCTGGCGCACAGCCCCTCGCGGCGCGCCCTGGTCAGCTGCGTGACCACATCGCAACGGCGCGACACCGTGCTGGCCGTGCTCGACGATCTCGGCGTGGCAGCTGAACAGGTCGGTCCACCGCGCTCGGACGAGCTGCTGACGCTGGCCTATCGCGACCCTGCCCAACTCGGCGTCGACCGCTGGCTGGCGATGCGTGCCGCGCGCCGACGCTGCGCGACGCCCTTCGTGCTGGCCTGCGCCGGCTCGGCGCTGACCATCGACGCCGTCGACGCCTCGGGCCAGCATCTGGGCGGGGTGATCGCGCCCTCGCCACCGCGCGCGCTGGAGGCGCTGAAAGCGCGCGCCGCACACCTGGATAGCGCAGGCCTCTGCATCGACGAGCTTGCCGACAACACCGCCGACGCGGTGTGGTCCGGGGCCTGGCTGTCGGCCGCGGCGCTGGTGGAGCGCGTGCACCGCCACGTACAGACCCGACTCGACGCACCGGCCGCGGTGTGGATCAGCGGTGGCGACGCCGAGCGCATCGCCGACCTTCTGGCACCGGCACCACGCATCGAGCACGACCTGGTGTTGCGCGGGCTCGCCGATCTGGGGGAGTCTGCGCGGCATGAAGGATGAACGCATGACCCTGACCCCACTGGCGACGCGTGGTGCTCCGCATCGCGGGGCCCGGTGTCCCGGAAGCCCGGCATGAGCTGGATCCGCATCCTGACCCTGATCGTGCTGGTGATGAATATCGGCATCGCGGCGTGGTGGTCCGTGCGACCAGCGAGACCGCCAGCGTCGACGCCGGAGCGCGAAGAACCGGGCGTGCCCGGGTTGGTGCTGCTCAGCGAGCTGGAACAGGAGGGCAGCGAGAGCATGCCGCCTGCGGTGCGACCGCCGGGTGTCGAGGCATCGTGTTTCGAGGTCGGGCCGTTCATGACCCAGGTCGATCTGCGCCGTGCCATGAGTGCGCTGGCCACCAGCGCGCTGCGCATCCAATTCCGTGAGTCGCGCGCCATCGTGCGCCGCGGCTACCGCGTGTTCATTCGCTCGCCGGGGTCGCGGGAAGCGGCCCTCGACATTGCCCGAAGCCTGTCCGCACGCGGCCTCGACGACTACTACGTGGTGACCGCCGGCTCCGAGCAGGACACCATTTCGCTCGGCGTCTACCGCGACCCGCAGCGCGCCGAAGCGCGGCTGCGCGAGATCACGGCGCTGGGCTTCGAACCGGAAATCGAGCCGCGCAACGACGAGCAGGCCCAGTTCTGGATCGATCTCGAAGTCGAGAAGGACGCCGACTGGCGGCACCCGTTGGGCGGCTACGCCGGGGTGTCGGCCGACGCCATTCCGTGTTCGGCCGAGCAGCTGGGCGAATCACCCTAGCCGGGCGATGGTCCCGAGCCGGCTGGCATGGTGGGCGGATGCAGCGCAGGCCGGGCGCGACCCGCCGAACGCATCCGCGATAGAATGCGCGGCTCAGCCGGCATAGCTCAGTTGGTAGAGCAACCGCCTTGTAAGCGGTAGGTCGTCCGTTCGAGTCGGACTGTCGGCACCAGGTCATCCTTCGCGCGCCTTGCGCGACACCGCTACCCGGGAGCCTCCGCATGCAGGGATTGCTACGCAGCATCGGCGCCGCGCTGTTTCTGGCGCTGGCCGCAGCCGCCCAGGCCGGCGACGCCATCGCGCCAGCCGACGTCGCCGCCATGCTCGGCGACGCCAAGCCACCGCTGGTGCTGGACGTGCGCAGTGAAGCGGAATTCGCCGCCGGGCACGTGCCCGGCGCGGTGCTGATTCCGCACGATGTCCTCGACGCACGCATCGGCGAATTGGGCGAGCCACGCGAAGTCATCGTGTACTGCCGCTCGGGCCGACGCGTCGAACTGGTGCGGCCAAGCCTCGAGGCCGCCGGATTTTCCGTCCGCGCCCTGCAGGGAAACTTCCCGGCCTGGCAGGACGCCAAGCTGCCGGTGGAACAGCAAGAGTCCAAGGAGGGAAGCGAATGAGCCACACACGGAAGACGGTGTCGTTGATCGGCGTGCCGACCGACATCGGCGCCGGACATCGTGGCGCCTCGATGGGCCCCGAGGCGCTGCGCGTGGCGCGCATTGGCGAAGCGCTGGAGTCCCGGGGCGTGGCGGTGCTCGATGGCGGCAACCTGAGCGGGCCGCGCAATCCCTGGCAGCCGCCCAGCGCAGGCTATCGGCATCTCGATGAAGTCGTCGCCTGGAATACTGCAGTGCGCGACGCAGTAGCGGCCGAGCTCGATCGCGACCATCTGCCGATCATGCTCGGCGGAGACCATTGCCTGGCCATCGGCTCGATCGCCGCGGTGGCGGCCCATGCGCGCAAGACCAGACGCAAGCTGCGCATCCTCTGGCTGGACGCGCACGCCGATTTCAATACCAGCGCGATCACGCCCACCGGCAACGTGCATGGCATGCCGGTGTCCTGCCTGTGCGGCATCGGCCCGGCGCCGCTGGTGGAGATCGGCGACCGCAAGCCGGTGCTCGATCCGGATCAGATCCGCCAGATCGGCATCCGCTCGGTCGACGAAGGCGAGCGCCGCCTGGTGCACGACGTCGGTCTGGACATCTACGACATGCGCTACATCGACGAAGTCGGCATGCGCCGGGTGATGGAAGAAGCGCTCGACGGCGTCGACGCCGATACCCACCTGCACGTCAGCTTCGACGTCGACTTTCTCGACCCGACCATCGCCCCGGGCGTCGGCACCACCGTGAAAGGTGGCCCGTCCTATCGCGAGGCACAGCTGGTGATGGAAATGATCGCCGACACCGGCCTGCTGGCCTCGCTGGACATCGTCGAACTCAATCCCGCCTTCGACAAGCGCAACAAGACAGCCAAGCTGGCTGTGGACCTGGTCGAGAGCCTGTTCGGCAAGTCGACGCTGATGCGTCCGCAGTCGGCCGCACCGAAAGACTGAGCCGAAGACGATGCGGAAACGGACGACTCAGGTCATGCCACGCGCGTTTCGCGGCCAATCGGGCACGCGAAGCTTGGCGCACGACGCAGCCTGAGCGCCAGGCACAGCATGGAAGCAGGAACCCAGACATGAAGCGCGTCCTCACCGGCATCACCACGACCGGCACACCGCACCTCGGCAACTACGTGGGCGCGATTCGCCCGGCGATCGAGGCCAGCACGCAGCCGGGGGTGGAGAGCTTCTTCTTCATGGCCGACTACCACGCCCTGATCAAGTGCGACGATCCGGCGCGGATCGAGCGCTCGCGCATGGAAATCGCCGCGACCTGGCTGGCCTGCGGCCTGGATGCGTCGCGCGTGGTGTTCTACCGGCAATCCGACATTCCGGAGATTCCCGAGCTGACCTGGCTGCTGACCTGCGTCACCGCCAAGGGGCTGATGAATCGCGCGCACGCCTACAAGGCCGCGGTCGACGCCAACGTGGCCGAACAGCTCGATCCGGATGCCGGCATCAACATGGGTCTGTACAGCTATCCGATCCTGATGGCCGCCGACATTCTGATGTTCAACGCCAGCCACGTGCCGGTGGGGCGCGACCAGATCCAGCACATCGAGATGGCGCGCGACATCGGGCAGCGGTTCAATCACCTGTTCGGCGCCGGCCGCGAATACTTCGTGCTGCCCGAGGCGGTGATCGACGACGCCGTGGCGACCCTGCCCGGGCTCGACGGGCGCAAGATGTCGAAGAGCTACGACAACACCGTGCCGCTGTTCGAAGGCGGCGCCAAGGCCACCCGCGATGCCATCGCGCGGGTGGTCACCGATTCGCGCGCGCCGGGCGAACCCAAGGACCCGGACGGCAGCACCCTGTTCGTGTTGTACCAGGCCTTCGCGGGGCGCTCCGAATCGGCCGCCTATGCCGACGCGCTGCGCGCGGGCATGGGCTGGGGTGAGGCCAAGCAGCAGCTCGCCGCGCGCATCGAACAGGACCTTGCGCCGATGCGCGACCGATACGGCGAACTGATGGCGCACCCCGAGCGCATCGAGGATGCGCTGCAGCACGGCGCGACACGCGCCCGCGCCGTCGCCCGTCCGCTGCTGGATGCGCTGCGCGAAGCGGTGGGCCTGAGGCCCATGCGCGCCCGCGCGGCGGAAGCCTCCGGCAAGTCGACGAAGGTCAGCCAGTCAAATCCTCAATACAAGCAGTTCCGCGAGCGCGACGGCCAGTTCTACTTCAAGCTCACCGATGCCGACGGCTCGGTCCTGATCGAGAGCCACGGGTTCGCCAATCCGCGCGAGGCGGCGGCCTGCTTCGCCGCCTTGAAGCAGGCACCTGACTCGCTCGACGAGCAGTCCTCGCTGTATGTCGTGCGTGCGCCCCGAGACAGCGTGCTCCGCGCACTCGCGGCGATGGCCGTCCCCGCCGGCGAAGGCGGTCAGTCTTCCTGAGCCGCCACCGCGGTGGTCGCATCCACCGCGCAGGGCGCAAACAGATCGCGCTTCGGCTGATACACCGAAGTCTGCACCCCGAACAGCCCCAGCACACTGTGGAACAGCTGGTCGTGACTGGCAGGCTGCAGCCGGCGCTGCGCCAGGCAATGCTCGACCGTGGGCTCGTCGGCCACCAGGCCATCGCCCAGCCAAATCGTCATCGGCACCTTGCGCTGGGTGTCCGGCGCGATCGACTTCGGCACGCCGTGCAGGTACAGACCGCCCTCGCCCAGCGACTCGCCGTGGTCGGACAGGTACCACAGCACGACGTCATGCGCCTGATGCAGACGGAGGCGATCGATCAGCGACGCGATCCAGTGATCGCCGTAGAGGATGGCGTTGTCATAGGCGTTGCGGATCGATTCGTCCGAGCAGCGCGCCAGGTCTTCCTCCCGACAGGCGGGCGTCCAGCGCTCGAACGCGTCCGGATAGCGCTTGTAGTAGGCCGGGCCGTGGTTGCCGAGCATGTGCAGCACGAGCACGAAGTCGCCCGGATGCGCGGCCAGCAGTGCATCGAGATCCTCGCTCATGGCCTGGTCGAGACAGCCCGCGTCGTCGCAGGAAGGGCTCGGCCAGCCGCGCTCGAAACTCTCGAACGGCAGCCCGTCGCAGGTGCCCTTGCAGCCGGTCTGGTTGTCGCGCCAGAGCACCGAGACGCCGGCGCGGTGCAGGACATGCAGCAGGGACTCGCTACGCCGCAGGCGCTCGCGGTCGTAGCCGGCCTCACCGGCCGGCGAGAACATGCACGGCAGCGAGATCTCGGTGGACGTGCCGCAGGCCGAGACGTCCGGGAAGTTCAACACGTCGCGGCGCGCGAGCTCGGGCGTGGTCTGCCGGTGGTAGCCGTTGAGCCCCCAGTTCTGCGCCCGCACGGTCTCGCCCAGCACCAGCACCAGCAAGCGTGGGCGTCGGTCGTCGGGTGGTTTGGTCTCGCGACGCGCGTCGAGCCCGATCTCGATCGGCGCGGCCGAGCGCCCGCCCAGGTCGGATCGGGCCACCCGCCAGAGACTGACCAGATAGTTGCCGGGCGCGACCAGCTCGCGCAGCGGCTTGTGGTTGCGCGCGAACGCGGCCACACCCTGCGGCTGGCTGAGGTAGCCGACCACGATGAGGGCGACACACCACAGCAGGAATCCGCTGCGATAGAGCAGCGCGGAGCGCCATGGACGACGGCGCAGCGGCCACATCCACACCAGTAGCGCCGGCAGTGCACCGAACAGCGCAACGTGCATGACCAGCCCCCCGGTGACGAGTTCGCCGGCTTCCTTGGTGTCGGTATGGAGGATGTTGCGCAGCATGTCGTCGTCGAGGAACACCCGATAACGGCTCATGAAGTAGCCCGCCGCCGCCGCGGTGAGCAGCAACACGATCGCGACCGGTTTGACCGTCCAGCGGTTGAACAGCAGGCCGAACAGCAGCGCATGGGCGGCGACGATGATCACGGCCAGCGCGGCTGACGTGCTCCAGCGCTGTGCGTCAGCGAAGACATCTCCGCCCAGCACGGTTTGCCAGAACGCCTGCTGTGCAGTGAGCAGGAAATAGACGCTCAGCAGCAAGGCCAGCGCTTCCTGGCTCAGGAGCACCCGGGGGAGACGGGAAGGTGCGGTCGGCTGACTCAAGGCGCGGTGCGCGGTGTGGGCTGATCGCCAGTCTGGACGCTGCGCATGAGAATTCACTGAGCCTGCTGTTGGAATTCGGTTAATCCGCGGCATCGGGCTGGGGCGCCAGCACCGCAGTCGCCGCCAGCTCGGCGGGATCGTGCACTTGCGACGCGGTGAACACGTAGCGATCCATGATCGGACTGCCGAGCACCTCGGCGCGGAATCCGCTGCGCTCGAACTGTGCCCGGACCGACGGCCAGTGGCTCACCTTGGTGACGAACACGCGCGACGGTTCGGCCTCACCGAGCTCCTCGGCCAGCGACTCGTCGAACTCGGGATCGAAACGCGGCCTGTCTTCGGCGGTGCTGCCGATGGTTTCCACCGCGGCCCCCAGATGCAGATGCAATCCGAAGCGCGGCTTGTCCTCGACGAATACCACTTCGTCCGGCGTGCCGCCGACCCGCTCGCGGATGGCATGGCTCCAGACCGCGGCGTCGCGCTCGCTGGGCATCCAGGGTGCTGCCGCACGCAGCAGCAGGATCAGGCAGGCCACGGCGAGCGCGCCGCGCCATGGCAGCGCGTCTCTGCGCTCGCGCTGCCATTGCCAGGCCACCATCAGCGCCATCGGCGAAAACAGCGGCAACACGTAGAGCGGCAAACGCGATCGGGCGAGACAGAAGACCAGCAACGGCACGCCGAACCAGAGCACCAGCACGCGCGCCACGCGACGGCCGCCGTGCAGGCCAGTGCTGGCGACGGCGTGGCTTGCAGGGGCCGAACCGGCCGCGGCCGTTGCGGGCATCGCATCTGCGGCTTCCGCGGCACGACTCCCGGATCGGCGAAACGCTGAGCCGCACACGCCGCGCAAACCGCGCCACCACGAAATCGTCCATGGCAGCGCGCCGAGCAGCAGGGTCGGCAGGTAAATCCACAACCAGCCGTACCACTGTGCGTGGCGGGCGAAGCGATCGGTGAGCAGTCGATCATGCACCTCGGCGCCGACCAGGTGATCGAGCAATCCGGGCACGTGCCAGGCCACCCAGGCGAACCAGGGGGTGGCGACGACGAGGAACGCGCACGCTGTCACCAGCCATGTCAACGCCCGGCGCCTGACGCCACCGGCGACGTCTCCGGCCAGCAAGCCGGCGGCGATCAACAGCGCGGGCGGCCCTTTTGTCAGAAAACCGAGCGCCAGAAAGCATCCGGCGGTGGCCGCCCACAGCAACTGGCGACCGTCGTGGCCGTCGCGTTCGTCGTCACAGGACAGCCAGGCCGCAGCGGCCCAGGTCGTGCAGGTCGCGAGGAGGAAATCGGTAGTGATCAGCTGCACCGCCACCGCCGGCATCAGCATGCTCGCGTAGGCCAGCACCGCCTGTTCGGGGCGTTGCAGGCCGAGCCGGCGCGCCACGCGCCCGATCGCCGCACACAGGGCGAGAAAGGCGAGCGCGTTGGGCAACCGCGCCGCCCAGGTATTGGCGCCGAACACCGCGAAGCTCGACGCCAGTGCCCAATAGGTGAGCGGCGGCTTGGTCCAGTGCTCGGTGTCATCGTTGCGCACCGGAATCAACCACTCGCCGCGCTCGAGCATGTTGAGCGCCACGTTCGTGTATCGCCCTTCGTCGGGATCCCACAGTGGACGGGTGCCCAGCCACGCGGTGGCCATCACCAGCACGAACGCAAGCAATGCCCAGCGCTGCGCCGTCCGCGCACGCGGGGCGGCTGCATGCGCGCGCGACGATGGCGCGGCGGCCATGGCTTCGGCGGTGCTCAGCGCGGTCGTCGACATGGCGCGCAGCGTGCCGCCGAACGCTGAGATACCCATGAGGGTTTTGTTGCCGAAGCGTTAGTCGCGCCGCACCGCCGTGGTGGACCCGATGGGCCGCTGTGCGTGTCGAAGCAGCATCGTGGGCCTCGCCGCCGACCCGGCCGCTTTGTCATGCACGACTTCGGTCTTGCCGTGGATGCGACCCAGCGGTTAGCGTGACGTCCCGGAGCACGCGGACCGCCGCGCGCCGATCTCACTCGATCCAGCACAGGATGCGCCCATGTCGACGACGCAGGTGAACTTCGCAGTGCCCACCCTTCCACAGCAGGACGCGCCCGAGCAACAGGCGGCACGCGCATTCGAGCTGGCGACCGCGCGCACCAACTACAACTACATGCTCAGCTACCTCGATGCCGTGCCGATGTCGGCCGACCTGCCTGGCCCGGAGAAATTCACCCTCGACTACGAGGCGCAGGTCCTGAAGGTCTTCCCGCCGATGCTGGAGAACTTCAAGAGCGTCATCCAGATGCTGCTGGAGCGCGAGCTGCAGGGCGACCTGCCGACCCAGGCCCTGGCCGACATCCGCGCTGCCTGGGACAAGTTCGACAAGGAATTCAGCCCGCTGCATCCGATCCGCGATGGCAAGGACCTGCATGCGCTGCTGAAGGCGCTCTCCGAGCTGCCTTCGGCGCTGGAGGGACTGATCCACATCCCGCAGGACATCGAGCAGATCATCAAGGGGCTCGAAGAGATGTTCAGGGAGACGCTGGCGACGGGGCCAACGGCATTCCTGAAGTCCACCGCCTACGACGTGCTCAACGGGCCGCGCGGCCGCGCCTACCTGCAGGCCGAGAACATCGACGACTACAAGCTGCTGTTCAAGCAGATGCCCAAACCCGCGGCACTGACCATCGAGCGCCAGGACTGGATGCCCACCGAACTCGAACCGAGCGAGCAGGACTGGTTCTTCGGGTTTCTCCAGATCGGCGGCTTCAACACCACCCAGTTGCTCGGCGTGGTGCCGGAAAAGAGCGCCGGCTCGTCCGCGGTGCTGCTGTCCGACCTGCTGCAGAAGATGCCGGTGACCGACGCGGTACTGCAGAGCGTGACCGGCGATGCCACCCTCACCCTCGAGCAGGCCGCCCGCGAAGGCAGGCTCTGCGTCGTCGACTACACCGCGCTCGACGGCGCCAAGACCGAGCCGCTGCATGGCGAAGCGCGCTACATCACCGCGCCGATCGGCCTGTTCTACTGGAATCCTTCCCCGCCGGAGGGCTTCCCTTCCGGCGGCGCAATGCAGCCGATCGCGATCCAGCTCGGACAGAAATTCGACGCCGAGGCGACACCGATCTTCACCCCGAACGACTGCGCCAACGGCAACGACAGGAACGGCCTGAAGTGGCGCCTGGCCAAGTACACGATGAACGTGTGCAGCGCGATCCAGCACGAGGCGGTGGCCCATCTGGGCGACACCCATCTGACCATCGAGCCGATGATCGTCGCCATGCACCGGCAGATGGCGCAGTCGCATCCACTGCACAAATTGCTGACCCCGCACTTCCGTTTCACCATCAACATCAACGACGACGCGATTCACAGCCTGGTCGTGCCGGGCGGCGTGGTCGCCTGCAACGTCGGCATCACCATCGAGTCCAGTCTGGAGATGGTCAGCAAGGCGCACCAGGCGTGGCGCTGGGACGAGCACGTGCCGGCGCGCGACTTCGCCAAGCGCGGCGTCGACCGGCTGCCGGTGTTCCCCTTCCGCGACGACACTTTGCTGCTGTGGAAGGCCATCCACGACTACGTCGATGCGCATCTGCGGGTCTACTACCGCAACGATCAGGACGTGCGCGACGACTACGAGCTGCAGGGGTTCATCTATGAGCTCACCGCGCCGCAGTACTGCAACATCAAGGGGCTGGGCGGACTGACCGAAACCGGTGACCCGGAGCGCCCATGGCGAATCGAGAGCCTCGACTACCTGATCGAGATGGTGTCGCTGATCCTGTACACGGCCGGCCCGCGCCACGCTTCGGTGAACTACGCGCAGTATCCGTTGATGTCCTACGTGCCCAGCGTGGGCGGCAGCCTGTATCAGCCCTCACCGACGCGCAGCAGCGTGCTCGAGAGCGAGCAGGACATCGTGGCCTGGTTCCCGCCGCTGGATATCGCACTGTACGGCGCGACGTTCGAGTTCCTGCTCACCGCGGTGCAGTACGACACCTTCGGCCGCTTCGAGCACAACCCGCGCGATCCGTACTACACCGACCGTCGCGTGCAACCGATCGTGGCCGACCTGCAGGATGCGCTGGCACTGATCGAGATCGAGATCCGCAAGCGCAACGAGACGCGGCCGATTCCCTACCCGTTCCAGCTGCCCTCGCAGATTCCCAACAGCATCAGCATTTGAGCGGGGCGGCCTCAGGCGATTCGGGGCCAGCTCTTCAATCGCACTGATGGCTCCTCCGCAACCCCGCCGTGCGCAAGGCGCACGGCCGGCCCCTTGACTCATGAGGTCGCCGGGGAGCGAAAGCGGGCGCCGATCTGGACGCACTCGGGGACAAGCTCAACCGCCGGATGACATCCCGGCGATACGAGGTTCGCAGGAGCGGGACCGGCCGCCGCCAGCTCAGCCGTAGCGTCGAAAACAATTCCGGCCGGCGCGCTTGGCGTCGTAGAGCGCCTGGTCGGCGCGCGTGACCAGGGCCTCGGCTTCGACGTCGCCGTCCACGGTCATGGAACACAGACCAATGCTGATGCTGACCGCGCCACCGGCGGTGGAGTGCCCGTGAACGATGGCCAGATCGGCGACCGCTTGCAGGCAGGATTCCGCGAGCCACAGTGCGGCTTCGCTGTCGGTGTCGGGCAACACCACGCCAAACTCTTCGCCGCCGTAGCGGGCGACCAGATCGGTGCTGCGATTGACCACCTGCTCCAGGGTCTGCGCGACCGCACGGATCACCCGATCACCCTCGACATGGCCATAGTGGTCGTTGAAGGGCTTGAAGTGATCGATGTCGATCATCATCAGCGACAGGGGCTTGCCGGTACGCTGGGCGCGGCGCCATTCGCCCGCGAGCCGCTCGTCGAAGCTGCGTCGATTGGCGATGCCGGTCAGGCCGTCCTTCATGCTCATCCGGCGCAGCTCTTCGGTGCGCTCGGCGACCTTGCGTTCGAGATTCTCGACGTGCCGCGCGTTGACCAGGGAAATCGCCGCCTGCGCGCCGAGCAGTTCGAGCGTCTTGACGTGGCGCTCGGTGAACGCACCCTCGAGCAGATTGTTCTCGACGTAGATCAGCGCGACCATGCGGCCCTGGTTCAGCACCGGCAGCACCAGCACCGACTTGGGGTGGCGCGCCTTCAGGTAGGCGCTCTTGGCGAAGCGCACGTCCTCCGCCGGCTGGGCCAGCGTGAGCAGGTTGCGGGTCAGCTGCGCATACTCCAGCAGTTCCACCGGCAGCATGCGCGCGTCGGCGGCGCTGACTTCCTCGATCGAGCGCGCGACTCGCGTGTACTCGGTCATCGCCCCTTCCGCGAAGCGGCCCACGGCCTCGACACTGAGACGATCTTCGTCGCACAGCACGATGGCGCCGTACTCCGCGCCGGCGTTCTCCAGCACGATGCCGAGCAGTTTCTGCAGCAAGGCCTCGAGCTGCACTTCCTGGGATAGCAGCCGGCTCGCCTTCAGCAGCGAGTGCAGGTCGAGCAGCCCGACCGAGGAGGACACGCCGGCGAAGTTGCCGCTCGATGCCGACGTGGCCCGCCGCAGCTCGACCGAGCGGAACAGGATCTGCGGCCATTGCGCCTCGATCAGCCGGCACTTCGCCACCGCTCCCCAACGCTGATAGTGGAAGTAGGCTTCGCGGATGAAATTGTGCGCGAGCTGACGCTGCTGCTGGTGCAGCCAGAAACGGGCATAGAGCTCGTTGCACAGCGCCTCGCAGTGGGCGAAGCCGGACTCGCCGGCGGCTTCGATCGCCTTGGCATACAGCTCCATCGCCTGGCGATGCTCGCCGCGGACGCGCGCCAGCTCGGCGGCGATGAGCAGAGCCTTGTGCTGGAAGTTCTCCGGGCCATGCGTGGCCCAGACTTCGAACCGCTCGTGCAGAGCCTGAGCTTCGTCCAGCGCGGCCTGTCGATCCGCCTCGTCGACGAAACCGTCCTTGAGCAAGCCCAGCGCGCGGAAGAAACTCGCTTCGACCAGGGTGGGGCCATCGGGCAGCAGCCGTCCGATCATCGCCAGCTTGGTCGAGGCGTGGCGCCACTCACTGGCCGAATCGAACAGATAGGCGTGCCGGGTCATCGCGAAAGAATGGAACGCCAGGCAAATCGAGGCCGACTCGAAGTCGTCGCCGACGAATTCGCCGATGCGCACCTCGTTGCTGTCGAAACTGCTGGGCTTGAGCGTCTTGCCGCGCAGCGCGGCGATCGGCTGCAGCACGCCGCAGTACAGCATCGCCTCGGTCGCGGGCTGGCGACTGCGACGCAGGAAGGCCAAGCCCTGCTGCGCTTCGAGCTCGACGTCCTCGATCGGCACGCCCATCACGAACTGGTTGACCGGGCGCAGCAACGCGCAATAACCGGCGGCGAGCGGGTTGATGCCCGACCGCCCCATGGTCAGACCCTGCTCCAGGTAGGGCAGGGTCTCGCGAAGCGGGTCGCACCAGTGCTGGTAGAACGCCGCGAAGTACTGATAGACCGACAACCGGAAGTACGCGCTGTCGCGTTGCTCGGACAGTCGGCGCGCCAGCTTGCCGTTGGCATGGACGGCCGGATACGGCTTGCCCATCGCGGCCATGGCGGTGCTCAACGCGGCGAATCCGATGCAGCTCTGGTCGCACAGTCCGTGCTGCAGGGTGGCGCGCACCATGCGACAGGCGCCGAGCACGTAGCTCACACCGCGATCGATCTGGTAGGTCGCGTAGGCGAGCCCGAAGTAGGCCTGCATTTCCAGCAGGCGTTCGGCATCGGTCATTTCCGGCAGCGACAGCAGCTCGTGCTCGTCGCGTTCGCCGAGCAGGGCGTCCAGTTCGGCGAACTCGATGCCGAATTGCGCCCCGGCCTCTTCTTCGGTCGCCGGGAAGTCGCGGCCCAGCAGCGCCAGTGCTGCGCGCAGCACGCCGAACGCCTCGTCGAAGCGGCCGCGGATCTGCATCTGGTCCGACTGCACCAGGCACAGCGTGACCTTGGCCGCGACGCTCGGCGCCGAGGCGATGTGCTGGTCGAGCCGCGCTTCGGCCAGATCGAAGCGCCCGGCCAGGTACTCCGCCTCGGCGAGGTTCCGGTGCAGGCTGAGGGCGAGCTCGGGGTCGCGCTGCCAGGCCTGCTCGGGCAACAGCTCTTCGGCCTTGGCCAGGAATGCGACCGCTGCCTCGTACGCCGAGGCCGACTTCGCCCGCACGCCGCCGCGCAGGTTCAACGCGAGCAGCGCTGCGCGTTCGTCGACGTCGTCGATGCGATCGATCGCCGCGTTCAGCGACTCGAGGATGATGAACAGTCGCTCTTCGAGCTCGGCTTCGTTGCTCGCCGCCAGCAGCAGTCGGCCGCAGCGCAGGCGGACGGCCGCGCGATCAGCCTCGGCGACCAGTTCGTGCGCAGCCTGCTGCACGCGGTCGTGCAGGAATCGGTAGCGCGCGCCCTTCAGGCGTTCGGGGCTGTGTGCAAACTTGTAGTCCTCGTTGAGCGGCACCAGCAGCCCCGACTGCAGCGCCGGCCACAGCACCTCGGCCGTGGCCTCGGCGCTGCGCTCGCCCACCGCCATCAGTTCGCGCTGGTCGAAGCGGGTGCCGAGATGGGCGGCCAGCGCGAGCAACTGCTGGGTGGCTTCAGGCAGCGTGGTGAGCTTGCCGAGCAGCAGCGTCACCACGTTGTCGGTCATGCCGCGTTCGCGGATGCGCTCGAGGTCCCATGTCCAGGTGCCATGCCGGCGGTCGTAGACGACGTCACCCTGCTCGTGCAAACGGCGCAGGAACTGCCCGAGGAAGAACGGATTGCCGTGGGTTTTCTCGATGCACAAGTCGGCGAGATCAGCCACCGGCTCGAGCTGCGCATGCAAGGTATCGGCGATCAGCTGACGCACGTCGTCGTCGGGCAGCGGTCCGAGGTGGATGTGCTCGACGCGGCCCTGGCTGCGCTCGATCGCCTGGATGCTCAGCTGCAGCGGATCGCCCGGCTGCACCTCGTTGTCGCGGTAGGCGCCGACGATCAGCACGCTGCGCTCGCCTTCGGCGCGCACCAGGTACTCGAGCAGGCGCAGAGTCGACACGTCGGCCCACTGCAGGTCGTCGAGAAACAGCAGCAGCGGATGGCTGCGCGCCGCCAGCGCCACCACGAACTGCGAGAAGGCGATGTGGAAACGCTGCTCGCTTTCCGCCGGCGGCAGCGCCGGCATCGGCGGCGTACTGCCCAGCAGGGTGGCCAGTTCGGGAATGATTTCGGCCACCGCGGCGGCATTCGCGCCCAGCGCGTCGGCGAGCCGGCTCTTCCAGTACTGGCGGCGCTCGGCGCCTTCCGAGGCCAGGGTCTGCAGCATCTGCCCGAATGCCTGGATCAGCGCGACGTAGGGCTGGTTGCGGCTGTACTGGTCGCACTTTCCGCGCAGCAGGTAGCCGCGCCGCGCCAGCACCGGTCGGTTGAGTTCACCGACCAGGGCGGTCTTGCCGATGCCCGAGTAGCCGCTGACCAGCAGCAGCTCGACCGTGCCCGTCCCGACCACGCGCTTGAACGCCGAGAGAATGCCGGCGACTTCGACCTGCCGGCCGTACAGCTTCTGCGCCAGGCAGAATCGTTCGGGCACGTCGTTGCGGGCGAGCTTGAAGTGTTCGATGCGACGGTAGACGCGCCAGCGTTCGGCGCAGGTTTCCAGGTCCTGCACCAGCCCGAAGCTGCTCTGGTAGCGGTCGTCGGGATGCTTGGCCAGCAGCTTCTGCACGATCGACGACACCGCTTCGGGAATCGCCGGATCGAGCTCATGCAGCGGCACCGGCATACTGGCGAGCTGGGCGTGCAGCAGGCTCATCGGGTCGCTGGCAACGAACGGTTCGCGGCCGGCGAACAGCTCGTAGAGGCTGGCGCCGAGCGAGTAGAAATCGCTGCGGTAGTCGATGTCGAGATTGGTCCGCCCGGTCTGTTCGGGCGACATGTATTCGAGGGTGCCTGCCATCGCCGCGCCGTCCGACTTGCGCGGCTGGATATCCAGCCGCGTCGACAGGCCGAAGTCGCACAGCTTGATCTCCAGCGAGGCCGGATCGACGAGCACGTTCTTCGGCGCCACGTCGCCGTGGATCAGCCGGTGCGCGTGCACCGCGCCGATCGCGCGCGCCAGCCGGATCGATATGGTCAGCTGGTCGGCGAGATCGAGCTGGCCGCGCTCGATCAGCTGGGCGAGGCTACTCGCGGCAAAGTCTTCCAGCACCAGCACCGCGCCGCGCTCGACCTGCTCAAGCGCCAGCACCTTGATCACGTAGTCGGACTCGATCGAATCGAGCACCGCATACTCGTGCCGCCAGCGAGCCAGCACTTCGGGGGCCGGGCGTTCGCTGTCGAGGTACTTGAGCACCACCCGCGACCCGTCGGACGCGACGGCGCTGGCGACGACGGTCTCGCCGGCCGCGTAGATCATCTCGTCGACGGTGTATCCCGCCAGTCGCATCCGACCCTCCGCCCCGCTCAGCCGCCCGGAGACGCGCGCCGTCGCGCAGGGGTCGACGGCACACGAGCGGACACCGTCTCGCCCGCGCCCGGCAGGTTACCGCGGCAGGCCCGGCTTCGCCATGCGTTTGACTCCGGCGGCGATGGGATCCGGTGTTCTGACCAGCGCGGGCGCCGGCTCAGAATTCCAGCTGCAAGGCCAGGCCGACTTCGCGCCCGCGGCCGAGCACGTGCGCGAACGCACCGCCGGGTGCCAGCGGAATCACCGAGGTGAACACATTGTGGCGCACGTCGGTGAGGTTGCGGCCGAACAGGCTGATGTTCCAGCGTGCGGAGTCCGGCTGCAGGGTGACGCGGTAGTCGACGAAGGTATGCGCCGGCTCGCGGGTCTGCTCTTCGAGGTCCGAGGCGGTGCTGTAGCTGCCGCGGTAGTTCGCCCGCAGCCCCTGGGTCAGCGTCCATCCGTGGCCGAATTCGAACTCGTGCTCGAGCCCCAGCGCTGCTTCGACCTCGGGCACGAAGGGCGTGCGCCGGCCCGACCAGTCGCACAGCGGGCCGCTGCCGTTCAGACGCTCGGTGGTGCTGCAGTTCGCGTCGGGAAAGGAGTCGTAGCGAAAGTCCACCCACGACCACTGCGCCAGCGCGCGCCAGTGCTCGTCGACGCGCCAGACCAGATCGCCGTCGATGCCGCGCGACGTCGAGCTCGCCGCATTGCCGACGGTGAAACCGATGCCGCCGTCGAACACCGAGACCTGCAGATCATCGTAGCTGCCGTGGAAGGCGGCCATGTTCAGGCGCACATCGCGCCACTCCTTCTTGAAGCCGACCTCGAACACGCTGGCGCTTTCGTCGCCGTACTCGACGCGGTCGCGATCGCCACCCTCGTAGAGAAAGTCGAATCCTCCGGCCTTGGCGCCGTTCGACCAGGCCGCGTACAGCATCAGGTCCTCGCTGTGCTGGAACGCCAGGCTCAGCTGCAGCATCGGGTGCGACTCGCGGCGATCCAGCCCGCCGAACTCGTGCGGCACACCGGCCCCGTTGGAGACGATGGTGTAGCCGAGCAGGTGGTTCGGCGCCAGGATCGGATCGATGGTGGTGCCGTCGTCGAGTACCAGCACGTAGCCGGTCGGATCGGCGAGATAGTCGGGATTGCCCAGCAGCAGCGGCGCCAGCGCCGGGCTCAGCCAGCGTGTGTCGACCAGCCGGCCGAGGCCGTCGACATGATCGAGGCCGGCGCCGCGCACGGCCTGTTCGGCCTGCTTGCGGGTGTGCTGCCAGCGCAGCCCGGCCCCGGCGGTCAGGCGATCGGTCAAGGCGAAGTCGAGGTGGGCGAACAGCGCCGATTGCTCGGTGCGCTGGTCGAGCAGGATGTGCCGATCGAACGGATCGAGCAGTTGCGCGGCCAGCTCGGTCGGAATGCCGAATGCCGGCGCCACCAGGGCAGGCAGGTTGAAGTCGGAAAAGTAGTCGTTGCGGAAGTCGTCGTTCTGGTAGTACGCGCCGGCCAGCCAGGTCAGGCGCCCGCCTTCCGGGCCGGTCAGGCGCAGCTCCTGCGAGAACTGCTCGTAGCGCTCGTCCTGGTACACGCCGATCAGGGTCGCCGGGGTGAGATCGACATCGGCCGAGTGACGGTAGTCGTAGCGGCTGTGCCCGGTGACCGAAGTCACCGTGAAGGCGTCGGCGAGGTACTCGACCTCGAGCCGGGTCTCGTCCATGTCGGTGCGCAGGAAGGCGTCCTGGTAGAGGAAGGGATCGCCGTTGCCGATGTTCAGACGACCGTCGTTGATGCCGGTGAACACCGAGCCGGGAAACGGATTGCCCTGGCCGTCGACGTGCTTGAACACGTCGAAGATGTGTCCCTCGCGGTCGAATTCGCCCTGCTCGTGGCGCAGGCTGATGCTGAGCAGGTCGGTCGGCAGCCACAACGCCGACAGGCGCACGGCGTCGAACTCGGCGCGCGGCTCGCTGCGCCCGTTCGCATCGTTCGGCGAGATGCCGCGCTGCTGGTCACCCCAGACGCCGGCCACGCGCAGCGCCAGCTGGTCGCCCAGCGGCAAGTCGGCGCCGCCAGCCAGCCGGGTGTTCTGGTACTCACTCTCGTACGCCACACCCAGCGAGCCGCCTGTCTGGAAGGACGGCTTGCGGGTAGTGGCACTGATGGCGCCGCCAATCGAGCTGTTACCGTACAGGGCGACCTGCGGCCCCTTCAGCACCTCGATGCGTTCGAGGTCGAACAGACCGATGTGCTGCTGATTCATGCGCCCGCGAAAGATGCCGTCGACATACACACCGACCGCCTGCTCGAACGCGTTGTTGTCGCCCGAATTCACCCCGCGCAGGCTCAGCCGGCTGGTGATCGCGAGATCGCCCTGCTGCAGCCCGGGCACCGCCCGACCGAGGTCCTGGATATTGTCGAGATCGAGCTTTTTCTGCTCGTCGGCATCCAGGCTGACCACGCTCATCGGCACCTGCTGCAGCGACTCCGAACGCTTGCGCGCCGTCACCACGACCTGCTCCAGCGCCGCATCGCCGCCTGCGACCCCTCCCTGCCCGGGCACATCGGCCGCGGCAGCCGGGTCGACGGCCAAAGCGGTGCCGCAGGGCGCGACCAGACCGGCCAGCGCCAGCCCGATGAACAACTTGGTATGCATGTCTTTCTGAATTCCCGTTCTTGAACCCACGGCTGCCCCCGCAGTCGTCCCCTGGACCCGGGGCCGACGGGCCGGAAAGCCGTCTTGGCGAGACTCGGCCTGCGCGTCGGGCCAACAGCCCTCGCAGTACCTCCGCCGACCGGGAACATCAGCCCCGAACACGCGCCACGATACTCTATCCACCCGCGCCGCAAGTCTCAGTTTTGCGTTTCGCCACAGTTGGCCACAGCCGGCAAGCCGGCTTCGGGGCGGTCAACCGCGTGGGTGATGCTGCGCGTGCAGACGCTTGAGGGTTTCGCGGGCCACCAGCGTGTAGATCTGCGTGGTGGACAGGCTGCTGTGACCCAGCATCATCTGCAGCGCACGCAGATCCGCACCGTGGTTGAGCAGATGGGTGGCAAAGGCGTGGCGCAGCTTGTGCGGGCTGACCTGGGCGGCATCGATGCCGGCCTTCCCCGCGTAGCGCTTCACCAGCGTCCAGAACTGCTGGCGACCCAGCGCCGCGCCGCGTCCGGTGACGAACAGCGCCTCGCCGCGGCGACCGCCGAGCAGGGCAGGCCGGGCGTCGGCCAGATAGCGCTCGATCCAGTGCTGCGCCTCCTCACCCATCGGCACCAGGCGTTCGCGGCTGCCCTTGCCCAGCACGCGCAGCACGCCCTGACGGAGATTGATCTGGGTGCTGGCGAGACCGACCAGTTCGCTGACTCGAAGCCCGGTGGCGTACATGAGTTCGAGCATGGCGCGGTCGCGCAGTCCGAGCGCCGTGTCGACATCGGGTGCCTGCAGCAGGGCCTCGACCTGCGACTCACTGAGCGTGCGCGGCAAGGGACGACCCAGACGCGGTGGAGCGATGCCCAGGGTGGGATCGTCCTCGCGCACGCCGCGCTGGCGCAGATAGCCGAAGTAGGCGCGCCAGGCGGACAGCAGCCGCGCCGCGCTGCGCGGGCTGTAGCCCTGGCCCATCCGCTCGGCCAGGTGCTCGGAAAGCTCGGCCGCGGTCACGCGTTCGAGCGCGCTCGCGGCGGGCAGGCTGCGCGCCAGTCCTTCGAGATCGCGACGGTAGCTCTCCAGACTGCGCATCGCCAGGCCGCGTTCGGCCCAGGCGGCGTCGAGAAAGCGCTGGATCGCCGCGGCATCGACATCGCGAAGCGGCGGGCGCGCCTGAGCCAGTGCGCGGCGCTCGGCGGGCGTGGCGGGGCGCGCGGACCGCGGGCTCATGCGCGGTCACCTGCATGACCCATATCGCCCGCATCGGCCTGGCCGCGGCGGGCCCCGATGCCGGTTCCGTCGATACCCATCCTGTCGATGAGGATGCTGCTGTCGATACGCTGCCCGTCCGTAGCCGGTGTTCCGTTTCGCGTCCGCGGGCGCTCCCACGACGCGCCATGCAGCGCCGGCGTGCGTCCCGTGCGTGCGCTCGCCGTCGCCACGGCCTAGGCTAACGCAATGCCTTCCTCGCCCCCGAACCTGCCTTCCGCTGCCCCGCCCGCCGCCCGTCCGGCCGCTTTGGGCTGGCGACTGCTCGCCCTGGTCTACGACTGCCTGCCGGTGGTCGCGATCTGGTTTCTCTTCAGCTTCTTCGTCGTGCTGGCCCACGACGGCCCGATCCGGCCTTGGTCGCCCGGCTTCTGGCTGCAGAACGTCGCCCTGTGGGCACTCACCGGCGTGTATGCGGTGGCTTCCTGGGCCCGCGGCGGCCAGACCCTGGGCATGCGGCCCTGGCGGCTGCGGGTGATCGGCGCAGCCACGCCGTCAGCCACCCGCTCGCAGCTCATCCTCCGGTACCTGTGGTCCACGGTCTCGCTGGCAGCGTTCGGCCTGGGTTTCGCGTGGTCGCTGGTCGATCCCCAGCGCCGCAGCTGGCACGACCGACTCAGCGGCACGCGGATGGTGAGACAGCCGAAAGCCTGAGCGCGCGCCCCGTCCCGAATGCGCCGCCGGCCCGGCGGAGCGACGCGGGCCGGCATCGGCACCACGCCGACCGGGGTGCACACGCAGCGGCGGTCCCGGTAGGATGCGGGTTCGCTTCCATCCTTCCGGACCGCGATGCGTCGCGACAACGTCAACTACGTGCTGGTCGGCATCACCGTGCTGGCCGCCCTCGGGCTGCTCATCGCCACCTTGCTGGCGATCACCGGGCGCGGCGGCGCGGCGCACCGCTATTCGATCGAACTGGCGCACGTCGGTGGCCTCGGCTTCGGCGCACCGGTGTTCTATGAAGGCTTCCGCATCGGCCAGGTCGACGACATCCTGCCGCGGCGAACCAGCGAGGGCACCCGCTACACGGTCGAGGTGTCGATCCGCGAGGACTGGCAGATTCCCGACGACAGCGTCGCCTCGCGCCAGGCCAGCGGCCTGCTGGCCGACATGGCGATCGGCATCCGCGAAGGACGCAGTCCGACCATGCTGAAGCCGGGCACGCGCATCCCGAGTATCGAATCCAGCGATGTGTTTGGCGCGGTCAATGACCTGGCCACCGAGCTGACCGTGCTGTCGCGCGAACGCCTGCGCCCGCTGGTCGACAATCTTTCCGAGCGGATCGATTCGATCACCGGCAGTCTCGACGCCAGCGCACCGGCGCTGCTGGAAGAGGCGCAGACCCTGCTGGGCAAGCTCAATACCGCGGCGGACCGCGCCAATGCGGTGCTCGACACACCGAATCGCGAAGCCATCTCGGGTCTGTTGGCGGATGTGCGGACGGTCGCGGGCGAGCTGAAGAAGACCCAGGCCAATGCCGACGCGCTGCTGCAGCAGCTGAACGATGCAGTGGGCGAGAACCGGCCCGCGCTGCAGCAGTCGATTGCCGACCTCGAACGCACGGTCGGCGCGGTGGCGCAGCGCATCGACGCCATCACCCATCATCTCGAATCCTCAAGCCGCAACCTCGACGAGTTCAGCCGCGAGATTCGCCGCAGTCCGAACCGGCTGCTGTTCACCCCGCCCGCCGACGAGGTCGAATGATGCAGACGATGCGATCCGCACTGAGGGGGCTGGGCCTGCTGGGCGCGATGCTGCTGTCCGGCTGCGCCAGCGGCCCGGGCATTCCCGACACGACGTACTTCCGCCTGCCCGAGCCGGCTGCGCCGGAGCGCATCGCCACGCCGCTGAATGCGCCACTGGTTGTCGAGACCTTTCTCGCCGACGGCGTGCACTCCGACCAGGCCATCCTCTACAGCACCGATCCCGATGGCGACCGACTGCGCGCCTATCACTACCAGCTCTGGGTGTACCCGCCGACGCGGATGCTGCAGCGCCGGTTGATCCGCTATCTCGACGAAGCCGGTGCCGCGACCGCGGTGCTCGACCGACTGCCGCCGCGCGGCGACCAGTACCGTCTCTACCTGCGCATCGAGGCATTCGAACGGGTGCGCACGCTGTCCGGCTGGGAAGTACGCGTGCGCCTCGACGCACGGCTGGATCAGGGCGGCGGCCTGCTGCCGCTGATCAAGAAGCGCTACGACCGCCGCGTGCAGGTCGATGAGGGCATCCGCGATTCGGTGGTGGCGATGGGCCAGGTGCTCGACGACATCTACGCCGAACTGGCACACGACGTGGCCCAGGTCAGGCCCGCCACCCAACCCTGACGGCGATGGCGATGGCGGTGCCACGCGAACGCTGGCTGCGCGCCATGGGCTACACGCCCTGGACGCTGCGCGCGGGCGGCGAAGCTTCTCCGGCTATTCCGCCGGCCACGCCCACGCGCACGCCCGACGAAAACGCCGCGCCATCGAGGCGCGGACAAGCGGCGGCGCGCCCCACGCCCGGGTTGCTCGACGCGCTGCTGCAGGCGGCCGGTGCCGGCAATCGCGATCTCGCAGCGCTGGGGTGGCGCTTGCGCGAGGACGGCGCACCGTTTGCCTTCGAAGGCGCCGAACTGATGCTCAACCTCGACGCCTTGCGGCGCACGCCTGCGGCCAAGCGCACGCTGTGGCGAACCCTGCGCGCCCTGCGTCGTCAACAGCACACACGCGAATGAGTGCGGCGCCGGGCTATCTGATCGACGTCGGCCCGCAGCGGGCGCCCGCGCGCATCCGCTCGATGCAGGAGCACGACCTGGCGTCGGTGCTGGCGATCGAACAGGCTGCCTACGACTTCCCGTGGACCCTGGGCATCTTTCGCGACTGCCAGCGCGCCGGCTACGGCTGCTGGGTGCTCGAATCCGGCGCGGAGATCGCCGGTTACGGCGTGTTGAGTCACGCCGCCGGCGAGTGCCACGTCCTCAACGTATGCATCGCACCCGACCACCAGGGGCGGGGACTCGGCCGCCGGCTGATGCAGCGGCTGATCGACCTGGCCCGCTGGCATCGCGCCGAACGCATCTTTCTCGAGGTGCGGCCGAGCAATCCGCGCGCCATCGCCCTCTACCATTCGCTTGGCTTCAACGAGATCGGCCGGCGCCCGCGCTACTACCCGGCCGCGCAGGGTCGCGAGGATGCGCTGGTGATGGCCCAGGAGCTGCTGCATGACGAGGACTAGTCCGCGTTACCTGCGTCCGGCTCGTCAGCCACTCCCGCACGGAGCCCGCGCACGTGCCGACCGCAGGCCGGGCGCGGAAACGGGCTCGTCCCATGCAAGGCACTGATCCGATGACTGGCCACAGCCCGGCAACGAACGACACCGCGTCGACGTCGGAACACGAGATCGAGAACGCGTCGCTGCGCATGCCGCGGCGAACCACGCCGACCTGGGAAATCGAGATGCTCATCTCGGGCGCGCTGGTGTTCTCGCTGTTCCAGGTCGTCACCCCGCTGGACGAGGCCTTCGCGCGCTGGATCCACGTGGTGCCGCCCCTGGTCGACCCGTGGATCATCTACAGCCACCTGTACGCCAAGGTCGTCGTGTTCATCCTGATCGGCACCTTCATCGCGCACCTGGCGATGCGCGCGTTCTGGGTCTCGCTGATCGGCGTGCACTCGATCTACCCGCAGGGCATTCGCTGGGAAAACATGCGCGGCAGCAAGGCCGCCGTGCGCGTCTTGCAGCGCCGCGCCCAGCCGGTGCCGGAATCGATCGAGCGCGCCGACAATGCAGCTTCCCTGGTCTTCGCGCTGGGCGTGGTCTGCGCCCAGTTCGGCATGGTGATCTACGTCTGGACCATGGTCGCGGTCGCGGTGGCCTGGGTGCTGGCCTGGGCCCTGCCGGAGACGCGCACCTACGCGCTGTACCTCGTCATCGGTGCAAGCATGGTGCTGCTCACCGTGGTCACCCTGCTCGACCGCCTGTGGATCAGCAAGCTGGCGCTGGACTCGGCCCCGGTGCGTGCATCCGAGCGTTTCTACGCCTGGACCGCGCGCTGGCTCGGGGGCCAGGGCATGATGCAGCTGTTTCCACTGATCTCCACCAACCTCGCCGGCAAGCGCGGCGTCTGGGTGGTCATCCTCGGCATCTATGTCGCACTGGGCGCGGCCACCGTGCACACCGTGTCGGCCCGCATCGACCTGCCCTTCCTGCATGGCGACACCTTGCCGAAACTGCGTCGCGACAGCGGACTGCACCCGCAGCACTATCTCGACCAGCGCGAGGGACAGGATCGCTGGTCGAGCGCGCCGTGGATTCCCGGCAAGGTGGTCGAGGGCGCCTATCTGCCGCTGTTCGTGCCGTTCATCGCCGATCGCCACGATGCGGCCATCGCACAAACCTGCACGCTGCCGGAGCTGGGTGGCGAGAACAGCGTCGAGGAGATGTCCAAGGCCTGGGCCTACGAAGACGCCTGGGCCGAATGCCTGGGCGGCATGCTCGGCGTCGTGGTCGAAGGCAGCGCGCCGCGGCCGATGAGCTTCAACCGGCAGCGCGACGGCCTGACCGGGCACGACGGACTGCTGGTGATGATCGATGTGCGCGATCTCGCCCCCGGCCGCTACGTGATCCGACTCAACCGACTGCCGCGGCAGCCGGGCGCCTTCGGCAAAGGCGAGACCGATACCCAGCAGCGCGACCGCATCGTCTTCTGGCGTTGAGGCCGGTCAGTTTCCCGGGCGCGGGTTGAACACCTTGGCCGCCTTCGCCGCCGGACGCGAGGCCAGGCGCTTGCGGTAGGCGATCAGCGACGGAAAATCATCCAGCACCTTGATGAAGTACAGCAGCTGGATGGCGTGCCCGCAGATCAGGTCGGGCAGCATGAACTTGTCGCCCATCAGGTAGTCCTGCTTCGACAGCAGGCGCGCGAGCGTGACCAGCATCGGGGTGACCTGCGCCTTGCCGACCTTGGCCGCTTCGGCATCGGGCTTGAGCGCCACTGGCGCGAACGCGGCAAAGGCTGCGGCATCCAGCGTCGATGCCGCGAACATCAGCCAGGAAAGGTAGGCACGACGCTGCGGCGACGCCATCGGCACGGTGAACCCGGCCTCGGGATTCTGTTCGGCGAGACTCTGGCAGATCGCCACCGACTCCCACTGCGTCTGCCCGTCGATCTCGACCGCGGGCACTAGGCCGAACGGGTGGCGGGCAAGGTGCGCTTCGCCGCGGTGCTCGCCGCCGGCGTAGTCGAGCTTGTATTCCTCGATGTCCATGCCGAGCTCGTGCGCCAGCCAGCGCACGCGCGCACTGCGGTCGAACGGCACGAACGAATACAGCGTGAGTTTCTTGGCCACCCGACTCCCCTGCGCCGGCTTGCAGACATTCTGCGCGACTTGACTACGCCTAGCCAAGTGCGCGCGGATGCGCCCGCGCGTGGGGCTCGCCTTGAAACCGCGCGGGCCTGGATCAGAGTCGGCCGAGCTGGCCCTTCAGTCCGTCCAGCTGCTGACTGAAATCGCGCAGTCGATCGCGCTCCTGCTCCACCACCTCGGCCGGCGCGTTGGCGACGAAGTTGGCGTTGCCGAGCTTGCCATGGCACTTGGCGATCTCGCCTTCCAGTCGCTTGATCTCCTTGGCGAGCCGCGTCTTCTCCGCGTCGAGGTCGACCAGACCCTGCAGCGGCACCAGCACGGTCATGTCGCCGATCACGGCAGGCGCCGACGCCGGCGCGTCCTCGCCGGAATCCAGCCAGCGCTGCGAGGCCGCCTTGGTCAGGAAGGCAATCGACCCGGCATAGCGGGCGGTGCGGGCGCGGTCGGATTCGCTGCCACCGGAGAACAGCACCGGAATGGTTTGCGCGGGCTTCACGGTCAGCTCGCTGCGAATGCGGCGAAGCTGGCTGACCACGACCTTGAGCCATTCGATGCCCGACGCGTCGTCGGCGAACTGCAGTGCGACATCTGCCGTGGGGAAGGTCTGCACGCTGATGCTCTTGCCCTCGATGCCCAGACGCGGCGCCACGTTCTGCCAGATCTCTTCGGTGACGAACGGGATCAGCGGATGCAGCACGCGCAGGGTCTGCTCGAGCACGTACAGCAGGGTGTGCCGGGTGCTCTCGGCAGCGGCCTTGTCCTCACCCAGAAGTGCAGGTTTGGCCAGCTCGAGGAACCAGTCGCAGTACTGGTTCCAGACGAACTCGTACATGGCATGCGAGGCGAGATCGAAACGGTAGGCCTTGAACTGTTCGTCTACCTCGGCGAGCAGCTGCTGCAGCTGAGTGAGGATCCACTTCTCGGCGTCAGTCTGCGGCTGCGGCACGACCTGCGCCGGCACGGCGAAGCCCTCGCAGTTCATCAGCACGAAGCGCGCGGCGTTCCACAGCTTGTTGCAGAAGTTCTTGTAGCCCTCGCAGCGGTTCAGGTCGAACTTGATGTCGCGGCCATGGGTCGCCAGGGAGGCAAACGTGAACCGCAACGCATCCGCGCCGAACGCCGGAATGCCTTCCGGGAATTCCTTCCGCGTCGCCTTCTCGATCTTCTGCGCCATCTGCGGCTGCATCAGCCCGGCCGTGCGCTTGGCCACCAGTTCGTCCGCGCTGATGCCGTCGATGAGATCAATGGGATCGAGCACATTGCCCTTCGACTTCGACATCTTCTGGCCGTGCGCATCGCGCACCAGACCGGTGATGTAGACGTCGCGGAACGGCACCTCGCCGGTGAAGTGGTCGGTCATCATGATCATCCGGGCGACCCAGAAGAAGATGATGTCGAAACCGGTGACCAGCACCGAGGTCGGCAGGTATCGGTCATAGCCGTATTGCTGCATCGACTCCGGGTTCGGCCAGCCCAGGGTCGAGTGCGACCACAGCGCGGAGGAGAACCAGGTTTCCAGCACGTCGTCCTCGCGACGCAATGCGGCGCCACCGGCCTTGGCCTGCGCCTCGGCCTCATTGCGCGCGACGAAGATGTTGCCGGCTTCGTCGTACCACGCCGGAATGCGGTGACCCCACCACAGCTGGCGCGAGATGCACCAATCCTGGATGTTGTTCATCCAGTGGCGGTAGGTGTTGATCCAGTTCTCGGGCACGAAGCGCACCTTGCCCGACTCGACCAGTTCGAGACCGCGGCGCCCGAGCGTGTCCATCTTCACGAACCACTGGTGGGTGAGATACGGCTCGATCACCTGGCCGGTGCGATCGCCGCGCGGCACCTGCAGCTTGTGTTTTTTCTCTTCGACGAGCAGGTCGAG
This sequence comes from Lysobacterales bacterium, assembly GCA_020442465.1. Lineage (GTDB taxonomy): Bacteria > Pseudomonadota > Gammaproteobacteria > Xanthomonadales > Xanthomonadaceae > Pseudomarimonas. Next base: position 37,037 of record JAGRJY010000170.1, read on the forward strand.
CGCCAGCAGATCGGCAAGCACGACCTTGCGCGCCTCGTAGCGATCGAGTCCACGGTATTTCTCCGGCGACTCGTCGTTCACCTTCGCATCGTCGGTGAAGATGTTGATCATCGGCAGGGCATGGCGCTGGCCGACCGCGTAGTCGTTGAAGTCGTGTGCCGGAGTGACCTTCACGCAACCGGTGCCGAAGGCCTTGTCGACGTAGTCGTCGGCGATGATCGGGATCTCGCGCCCGCTCAGCGGCAGCTGCACCGCCTTGCCGATCAGCTGAACATAGCGTTCGTCTTCGGGGTGAACCATGACGGCGGTGTCGCCGAGCATCGTCTCGGGGCGCGTGGTCGCGACGATCAGGTAGTCGCGCGTCTCACGCAGCACTTCGTTGCCGTCCGCGTCGCGCTCGATGTGTTCGTAGCGCGCGCCGCCGGCCAGCGGATAGCGGATCGACCAGAGGAATCCGTCTTCCTCTTCGCTGACCACTTCGAGGTCGGAGATCGCGGTCTTCAACACCGGATCCCAGTTGACCAGCCTCTGGCCGCGGTAGATCAGACCCTCTTCGTGCAGGCGCACGAAGGTCTCGATCACCGCCTCGGACAGGCCCTCATCCATGGTGAAGCGCTCACGCGACCAGTCGCCCGAGGTGCCCATGCGGCGCATCTGCCGACTGATCGTGTCGCCCGACTCCTGCTTCCACGCCCAGACCTTCTCGATGAACGCCTCGCGGCCGAGCGACTCACGCGTCTCGCCCTTGCCCTCCACGGCCAGATTGCGGTTGACCACCATCTCGGTCGCGATGCCGGCGTGGTCGGTGCCGACCTGCCACAGGGTGTCGTAGCCCTTCATGCGGTGGTAGCGGATCAGCGTGTCCATCAGGGTGTGCTGGAACGCATGCCCCATGTGCAGGGTGCCGGTGACGTTCGGCGGCGGCAGCATGATGCTGTAGGGCTCGCCCTGTCCGGAGGGCTTGAAGCAGCCTGAGGCCTCCCATTCGGGGTACCAGCGGGCTTCGATGGCGGCGGGCTCGAACGACTTTTCCATGCGGCAAACTTCCTCGGGCCGCGATCTCTGCGCAGCCGCAACACGAATCATGGGGTGGCGCATTTTACCTGCATCTTCCGCGCCGGGCGCGCGCCGAAACCGCGGCTGAACGCAGCGCCCCCGTCGGACACTGAACCGCACGGAGCAGGGAACCCGGGCCGCGACCCTCGGTCAGACCCGTATCGTCCATCGCGGAGGGACCGCATGCATCGAGTCGTTGCGTTGACCGCCCTGGCCTGGGGCCTCGGACACATGGTGGACCCGGACCTGCGCGACGAGGCGTCGGTCTCCGCGCCCGTCGAGGAAGCCTGCTGCGGCGAAGTGGCGACGACGCCGTTCGACCGCCGCATCACCACCGACCCCGCTGCTGCAGCGCGCGACAGCGACTGAAGCGCGCCGCCGGCCGCGCTACATGTCGTGCTTGTGCATGGCGAAACCGCGCGCCGTGTAGTCGCGCCAGCGGTCGCGCAGCGGCCCGCGCGCCGCGGGGTCGGCCGGCACCACCTCGAGCACGCGCTCGCAGGCGCCCGCGTAGGCGGCATCGCGCAAGTTGATCACCAGCGGACGCCCGGGCACATCGACCTCGGGCAGCCCGATCAGGATCGGGGTGAGCGCGTCATCGTCCTCCATGCCGGCAATCTGATGCGGCAGGTAGGCATCGTCCTCGAACGACCACAACGCGTCGTCGATCGCTTCGGCCTGCGCCGTATCACGCGCCAGGATCAGCGTCGGCTGACCGGTCGCATGACACTTCTTGGCCAATTCGCAGACCAGCAGCAGCGGGTCGTCGCGAAATCGCGGCTTGTCGATCAGGTAGAAGTCGGCGCGGGGCATCGGGAGAGCAGGCAGAAGGGAGAAAGGAAGCGCAAGCGCTGCGCGCGGGACGTGCGCGGCACCTAGCGGTCGTGCGCGAGCAGATCAGCGAGGTCAGGGGGGACGGGCATCGGCCGGAACGCGCTCACGTTCGCGCCACCCGTATTGCCGGCCGGCACCCAGATGCGCGAGAACAGCAGCGCGGCAAGCATGCGCGGCAGCTGTCCGAGCACTTCACCCGGACGCCGCGCCGAAAAGCCCCAGCGCAACATGCGCACGTGCACCCCGGCATGCGCCCACGCATGCCGCTGCGAGAGCACGTGGGCGCGCTCGAGGTGGATGAAGGCTTCGGCATGCGCGCCTCGCCCGCTCGACTCGGCCGCCCGGGCAAGCTCCTGGTTCAGGGCTTCGCGCAGCTGCGGATGCATGCGTCGGGCCGACTCAGCCGCCGCGATCGATCAGCCACTGGCTCAGCAGGCCCACCGGCCGACCGGTCGCCATGCCCTTGCGGCCGTCGTCCCAGGCGGTGCCGGCGATGTCCAGATGGGCCCAGCGCTGGCTTTCGGTGAATCGCGCCAGGAAACAACCGGCGGTGATCGCACCGGCCCACTTGCCGCCGATGTTGGCCATGTCGGCGAACGCCGAATCGAGCATCGGCTGGTAGTCGTCCCATACGGGCAGGCGCCAGGCGCGGTCGCCGCTGGTCTCGCCGGCCTTGAGCAGCTCGTCGGCCAGGTCGTCGTGCTTGGACATCAGCCCGTGCGCATGCTTGCCCAGCGCCACCACGCAGGCGCCGGTCAAGGTGGCGACGTCGATCAGCGCGGCCGGATTGAAACGCTGCGCGTAGGTCAGCGCGTCGCACAGCACCAGGCGGCCTTCGGCGTCGGTGTTCAGCACTTCGATCGTCTTGCCCGACATCGACGTCAGCACGTCGCTCGGCCGGTAGGACGCGCCGTCCGGCATGTTCTCCACCGCGGCGAGAATCGCCACGAGGTTCACCGGGATCGCCGCCTCGACCGCCGCCGCGAAGGTGCCGAACACCGTCGCCGCGCCGCACATGTCGTACTTCATCTCCTCGATGCCACCCTGCACTTTCAGGTTCAGGCCACCGGAATCGAAGGTCAGACCCTTGCCGACGAGCACGTACGGAGCGGCGTCGCCGCCCGCGCGGTATTGCAGGATCACCAGCCGCGGCGGATTCGCCGAGCCGCGGGCGACCGAGAGCAGCGAACCCATGCCGAGTGCCTGCATCTGCTCGACGTCGAGCACCTCGCAGCTGACGCCGGGATGCGCGGCCGCATAGGCCTTGGCGCGGTCGGCGATGAACAGCGGATTGCAGATGTTCGGCGGCAGGTCACCCAGCTCGCGTGCCAGCGCGACACCGGAGGCGATGCCCGAGGCGCGTGCCAGCTCGGATTCGAGCGCGGCAGCGGCGCTGTAGCTCCAGCTGCCCGGGCCCGGCTCGCCGTCGGACTTGCGCGTCGCGGTGTAGCGGTAGCCGGCATGTTCGGCAGCCAGCACGGCCTGACGCAGGGTCCAGGCTGCATCGCGGCCCGCGACCTTGAGCGCACTCAGGGTGGAGTGCGCCGACGCGCACTTGAGGCCGCGCAGCGCGCGCGCGGATTCCTGCATGGCCTTCAGCGCCCGGGCCGGCGGCAGCTCGCCGGCGGCGCCGAGCCCCACGGTCAGCACGCGCTTGGCGGCCACGCCGGGCAGGGCCAGCAGCAGACGCGTGCGCCCGAGCTTGCCGGACACGTCACCGCGTTCAAACCAGGTCTTCAGCGCGCCCTCGCTGGCGGCATCGATCTGCTGCGCCGGTTCGCTCAGCGAACCGTCTTCGTACAGACCCACGATCAGACAGTCGGATTCGAGCTCGGCGACGGGCGTTCCGAGCAGACGATGGTTCAGCGACATGGGTTTTCCTGAATTGGTCGAGGGGAGATACTGCGCAGCCACAGTCCGGGCGCGCGAAACAGGCGACGGAGTTTACCAGCTCCCCCTCGGCGGCCGCCCTCCCCTTGTCGACAGGCCTTGATGCGCGTTCTGCACCGCTACCTGCTGCGCGAGATGGGGCAGACCTTTCTGGCCTGCTTCATCGTGCTGCTGCTGATCAGCGCCACCGGCGTGCTGGTCGACCTGCTCGGCCGCATCGCCCGCGGCAAGGTGCCGGCCAGCCTGCTGCTGTCGCAGTTCGGCCTGCGCACGGTCGACGCCCTGCCGATGCTGATTCCACTCGCGCTGTTCATCGGCCTGCTGCTCAGCATCAGCCGGCTCTATCGCGACAACGAGATGGCGGTGCTGCGCGCTGCCGGGATGGGCCTGTCGGGCCTGCTGCGCCCCGCGCTGTGGCTGATCGGCACGCTGAGCGTGCTGGTCGCCGCGGTGTCGCTGTGGCTCGCGCCCGAAGCCAGCGCGGTGTCGAAACAGATGATCGACAGTGCCAATCGTTCGCTGCTGGTCGCCGGCCTCGAGCCCGGCCGCTTCGTCGAGCTGCCGGGCCGGCACTCGGTGGTCTACATCGGCGCGATGAACAACGACGGCAGCCGTTTCGGCCACCTGTTCGTCCACTCTGATCGCGACGAGCGCGTCGACGTGGTCACCGCGGAAAAGGGCGAGCTGTACACCGAGGCAGCTGGCGAAGAACGCTACCTGCGCCTCGAGAACGGGTTCCGCGTCGAGGGCATTCCCGGCCAGAACGACTTCAAGGTCATGCGCTTCGCGCGCAATGACATTCGCGTGCCCGACATCGAGCCCAGCGAGGGCAGCCGCTCGGAGCGCAAGCTGCCGACCCGGGCACTGCTCGCCGACCAAGGCGCGGGCAGCCTCGCCGAGCTGCACTGGCGCCTCGCCGCGCCGATCGCCTGCCTGCTGCTCGGGCTGCTGGCCGTGCCGCTGGCGCGCTCGCCGCCGCGCGCGGCGCGGTACGGCGGCCTGATGGTGGCCCTGCTGGTCTATCTGATCTATCTCAACACGCTGATCATCGGTCGCGCCCAGCTCGCCGAGGGCGCACTGCCGGAGTCGGCAGGACTGTGGTGGGTGCACGCCCCGGTGCTGGTGCTCGCGCTGGTGCTGCTGCGCCGCGGTGAACGCATGCCGCGCGTGCGCAAGTCTGCGTCATCCAAGCCGGCGTCATCGGCATGATCGGGCTGCGCCTGCACGATCGTCTCGTCGTCGGCAGCGTGCTCGGCGCGCTGCTGATGACCTGGGCGGTGCTGCTCGGCTTTGACGCGGTGTTCGCGTTCGCCGCCGAGTTGAATGAGATCGGCGAAGGCGACTACGGCGCCGTCGAAGCGTTGAGCTATGTCGGCTACACCCTGCCGCGCCGCGCCTACGAGCTGTTCCCGAACGCCGCGATGATCGGCTGCGTGCTCGGCCTCGGCGCGCTGTCGGCGAGCTCCGAGCTGACTGCCCTGCGCGCGGCCGGGCTGTCCCGCCTGCGCATTTGCCTGTCGGCCGCGGCGCTGGTGATCGGCCTCACCGGCCTGATGGTCAGCGCCGGCGAAACCGTCGGCCCATGGGGCGAACAGCGCGCGCAATCCCTGGTCGTGCAGGCGAAATCACGCGATCTCGCCGTGGCGCGCTGGTCGGGCCTGTGGGCGCGCGAGGGCGATACGTTCCTGAATGCGCGACGCGGCCGCGTCGAGGGCGAGGCCGCGCATCAGGTGGTGATCCTCGACCAGGTGCGTCTCTACGAGTTCGGCGAACAGGGCAAGCTCGCCTCGCTGTCGCTGGCCGAGCGCGCCGAGCACCGCGACGGCCAGTGGACCCTGTTCAACCTGCACCGCGCCGTGTTCGGCGAGCGCGCGATCGTCTCCGAGCGCACCGAGCAGCAGCTCTGGCCGTCCCGGCTCAAGCCCGAGCTGCTTAGCCTGTCGTTGCAGCGACCGCGCTACCTGTCGACCGCCACCCTGCGCGAGAGCCTCGACTACCTCGAGCGCAACCGGCTCGACCCGGGCGAGTTCGAGAAGGCCTACTGGGCGCGCTGGTTCTATCCGGTGAACGCGATCGTGCTGTGCCTGGCGGTGATGCCGTTCGCCTTCGGCAACCTGCGCTCGGGCGGCTTCGGCAAGCGCCTGTTCCTGGCCATCGTCATCGGCCTGGGCTACTTCCTCGTCCAGCGCCTCGCCGTCGACGTCGCCGCGGTCAACCACGTCGATCTGCGCGTCGGCAATCTGCTGCCGCCGTTCACCGCCGCGCTGCTGGCCTGGCTCTACTTCAGGCGCCGCGACGCCTGACCGGACACGCGCTCAGGCCTCTTCTTCGGTGAGCCGGCGCAGATAGTCGTCGACGTCGACCTCGACCTCGCGCGGGCGCCGGTTGAGCAGGTCCTGGATGCGCTCGTTGTCGCTGCGCCGCACTTCGTCGACGGTGCCGGTCAGCAGCACGTGGCCCTGGTCGAGCACGGTGATGGTATCGGCGATCTTGAACGCCGATTCCAGCTCGTGGGTGACCACCACGATGCTCATGCGCATGGCGTCGCGCAGCTGGATGATCAGCTCGTCGAGTTCGGCGGACACGACCGGATCGAGTCCCGCCGAGGGCTCGTCGAAGAACAGCAGCTTCGGGTCCATCACGATCGCGCGGGCCAGCGCGGCGCGCTTGACCATACCGCCGGAAAGCTGGCTCGGCATCAGATCCTGGAAGCCGCCGAGGTTCACCACTTCCAGCTTCAGCCGGCTCATGATGCGCACGGTGTTCTCGTCGAGACCGGTGTGTTCGCGCAGCGGCAGGGCGACGTTGTCGCCCACCGTCATCGAGGTGAACAGCGCGCCGCCCTGGAAGCTCACGCCCAGCTGTCGCCGCAGAGCCAGCAAGGCCGGCGGCGACGCCTCCGCCACGTCCACACCCAGCAGTTTCACCGTACCGGCGACCGGGCGCTGCAGACCGAGCAGATGACGCAGCAAGGTGCTCTTGCCCGAACCCGATCCGCCCATGATCACGCGAATCTCGCCCGGCTGAACCTGGAAATCGATGCCATGCAGGATGCGCCGCCGGCCGTAGAACGCCTGCAGCCCATGGACGTCGATGACCGGCTCTGGCTGCGTCGTGCTCATCGATTGAGGAAGAACGAGAACAGCATGTCGGCGATCACGATCGCGGTGATCGCACGCACCACCGCCTTGGTGGTGGCGCGGCCGACGCCTTCGGCGCCGCCGGTGACGCCGAAGCCCGTCGCCGTGCCGACCAGGGTGATCAGGGTGGCGAAGACGACCGACTTCGATACGCCTTCCCAGATGTCGCGCGGCTCGAGCTGCTGCAGCGTGGTGTGCAGGTAGGTGGTGAGGCTGACGTCGAGCGGTCCCGAGCAGTACAGGCCGGCGCCGAGGATGGCGACCACGTCGGAGAACACGGTCAGGGTCGGCATCATGATCCACATCGCCACCAGCGCGGGCGCCACCAGGTAGCGCACCGGCTCGATACCGATCACCGCCAGCGCGTCGACCTCCTGCGAGACCACCATCGATCCGAGCCGCGCGGCAAAGGCCGAGCCGGATCGCCCGGCCACCACGATGCCGGTGATCAGCGCGCCGAACTCGCGGGTGATCGACTTGGCCGCCGCGATCACCACCTGCGACTCGGCGCCGAACTCGCCGAGCGCGGCAATGAACTGGATGCCCAGCATGACCCCGATGGTGAGCGAGAGCAGGCTGACGATCGGAATGGCGTCGATGCCGACCTGGCGCATCTGCTCGGCGATCATGCGCAGCCGGACCGGCTGCCCGTGGCGCCAGCCGGTGAGGGTGAACCACACGCTCTCGACCAGCAGCATGCCGGCGTAGCCCAGCTCGCCGAGCGCGGCGACGGTACGTCGGCCGACCTGCTCGGGAATGCGCAGCAACGCGTCCATCAGGCCTCGATCCGGTCCTTGAGGGTGAATACCTTGTCCAGGCGCGCCAGCTTCAGCACCGCCAGCACCGCCGTACTGCACTCCACCAGCACGAAACTCTGCCCCTTGGTGCGCGCGGCCTGGAAGCCCTCGACCAGCGCAGCGATGCCCGACGAGTCGATGTAGCCGACGCCGGCCAGATTGACCGCCACCTTGGGCGAGGCCGCCAGGGCGTCGAGCACTGCGCGGCGCACGTCCTGCGACCACGACATGTCGACTTCACCGCCGAGCCGGATCACCTGGTACTCGCCGACCGTTTCCACCACACACTGGCCCATCCTGCTCCCCTTCGTTCTGCGCCGCCGACCCGGCCGGGCGGACAGCGATGTTCAGGCGACCGAGCGCGCTGCTTCAGCCGCTTCGGCGACACCCGATTCGTCCTCGGCGCGCAGGCGACGACGCATGCGCAACCGGTTCCCCCCTTCTTCGCGCGGCGTGAACGCCCACTCGTCCATCAGCGCGTCGATGATATTGATTCCCAGCCCGCCCGGTCGACACTCTTCGAGATTGCGCGGCTTGATCTGGTCCGCGTTGACCGTCGGCGCCTGGTCGGTGAGGTCGAACCAGAGGTCACCGCCCTCGCGCAGCACCCGCAGCTCGATCTCGCTGTCGCAGGGCCCATGGTAGGCATGCCGGATGACATTGCTCGCCGCTTCGTCGATGGCGAGGATCAGTGCCTGACGATCCTCTTCGCCGACGCCCACCCCGGCCAGCGCATCGGCAAGCCGGTGGCGCATCTCGGCCAGCGCCGTGGGTCGCGCATTGAACCGGTGCGCCAGCAGTTCGCTCGGCGCCGAAGGCGGCCCCTGCAGCAGCATGAAGGTGATGTCGTCGGTGACCCGTAGGCTGCGCAGCCGGCGCACCAGATCGCGCAGCTTGGCTTCGGCGCGCAGGCCCCGCACTTCGAGCAGGGCGCGCTCGATGCCTTCGACGTCGACCGTATGGCCTTGCTCGTCGCGGACGTCGGTGACGCCGTCGGAGAACAGGTACAGGCTGGCATCGGTGAGGTCGGTGGACTGCACCGGGAAGCTCATGCCGCGCAGAATGCCCAGCGGTGGACCCTCGGCCGGAAACTGCCGCGACTCGCCGGCTTCGTCGATGCGCAGCAGCGGCGGAAACCCTGCGGACGACCAGACCGCCTGCCCGGTTGCGGGGTCGAACACGCCTGCTACCGCGCAGACGAACATGCCGGGCGGAATCGCCTCGGACAGCTCGTCGTTCACCCGCGCCAACCAGGCATCCGGCGGCAGCCCTTCCTTGCCGGCCCATCGGAGCAGGCTCGCGCAGCGGACCATCAGGAACGCCGCGTCCAGACCCTTGCCCGCCACATCACCGAGGGCGAAGGCGATGCGCCCGTCGGGCAAATCGAAGAAGTCGTAGAAGTCGCCGGATATTTCCTGCGCCGGCAGGTTGATCGCACGCAACGGATAGTTGCCGCGCCGGCGTTTCGGCAGCAATGAACGCTGCAGGCGCCGGGCCATCGTCAGCTCGCGGCGAATGCGGTTTTGCGCGATCAGTGCTTCGGCAAGGCGGGCCTGGTTCAGCGCCAGCGCGGTCGGCGAGGCGAGCACCCGCAGCACGTCGCAGTCGCGATCGTCGAACAGCGCGCCCTGGCGCTTGTTCAGCACCTGCAGCGCGCCGATCGGGCCATCCGCCGTCAGCAGCGGCGCGCACAGCACGCTGCGGGTGACGAAGCCGGTATCGCTCTGGATGCGTCGACCGGCGAAGTCCGGATCGATGCGGGCATCGCGCACGATCTGGCACTGTCCTGTGGTCACCGCGCGACCGACGATGCCGTGGCCGGGCGGCAGGCGCAGCCCGATGATGTCGACCGGCCCATGGCAGGCCCGGCAGACCAGATGGCCGTCGCCATCGAGCAGAAACACCGCCGCGGTCTCCGAGCCCATCGATTCGGCGATCTGGGCAACCACCTGGCGCAGGGTTTCTTCGAGATTCAGCGAGGCGGCGAGACGCTGGCTGAACTCCGCCAGCAGGTGCAACACCTCGCGCTCCACCGCACTCATCGCGCGTCAGTCTTCCACCGGCGCGCGCTTGCGTCGCTGCCACAGCCATTGGATGGGCGCCGAGCAGGCGTAGCCCAGCGAAATCAGGAACAGCATCGCGGGCGGGTTGAGCGCCAACGCGACGAACACCCCGACCGCAACCAGAATCGCCGTGAAGGGCACCTTGTCGCCCCAGGGCAGGGTCTTGAAGCTGAAGAAACGGAACCGACTCACCATCATCAGCGCCGCGAACGCCGTAATCACCGGCGCGATCCATTTCATCGTCGCGCCCGAGAGCGCGTTGTCGCTGCAGACCCAGATGAACGAGACCATCAGCGCCGCGGCCGCTGGGCTGGCCAGGCCGACGAACCAACGCTTGTCGACGGTGCCGGTCTGGGTGTTGAAGCGGGCGAGGCGCAAGGCAGCACAGGCGGCGTAGAGAAAGGCCATCGACCAGCCGAACTTGCCGGCCATCGGGCTGATGTCCTTCAGGTTGACCAGCGACCAGTGATACATGACCAGCGCCGGCGCCATGCCGAAACTGACCAGATCGGCCAATGAGTCGTACTGCATGCCGAAGTCGCTTTGCGTGCCGGTCATGCGCGCGATACGGCCATCCAGGCCATCGAGCACGCCGGCGACGACCACGGCAATGCAAGCTGCACTGTAGTCGCCCACGCTGGCGGCAATGATCGCGTAGAAGCCTGCGAACAAGCCGCCCGTGGTGAACAGGTTGGGAAGCAGATAGATGCCGCGCGAACGCGGTGGTCGATTGGCAGTGTCCATGCACGGGCCCCGGGAGCTGTATGGAGTGTAACGCAGCGCCCGCGACCGGCCGGCAGGCGGATGCTGAATACGGCGCGGTGGCGTACCATGCAGTCAACCCATGACGGACATTTCGGGAGATTCGTCCATGCGCGTCGCCTATCTGATCGCTGCCGTCCTGCTCGTGCCGTACGCCTCGGCGCACGCCGGCGAACTGTACAAATGGACCGACGAGAACGGTCGCACCCACTATTCCGACAAGCCGCCGGCCGGCAAGGAAGCGGAAGCCCGCGCCGTGGCGCCGGTCGCGGACTCCTCGCCGCTGCCCATGCAGTCGAAAGAGAATGCCGAGCGCTGCGCCAAACTGCAGGACGCCAAGCGCGTGCTGGAGACCTTCGACAAGGTCGAGGCCGACGTCAACGGCGACGGCGTGCCCGAGATGCTCAACGAAGAGCAGAAGAAGCGCGAGCTGGATCGCGCCAACAACATGATCGAGCGGCTGTGCAAGAACGCCCCGCCGCCGGCCGTCGCCGCCGAGCCCGCCGAGAAGGACGACAAGTCCGACTCCGGCGAACAGATCGCCGACGACCGCGACTACTTCGCCGACGACAAGAACTGAGCCGACGCACGCCGCCGCGGCGTGAAGTCCTTCCTGACCGGCGTGCTGTTTGCCGCCGCCCTGATCGGCGGCGCGGCGGCATGGGTGTGGTACCGCGCGCCGGAGTATCTGCCTGAAGCGTGGCGGCGAACCAATCCGCAGTCGCCCGACTACGCGCCGTCCCTGTATCGCTGGAAGGACGACCAGGGCCGGACCCAGATCACCGACACGCCGCCGGGCGATCGCCCCTATCAGACGGTGGACATCGACCCCGACACCAACGTCGTGCCCGATTCGCTGCCCACCGAGCGCGACGCGCAGCGCGCGCGCGACCGCGAACCCTAGATCGATCGCGCCCGCGGGCGTTCGGGCGTCCGCACCGTTGCCGACTGCCGCGCCACGCGCAGCGACACCGGCACCCTCGTCGCGCTGCGACAGGCCACGGCGTAGAGAAGAAGCAAGGGCGGAGCCGGCCGATAAGCCGGGTTCTGTCGTGGACAGTCATTCCTCTCGGCCCGACGTCGCCATCGGGCTCAAGCAACCTACCCGGATGCACCGCGGGCCACGGCATTGCATCCCTATTTGGTCTTGCTCCGAGTGGGGTTTGCCGTGCCACGCGGCGTTGGCCCCGCGCGCGGTGCGCTCTTACCGCACCGTTTCACCATCACCACGCACTCCGGAGAGCCGTTCGGCTGTCTGTTCTCTGTTGCACTTTCCGTCGGCTCGCGCCGCCCAGGCGTTACCTGGCAC
>JAGRJY010000171.1 GCA_020442465.1 Lysobacterales bacterium
CTGATCTGGATCGAGGCCGGTCGCATCGACGAGGCGCACGCCGCGTTCTCGCGTGGGCACGAGCTTGATCCGCTCAGCGGTATCCACTTCGGCTGGCTCGGCGCGACGGAACTCATCCGCGGCGATACCGACGCCGCGCGCGCGCATCTCGAACGCGCCCACACCCTGGGCTGGCGCGGCCCGGCAAGCGCCTGGTTGCTCAAGCTGGCGCTGCAGCAGGGTGACGGCGAGGAAATCTCGCGACGCTTCGACGCCTGGCTGCGCGACGACGGACGGATCGGCGACGCGCAGCGCGACGCGCACCGAGCCTTGTTCGAACGGATGCGCGCGTCGGCCTCGTCCGCCGATCTGGCCGCGGCATTCGCTGACGTCGTTCGCGCGCAGCCCGACTACGACTGGACGACCCTGGCGCTGTTTCTCGGCCTCACCGATGCGGCGATGGATGAGGCCCTGCGCGCCAAACCGACCTCGGGGCAGATCCTGCTGATGATGATATGGTCACCCGTCGACCACGCCTTCCGCATGCATCCGCGGTTCGCGGAGCTGGCCGAGCGCGCCGGATTGCCCGCGTTCTGGGCCGTCCACGGCGAACCCGCAGGATGTCGCTGGACTGGTCCGCCCGAGCGGCGGCTGGAGTGCGATCGGTGACCGAGCAAGGCCAGCGCGAGCAGGTCGGGCGTTCGAGCCTGTACGCCGAACTGAAACGGCGCAATGTGTTTCGCGTCGGCGCCGCCTATGTGGTCATCGGTTGGCTCGGTTTGCAGGTCGCCGATGTCGTGCTCGGATTCACCGGCGCGCCGGAGTGGTTCGGCAAGACCCTGATCGCCCTGCTCCTGCTCGGGTTCATTCCGGCCCTGGCGCTGGCCTGGGTGTTCGAGGTGGGCCCGAACGGCGTGCACCTCGACGATGGCCACGGTGATTCGACGACACACGCGAGCCGGCTCGACACCTTGACTCTGGTCGCGGTGTTCTTCGTGGTGGCACTGATGGCCTGGCAGCATCTCGGCCCGGCATGGCGCGCCGAGCGCAGCGCCGAAGAGGGGCAATCGTCGCAGGCAACGCCGGCGCCCGCCGCCGCCTCGAGCAAGGCATCCCCCAGCATGCCGCAGGATGGGCGCATTGACACGGAGCCGCTGCAGGCGCCGCCCGGTTCGATCGCCGTGCTGCCGTTCACCAATCGCAGCGCCGAACCCGACACCGCCTACTTCGTGGACGGCGTGCACGACGACCTGCTGACCGAACTGGCGCGCAACCCCACCTTGACCGTCATCTCGCGCACCTCGGTGCTGGAGTACCGCGACACCACCAAGAACCTGCGCCAGATCGGCGAGGAGCTGGGCGTCGCCAATGTGATGGAGGGCGCCGTGCAGCGTGCCGGTCAGCGTGTGCGCATCAACGCGCAGCTGATCGACGCACGCACCGACAAGCACCTCTGGGCCGAGACCTTCGATCGCGAGCTCAAGCCGGAGAGCGTGTTCGAAATCCAGAGCGAGATTGCCAGCGCGATCGCCACGGCACTCGGGCAGACCCTGACCAGCTCGGCCGATCCTGTTTCCGTGTCGGCGTTGCCAACCCGCAACGCACAGGCCTACGACCTCTACCTGCGCGCGCGCGCGACGCGTGAGGACACCACCGAACGTGCGATCGGGCCACGGCTCGCGCTGTACCAGCGGGCCGTGCAGGCCGATCCGTCGTTTGCGCTGGCGATGGGCGAAATGGCCCGAGAGCACCTCAACATGTTCTGGTACTACAGCCGACGCGATGAAGACCGCGAGGCTGGCCGGCAATGGATCGAGAAGGCGCTGGCGCTGCAGCCGGGCGACCCGCAGCTGCGTCTGGCCATGGCCGAGTACCACTATCGGGCCCACCTCGACTACGACCAGGCCCTCGCCGAGCTCGCCGTCGCCGAGCGCGGCCTGCCCGGCAGCGCCGAGGTGGCCGGACTGCGAGCCTTCATCATGCGTCGCGCCGGTCGCCCCGACGAAACCATGGCGGCGCTGGAACAGGCCGTCAAGCTCAATCCGCGTTCCTTGAGCGTGCTGCAAACGCTTACCGAGACGTCGGCCATGCTTGGCGATCTCGAGGCGAGCGAGCGCTGGAATGCGCGCCTGGAACAGCTGCCCGGCCTGCCGCTCGGCTACGGCACGCTCGCGTTGTTGGTCTATCGCAGTCAGCATGACGGAGATGCCAGCGCGTTGAGGGCCGAGTACGAGCGCCTTCATGCCGCGCTTGAAGCCGACTGGGACGGCGCGATCGCGGCGCAGGGCCTGTTGGGCTATCTCATCGGCGGGGACACGGACGCGTTCGAGCGCGAGATCGATCGGCTTCCCGACCAGATCCTCGAAGACCAGTTTGCCCTGCATCCAAAATCCCTGTTAAGAGCGCAGGTGGCGTTCCTGCGCCAGCAGCCCGAGCAGCTTCGCAGCCATGCCGAGGCTGCCGTGCGGGAAGCCGAAGCGATCATTGCCGCGCATCCGGACGACTATCGCGCCTGGATGCTCAAGGCCCACGCCCTGGCGATGCTCGGCCAGGGCGACGCCGCCCGCCGCGCGGCCGAACGCGCGCTGGCCACCGAGATCGCGACCCGCGATCTGGTCCTGCGATCCGAACTCCAGGTGGTCACGATGCAGGTGTCCGGGCTGCTCGGCGAAGTCGAGCCGCTCGCCGAATCGCTCGAGCGTTATCTGGCGCTGCCGATGAAGTACTGGCGCTTCGACGGACTGATGCGCCTGCCCGAGCTGCGTCAGCACCGTGCCCATCCGGCCATTCAGGCCTTGGCGCACCGGTACGCCTCGGACGGAGGCCGCCCTTGAGCTTCTTCGCCGAGCTGCGCCGCCGCAACGTGATCCGCATGGCCGGACTGTACGTGGTCGGTGCCTGGCTGGTCGTGCAGGTGGGCGAGACCCTGCTGCCGATCTTCGAAACCCCGCCGTGGGTGCTGAAGACCCTGGTCACCCTGCTGGTGATCGGCTTCGTGCCGACGCTGGTGTTCTCCTGGCTGTACGAGCTGACTCCCGAGGGGCTGCAGCGCGATCGCGGTCGCGACACGATCAATCCGCAATCGGTCGAGACAGCGAAACGACTGGATCAGATGACCCTGCTGGCGCTGGTGGCCGTCGTCGCGCTGGTGGCTGCCGACCGCTACTGGCCGCGTGCGGAAGCAGAGCGCGTGGCCACAAAAGC
>JAGRJY010000172.1 GCA_020442465.1 Lysobacterales bacterium
CCGCTGCGTGGCCGAGGTGGAAGACCCGGTGGCGGCCCGTGTTCATCGCCTCGGCATCGAAAGACAGAACCGCAGTTTCGAAGCGCGGATCGACGGCGCCGCCATCGACCGGCTCACGGACTTGTTTGCCCTGTGCCCGGTGGTGTGTTTCCAGCCCGATTCCGGGATCCTTCTGTCCGGGCCCAGCGAAGAACGCCGTCGTTTTGTCGACTGGGGCCTGTTCCACGTGGAACCAGGCTTTCTCGCCGGTTGGCGGCGCTATCAGCGCGCACTCAAGCAGCGCAATGCGGCGCTCCAGTCGAGACAGACTTCGACGCTCTCCGGTTGGGATGAGCAGCTTCTGGCCGCGGCGGAACCCATCCATGCGTGGCGGCGGGACTATCTGGCCGGACTGCAAGCCGGCTTGCATCGCGTCCTGGCCGCGCTGCTGCCGGAGCTTGGACCCCCTCGCCTCACCCACCGCGCCGGCTGGTCGCTCGAACACACCACGCTGGCCGATGCCCTGCGCGCGCACCGCGAGACGGATCTTCGGCTCGGCTACACCGGCGTAGGTCCCCATCGCGCGGGCTGGACGCTGAGCTTCGCCACGGTGTCGCGGCACGAACAACTCTCGCGCGGACAAACCAAGTTGGCGGCCCTCGGCGCCCTGCTCGCCCAAGCCGAGGATTTCACCGCGCGACGAAGCCAGTCGCCGGTGGTGTGCTTCGACGATCTCACCGCCGAGCTGGATGCCGCCCACCAGGAGACCGCGCTCGCGCTGGTCGCTGACACCGGAATGCAGGTGCTGTTGACCTCGGCCGAGCCGACCGAGGCCCTCCGATCCCTGGCTCTCGACTCCTGGTTCCACGTGGAACAAGGGCAGTTCAGCCAAAGGGTATAATCGAGCCATCCCGTTTTTGCAGCCGTAGGCCCGTCACCGGGCAGGAACCCTTGCGCATGACTGAAGAACAGATCCCCAACCAGTACGACTCCAGCAAGATTACGGTCCTTCGTGGCCTGGAGGCGGTCCGCAAGCGGCCGGGTATGTACATCGGGGATGTGCACGATGGCACCGGCCTGCACCACATGGTGTTCGAGGTGGTCGACAACGCCATCGACGAAGCCCTGGCCGGACATTGCGACCAGATCGTGGTGACGATCCACGCGGACGGTTCGGTCAGCGTCTCCGACAACGGCCGCGGTATCCCGGTCGACATCCACAAGGAAGAAGGGCGCTCGGCGGCCGAGGTCATCATGACCGTGCTGCACGCCGGCGGTAAGTTCGACGACAACAGTTACAAAGTGTCTGGCGGCCTGCATGGCGTCGGCGTCTCGGTCGTCAACGCCCTGTCCGAGTCCCTGCGCCTCGACATCTGGCGCGAGGGCCATCACCACGAGCAGGAATACGCACTCGGTGAGCCGTTGTACGCCCTGCGTCGCGTGGCGCCCTCGAGCAAGCGCGGCACCCTGGTTCGCTTCAAGCCGGCGGTGGCGATCTTCACTGATGTCGAGTTCCACTACGACATCCTCGCCAAGCGCCTGCGCGAGCTGAGCTTCCTGAACTCCGGCGTGCGCATCGACCTGGTCGACGAGCGCGGCGACGGCAAGCACGACCGTTTCGCCTACGAGGGCGGCATCCGCTCCTTCGTCGAGCATCTGGCGCAGCTCAAGACGCCGCTCCATCCGTCGGTGATCGCGCTGCAAGGCCACGAAACCAACGGCATCGCCCTGGACGTTGCCCTGCAGTGGACCGACGCCTACCAGGAAACGATGTTCTGCTTCACCAACAACATTCCGCAGAAGGACGGCGGCACCCATCTGGCCGGCTTCCGCGCTGCCCTCACCCGCACGCTGGGCGCCTACATCGAACAGTCGGGGCTGCTGAAGCAAGCCAAGGTCTCGATGTCGGGCGACGACATGCGCGAAGGCCTGATCGCGGTGCTCTCGGTGAAGGTGCCCGACCCGAGCTTCTCCTCGCAGACCAAGGACAAGCTGGTCAGCTCGGAAGTGAAGCCGGTGGTCGAGTCGATCTTCGGCGCCAAGCTCGAGGAATTCCTGCAGGAGCATCCGAACGAGGCGCGGGCCATTGCCACCAAGGTGGTCGATGCGGCGCGAGCCCGCGAAGCGGCGCGCAAGGCCCGCGAGATGACCCGCCGCAAGGGCGCGCTGGATATCGCCGGTTTGCCGGGCAAGCTCGCGGACTGCCAGGAGAAGGACCCGGCATTGTCCGAACTGTTCATCGTCGAGGGTGACTCGGCAGGCGGCTCGGCCAAGCAGGGGCGCAATCGCAAGACCCAGGCGATCCTGCCGCTCAAGGGCAAGATCCTCAACGTCGAGCGCGCGCGGTTCGACCGCATGCTGAGCTCGGCCGAAGTGGGCACCCTGATCACGGCCCTGGGCTGCGGCATCGGCAAGGACGAGTACAACCCGGACAAGCTGCGCTACCACCGCATCATCATCATGACCGACGCCGACGTCGACGGCTCGCACATCCGCACCCTGCTGCTCACCTTCTTCTACCGGCAGATGCCGGAGCTGATCGAGCGCGGTCACGTCTACATCGGCCTGCCCCCGCTGTACAAGATCAAGCAGGGCAAGAACGAGCAATATATCAAGGACGATCAATCACTTAGCGCATTCCTGATCAGCCATGCTGTGGATGGAGCGGCGCTCCACCCGGGCGCCGACGCACCCGCCATCAACGGGGTCGGCCTGGAGCAGCTGATGACGGCCTACACTGCCGCCGGAGAAGCAATCCGTCGTCTGGCCACGCGTTTCGACGCTCAGGTGCTCGAGGCCATGCTCGACCTTGCGCCGCTCAATGCCGCGGTGTTCGCCGATGCGGCCACGCTGGCTGCCTGGGTGGAAGCACTGCAGGGAAGGCTTGCCGGAGGCAAGCTCGGACAGGCCCGCTACACGGTCGATGCCCAGGTGTCGACCGAGGACGAACCAGGCTTCCTGCATGTCGACCGCCAGCACCACGGCCTGACCGCCCGACAGTCGTTGTCCAGCACGGTGCTCGCTGGCGCCGAGCTGCGTCCGGTGATCGAGGCGGCAACCTTGCTGCACGGACTGATCCAGGCCGATGCCCGCATCGAACGCGGCGGACGCAGTCAGTCGGTGCGTCGATTCGCCGACGCCCATGCCTGGCTGATGGACGAGGCCAAGCGCGGCCGCACCATCCAGCGCTTCAAGGGCCTGGGTGAAATGAACCCGGACCAGCTGTGGGAAACCACCGTCAATCCGGAAACCCGCCGCCTGCTCAAGGTGCGCATCGAGGATGCCGTCGCTGCGGACCAGATCTTCTCGACCTTGATGGGGGATGTGGTCGAGCCGCGCCGTGAGTTCATCGAAGACAACGCGCTGAAGGTCTCCAACCTCGACGTCTGATTCGACGCCGCGTCAGCGCGGCTCGAATCGCTGCGGACTCGGCCTTCCTGGCCTCGCCTCGCAGCCCGGCCCTCGGCTCCTGCCTCGGGCGTTCGCGCCTCGCGGCCTGCCCCCGGCAGCCCGCGTGCCTGTGGCACCGGCGCTCACCCACGCCGTGAGTTCATCGAAGACAACGCGCTGAAGGTCTCCAACCTCGACGTCTGATTCGAGGTTTCGACGTGGGCGTTCGGTCAGGGATGGCCGCACCACGATGTGCACGTGCACGCATCGCAAGAACGAGCCCGTGCCGGGCGCGCGACCCAGTCTGAGCGCAGCATGCGTGGGTGTCGGCCTCGCCGTCGACCGGCGGGTGTCCGGCTGGCACCGGCCACGCATCCCGCACCACCCGGATCGCAAAGACCCTGGCAGGTTGCGGGTGCAACACGCGTGACGCCACCGGCGCTTTTTGCGGATCGTTATACTGGTCGCGAATCCGCCGCGCGACGGCGGCCGACCTGCGGCAGGGGAGCCGCGTGCCCAGAACAACGCCATGAAGCAACGACATCTCTACGTGTTGGTGGTCATCTTGTTGGTCGCGGGCATCAGTGCGATCGTCTACAAGTGGAAGGTACTTAACTTCCCGTTGCAGCCTCAGGTCGAGACCGAGGTCTGGACGATGCAGGCGCGGGTCGAGTACCAACCGCGGCGCGGGCCCAACACGGTCCAGCTGCAGATTCCCAAGCGTCCGCCCGGCTTTGCCGTGCTCGACGAGCGGTTCATCGCCAGCAACTACTCGCAGCTCGAGGAAGAGCACGGCAGCGCCCGCGAAGTGCAGTGGTCGACGCGGCGTGCGCGCGGGGCGCAGGTGCTGTACTACCGTGCCACCGTCGTGCGCAGCACCGAGAACCCTGAGCTCGGCGGCAAGCCGCGGGTGGGCGATCCGCCGATTCTGGAAGAGCCGCACGCCACCGCGGCGCAGGCGGTTCTCGAGGATGTGCGTGACTATTCCGCCGACATCGCCACCTACGCCCAGGAGCTGGTACGGCGCTTCATCGCCGAGTCACCCAGCGAACAGGTGTTGCTGCTGCGCGAAGACCGGCAGACCTCCACCCAGCTCGCCGAATTCATCGTCGAGCTGTTGGCCTCGCGCAAGATTCCCGCGCGGGTCATCCAGGGATTCCAGCTCGCCGAGTCGCAGACGCAGTTCGAGCTTCTGCCCTGGTTGCAGGTGCACAACGGCACGGACTGGGTGACCATCGATTTGCGCACCGCGGCCGACGGCTGGCCGGAGAACTTCTTCCTGTGGACCACCAGCCGGCAGCCCGTGCTGGTAGTCGAAGACAATCCGAAAGCGTCAGTGTCGTTCACCGTGTCGCGCAATCTCGCCGATGCACTCGCCATGGCCGAGCGCCGGCTGGAGGTGCAGAACGAGAACCTGGTGAAGTATTCGCTGCTCAGCCTGCCCCTGCAGACTCAGCAGGTCTACCAGGTATTGCTGATGATTCCGATCGGCGCCTTCATCATGCTGGTGCTGCGCAACCTGATCGGCATCAAGACCTACGGCACCTTCATGCCGGTGCTGGTGGCATTGGCCTTCCGTGATACCGGGGTGCTCGCCGGCATCCTGCTGTTCCTCAGCGTGGTCGGGTCAGGCTTGCTGGTGCGCTTCTATCTGGAGCGCCTTCGACTGCTGCTGGTGCCGCGCCTGACCGCCGTACTCATCATCGTCGTCCTGCTGATGGCCCTGGTTTCCGTGCTGTCCAATCGCCTCGACATTGAAGTGGGTCTGTCGATCGCGCTGTTCCCGATGGTGATCATGGCGATGACCATCGAACGCATGTCGATCGCGTGGGAAGAGCGCGGGGCCGGACATGCGATCAAGGAAGCGATCGGGACCCTGATCGTGTCCGCGCTCGCAGCGCTGGCGATGTCGTGGAATCCGCTGGAACACTTCGTGTTCGTGTTCCCCGAAATTCTCCTCGTGCTGCTCGCCTTCACCCTGATGCTCGGACGCTATTCCGGCTACCGGATTACCGAACTGTTCCGCTTCCGCGCCCTGGCACGCGAAGTGGGTGCGGCGGATACGGAGGCGCCAGCGCCGCCGCCGACCGAACCGAAGGCCTGAGGAGCAGAGCGCATGCTCGGACCCTTCGAGATTGCGCGCCGCCTGCGGCGCATCGGGCTGGTCGGCATCGGTGAGCGCAATGCGCGCTACGTGCTGATGCACAACCCGCGCAAGTTCTATCCGCGGGTAGACGACAAGCTGATCACCAAGCAGCTGGCGATGGCGGCCGGGCTGCCGGTGCCGGAGCTGTATGCGGTCATCCGCGAAGAACACGAGATCGGCGAACTGCACGAGAAGCTCAAGGGCCGCGACCAGTTCGTGGTCAAGCCGGCGCACGGCTCCGGCGGAGACGGCATCCTGGTCGTCACCGGGCGACGCGGCGACAAGTACCGGCGATCGAACGGCCACCTGATGGACCGTGCCGAATTCGGCCACCACCTGTCGAACGGATTGTCGGGACTGTTCTCGCTGGGCGGGCAGCCCGATCACCTGCTCGTCGAGTATTGCGTGCAGTTCGACCCGGTGTTCGACCAGGTGAGCTACAAGGGCGTGCCCGACATCCGCATCATCGTCTTCCTCGGCTACCCGGTGATGGCGATGATCCGCCTGCCGACCCGCCTGTCCGACGGCAAGGCCAACCTGCACCAGGGTGCGATCGGCGTCGGCATCGACATCCCGACCGGCACCACGCGACGCGGCGTCTGGGGCAGCGAGATCATCCAGGATCATCCGGACACCGAGCACACCATCGTCGGCTTGGGCATTCCGCGTTGGGACGAACTGCTGGAGATGGCCTCCCGCTGCTACGAGTTGTCCGGGATGGGCTACGTGGGCGTCGACTTCGTGCTGGATCGCGCCAAGGGGCCGCTCATCCTCGAACTCAACGCGCGTCCGGGACTGGCCATCCAGATCGCCAATCGCTCGGGCCTGGGGCACCGCCTTGCGCGCATCGAGAGCCTGCAGAAGGACGGAACGCTGAGCACCGACCCGGCCGAACGGGTTGCCTTCGCACGGTCACACTTCTCGACTACATGAACGCGGCCCCAACGGCGGGGCCAATCTGCCTGAATACCGCGCCGACCCGAGTGCACGCTGTGTGACCAATCACACTTACGGACTTGAGCAAAAGCACTAATTCGGGCTAGTGTTGCGGGTTCCGCCGGTACGCAACCGCTTCGGGTTCCGCTGCCTGCCAAGATCGAGGACACAAGACATGCTGCTTCGTCTGCTGAAAATCGCCGCCCTGGTCGTGCTTGCCTTCACCTTCGTCCAGCCGGCCGAGGCCGCGCGCCGCGACAAGAAGGAAGAAGCCAAGGAAGCCGCGATGTTTCCGAACGCGGTGCGGGCCGAGCCGGAGATCAAGCAGGCCAAGCGCGCGCAGAAGAAGCTGAAGGAACTCTACGAACTCTCGCAGACCGACGACACCGACAAGACTGTCGCCGCCGCCGAAGAAATGCTCGAGAACAAGGTGGCCGGTCCCTACGAGCGTTCGCTGGCGGCGCAGATCCTCGGCGTGGCGCGCATCGACCAGGACGACTACCCGGCGGCGATCGCCGCGTTCGAGCGCGCCCTGACCGAGAACGGTCTGGCCAACAACCAGCACTACCAGATCATGTACCAGATCAGTCAGCTCTACCTTTCGGACGAGGATTACGAGCATGCGCTGGTCTGGCTCGACCGCTTCATGGCCGAGACCAAGTCCGACAAGCCTGATCACATCGCCATGCGCGGCAATGCGCTGTACCGCATGGAGCGCTACCCCGAAGCCGAGCAGGCTCTGCGTCAGGCCATCTCGGCCAGCGAGAACCCGAGCACGGCCTGGTACCAGCTGCTGATGGCGACCTACTTCGAAACCGAACAGATGGACAAGGCGGCGCTGATCGCCGAAGAGCAGCTCGCCAAGAACCCGGACGACAAGGCGCTGATCCGCAACCTCTCGTCGATCTATCTCAATGCCGAACAGAACGACAAGGCAGTCGCCCTGCTCGAGGGCGCCAAGGCGCGAGGCCTGCTCACCGAAGAGCGCGACTATCGCCAGCTGTATCAGCTCTACCACTACGCCGAGAAGGAAGCCGAAGCGATCGCCACGATCGAGGAAGGACTTGCCAAGGGCCTGCTGAAAGAAGACCTGGACACCTACCGTGCGCTGGGCGAGGCCAACTACTTCGGCGAGCGCATTCCGCAGGCCATCGACGCGTACAAGAAGGCGGCGACGTTCGCGAAGGACGGCGAGATGGCGCTGATGCTCGGCCGCATCCTGGCCGAGGAAGAACGCTGGAAGGAAACCAAGGCGGCGATCAACGACGCCCTGGCCAAGGGCATCCGCCGCAAGGGCGACGCCTACATCGTGCTCGGCGCTGCAGAGTTCGGCCTCAACAATCGCGATGCGGGCATTGCCGCCTATCGCGAAGCGGCGAAATACCCCGAAACCGAGTCGATGGCCAAGAGCTGGCTGAAACAGGCTGGGGTGAAGTAACCGGGCGTCGGACGCACGGTACAAGCCCACATCCATTGTTATAAGCTGTGCCCCCCGCGTCCTGGACGCACGGGGGGCGCGACGACCCCCTTCAACACAAGCGGCGACGCATGACCGATTTCAATCACCCCGACGACGAGAAGCCGAGGCTGAACTGGGCCCGCATTGGCGGCCAGGCATTTGCCATCGCGGTGCATGTCGCGTTGTTCATGATGCTGATCATGCCGATCGCTCCGCCCGACCCTGAGGCCGAGGAGGAGGAGATCGTCGAAGTGACGTTCATCGAGCCGCCGCCGCCGCCTCCCCCGCCGCCGCCGCCGCCGCCGGAACCGCCGAAGCGCCCGCCGCCGAAGCAGATCGAGAAGCCGCGTCCGGTGCCGCCGCCGCCCGAGGAGACTCCTCCGGTGGTGCTCGACGACCCCACCCCGATGTCGATTCCGGCACCGCCGCCGGCGCCGCCGGCGCCGCCGGCGCCGCCTTCGGACTACGGCCCGTCGGAAGACCAGACCTACCGCAAGCGCTTCCCGATCCGCTATCCGCCGCAGGCGGTGCGTCGTCGCGAAGAAGGCGAGGTGCTGCTGCGCGTGCTGGTCGATATCGACGGCAAGCCGATCAAGATTGAGGTCGAGAAGTCCAGCCGTTCGCGACTGCTCGACCGTGCGGCCATGGAGGCCGTGCAACGCTGGTTGTTCAACCCGGGCCTGCGCAACGGACAACCCGTGCAGGGTTGGGTGCTGGTTCCGATTTCCTTCAAACTCTCCGACGCCTAAAAAAGGGTACGCGTTATGCTGCAAGACACCGCTTCGACTCCGCCGGCCGATCCGGCGCCCCTCGACCCGATGAGCACCGGCATGCCCGGCGCCGGATTCTCCGGAAGCTCGGACGCTGCGGCGTTCAACCAGATGGGCTTCGAGCACATGATCCAGAACATGGACACCGTCGCGTGGACGGTGCTCGTGGTGCTGGTGATCATGTCGGCGGGTTCCTGGTACTTCACGTTCGTCAACTTCGTGAAGAACATGGTGATCCGCGCCCGCGCCGAGAAGGTGATCCGCAGTTTCTGGGAGACCGCCAACGCCCAGGACGCGATCCGCTTCATGGAAGAGCAGCCGCCGAACGAGCCGTTCTCGAAGATCGCGCTCGACTGCGCCCAGGCCGCCGCGCATCACCAGCGCCACGAAGGCTCGCGTCTGGTTGAAGCGCTGAACCGCTCCGAGTTCATCGATCGCGCCCTGCGTCAGGCAGTGACCCGCGAATCGGCCAAGCTCGAAAACGGCATGACCTGGCTGGCCACCGTCGGTGCGACCGCACCGTTCGTGGGTCTGCTCGGTACGGTGTGGGGCATCTACCACGCCCTGATCCGCATCGGTGCCACCGGTCAGGCGTCGATCGACGCGGTCGCGGGCCCGGTGGGTGAAGCGCTGATCATGACTGCCATCGGTCTGTTCGTCGCGATTCCTGCGGTGCTTGCGTACAACTTCTTCAACCGCATCAACCGCAACACGAACGCGAACTTCGACACCTTCGCGCACGACCTGCACGACTTCTTCGCCACCGGCTCCCGCGTCGGCGAGATGGGCGGCAAGCACTAAGCGCAACGGAGTAGTACGTCATGGCTTTCAGTTCCGGTGGGTCCGGTGGCCCGATGGCCGAGATCAACGTCACGCCGCTCGTCGACGTGATGCTGGTGCTCCTGATCATTTTCATGATCACCGCGCCCCTGATGGCGCACAAGATCAAGGTCGAACTGCCGTCCGAACCCCTGGAGAAGAAAGTGGAGACGGTGGGTGTGCCGATCACCCTCGCGGTGACCGAGGACGGCAAGATCTACTGGAACGACGATCCGGTGCTGAAGGGCATCCTGGAGTCGCGGTTGGCGGTCGAGGCGCAGAAGCAGCCTCAGCCGCAGGTGAACATCCGTGCCGACAAGACCACCAAGTACAAGATCATCGCCGACGTGGTGAGCACGGCGAAGAACGTCGGCATCGCCAAGATCGGTTTCGTCACCACCCCGGAACGGTAAGGAGAGAGAGATGGCATTCAGTTCCGGAGGCGGCGGTGGTTCGATGTCGGACATCAATGTCACGCCGCTCGTCGACGTGCTGTTGGTGCTGCTGATCATCTTCATGGTGACGGCGCCGATGTCGACCAACGACATCCAGATTGACCTGCCGCAGCGCAGCAAGAACCAGCCGGAGAACCAGAAGGATCCGCCGCCGCCGGTTCGCATCCGCATCGACCAGTCGGGATCGCTGTTCTGGGACAACGTACCCATGCCCAAATCAGCGGTCGAGGCGTCGATGCTGCTGGAGGCCGTACGCGACCCGCAGCCGATGATTGAACTGGAAACCCACGCCGAGGCGCAGTACGAACGTCTGACCGAAGTGCTGACCATGGCGAAGAACGCGGGTCTCGAGAAGATCGGATTCGTCGAGACGCTGTAGCGCGCGCATGCCCACGCAAGCAGAAGGCCGCCTCCGGGCGGCCTTTCTGTTTGTGCAGCGGTGCAACGGCGACTTGTGGCGCCTTTCGCAACCCAGCGCGGCAGCGCATGCCGTCGACCGCGCGTCACCGGGCCGACATGACGCGGGCATACTGCACACCGACGTCCGCAAGCACGGAGCACGCACGATGGATTTCCTGCGCACCGACGACAGTCGCTTTGCCGCCCTTCCCGGCTACCCGTTCCCGCCGCACTACCTCGAGAACGTCGCCGGCACCGGCCTGCGCATCCACTATCTGGACGAAGGACCGGCACACGCCGAAGTGGTCTGGCTGTGCCTGCACGGCCAGCCGACCTGGAGCTATCTCTATCGCAAGATGATTCCGCTGTTCGCGGCCGCGGGCCATCGGGTGATCGCACCGGACCTGGCCGGATTCGGGCGATCCGACAAGCCCACCGATGAATCCGTTTATACCTTCGACTTCCACCGCAGCGTTCTGTTGGACCTGATCGACCGCCTCGACCTGCAGCGCATCCGTCTGGTCTGTCAGGACTGGGGCGGTCTGTTGGGTCTCACCCTGCCCATGGCTGCACCCGATCGCTTCAAAGGCCTGCTGGTGATGAACACCGGGCTGGCCACCGGAGACATTCCGCTCGGCGAAGGCTTTCTCGCCTGGCGCGCCTACGCGCGTAGCCAGCACGATCTCGACATCGCCGGGCTGATGCGCCGCACTACACCGAGTTTAAGCGAGGCTGAGGCCGAAGCCTATGCTGCGCCATTCCCCGACGCGCGCTTCAAGGCAGGTGTGCGTCGGTTTCCCGACCTCGTGCCCGACCAACCGGACGCGCCGGGTGCCGCGCTCTCACGCGACGCGCGTGACTGGTGGCGGACACAGTGGGAAGGTAAGACGCTGATGGCGGTCGGGATGCAGGATCCCGTGCTCGGACCACCGGCGATGCGCTACCTGCGACAGCAGATCCGTGGCTGTCCCGAGCCCCTGGAGCTGGCCGAGGCCGGGCATTTCGTCCAGGAACACGGTGAACCGGTCGCGCGTGCTGCGCTGCAGGCCTTGCTCTAGGACGCCCTGCGTCGGCGCCCGGTTGTGCATGCCCACACCAGGTCCAGGATCGCTTGACCGGGCGTCGGTCGGCACGCAGGTCGCCGATCGAAACGGCCCGGTCTCGCCGCATTGACGCTCGCACGGCCAGCGAGGCGCTGGCGATCCGCCACCGCGAAGCGCCCGCGACCACGCATGAGATCCACGGCACGATGACGCGAGAGCTAGCCCCTCAACCAGGTTGCCAGAGCCGCCGACAGGGCCATGGCCTGCAGGCCTACCGTGACCCGCAGACCGTAGGCACGACCGCCGGAAATCCAGGCCAGTGCCGACTTGGCCGCAGCGCTGGCGAACAGCATGCCCACGAAACCCCAACGCAGGCTCGCATCGTTCAGCGCCTGACCGGCATGCATCTGGGCCAGCGATGCACCCGCTGCATGCAGCTCGGCCAGCGCCGCACCTACCGCAGCCAGCACGGCGGCTTCCGCGCCGAGCCAGTGATGCAAGAGGGTGGACACGGCCACCACCGCGGTGATCAATGCCGCCAAGGCGAGCGCGTGCGAAAACTGGAACATGCGCCGTTTCTCGGTGGGCGCTTCGACCTCTGCACCATCGCCTCCGCGCAGTCCGGCCAAACCCCCAAGCAGGAGAATCAGGCCACCCGCCGCCATCGCCGGCGCGATCAAGCTCAGTGCCGGTAGCGACACCGCCAGGTACAGCGGCAGGAACAGGCTCAGCGAGGCGAGGTTGGCCAACATGGCTGCCGCCACGGCGGGGCGAAGCACCGAGGCGTCCTCGCGCACACGATCGCCGAATCCGGCCACCGCCGCGGTCGACGACACGTAGCCGGCGAAGAACCCGGCAATGGCCATGCCGCGACGCACGCCGACCAGACGCAGGGTGACGTGACCCAGCGCCGAGATCCCCATCACCAGCACGACCAGCAGGCCGACGCGCGCGGGGTTGATCACGCCGAGGGGGTCGAGGGCGCGATCCGGCAGCAGAGGAAGGACCACCAACACGGCCGCCAGCAGCAGCAGACCGTCCTGCATTTCCTGTTCGCTGATCAACTCGCGGGAGAATCGGTGAATGCGCTGCTTGGCGGCGAGCAACAGCGTCACGATCACGGCCAGTCCGCCCGCCAGGCCGGGATGCGGCAGAGACAGGACGCCAAGTGCGAACACGAGCACCAGGGCGAGTTCGGTGGTCAGCCCAGGATCTTCGCCGCTCGTACGCCAGTAGCCCACCGTGGCCAGCGCCACGACCGCCAGGCCGCCGGTGATCAGCATCCCGTCGCCCAGCTGGGCGCAGATCCCGCCGAGCAGCCCGGCGAGCGCGAAGCTGCGCACCCCGGCGAGCATGCGGTCGGAGGGCAGCTCGAGCCGGCGGCGCTCGCGTTCGACGCCGATCAGCAAACCGACGCCAAGGGCCACCGCCAGATGCTGCAGATCAGACCATTCCACCTTCGTCCTCCCCATAGCGTGGACGCACGCACCACGCCGGCATGGCAGCCACCCGCCACAATCCGGACAATAGCGCCTTTCCGCTGCGGATTTGCCGATGAAACCGGTATCGCTGACCCGATTCCTGATCGAAGAACAGCGCGACAAGGGACAGATCCCGCCCGATCTGCGCCTGCTGATCGAGGTGGTGGCACGCGCGTGCAAGGCGATCTCGCTCGCGGTCGGCAAGGGCGCGCTCGGCGGCGTGCTCGGCAATGCCGGGTCGACCAATGTACAGGGCGAAGCGCAGAAGAAACTCGATGTGCTGTCGAACGAAATCCTGCTCGACGCGAACGAATGGGGCGGGCACCTTGCGGCGCTGGCTTCGGAGGAGATGGACGACCCGCATCTCATTCCGCACCGCTACCCGAAGGGCAACTACCTGCTGGTGTTCGATCCGCTGGACGGCAGCTCGAACATCGACGTCAACATCTCGGTCGGCACCATTTTCTCGGTGCTGCGTTGTCCCGATGGCGTGACCGAGCCGAACGCCGGACACTTCCTGCAGCCCGGCACCGAACAGGTCGCCGCCGGCTACACGGTGTACGGTCCGAGCACCCTGCTGGTGCTCACCCTCGGCGACGGCGTGCACCAGTTCACCCTCGATCGCGAACTCGGTTCGTTCGTGCTCACCCAGCGCGATCTGCGTATCCCCGAAGACACCAGCGAGTTCGCCATCAACATGTCGAACCAGCGCCACTGGGAGACTCCGGTGCAACGCTATGTTCAGGAGATGGTGGCCGGCAGGGAGGGCCCGCGTGGACGCGACTTCAACATGCGCTGGGTGGCATCGATGGTCGCCGACGTGCATCGCATCATGACCCGCGGCGGCATCTTCATGTATCCGCTCGATGCCAAGACGGTCGAACAGGGCGGCAAACTGCGACTGATGTACGAGGCGAATCCGATGAGCTTGCTGGTCGAACAGGCCGGCGGTGCGGCGAGCACCGGACGGCAGCGGATTCTCGAGGTCACGCCGAACGCACTGCACCAGCGCGTGCCGGTGATCATGGGCTCGCGTCATGAGGTCGAGCTGGTCGCCAGCTACCACGCCGAGGCGGCGCGCTGATGCGCGACGCCGTCGACCCGCGAGGCACCCGAGCAGGACGCGAACGCACATGAACCACGCCGGCGACTTCATCGAGATCTATCCCGACGTGCTGTCGGCGGAACAGTGCCAGGCGATCATCCGGCGCTTCGAGGCCAGTGGCCAGGCGGTGCCGGGCCGGGTCGGCCACGGCGTCATGCCCGATCTCAAGGACAGTCGCGACATCACCATTACCGGACAGCAAGCGTGGTCCGATGTCGAGAACATGCTCAACCAGGCCTTGTTCACCTGCTACATGCAATACCTGCGCAAATACTGCTACGCGCTGATCGCGCCGCTCATGCTGCAGTGGCAGGACAGCCAGACCGGCACGCCACGGCGCATTGTCGAATCCGATTTCGCCGACATGCCCGACGCGCAGCTGAGTGCGCTGGTGGGCGGCTGTTTTCGTCCCGGAGCGATCAACCTGCAGCACTACCGTGCCGGCAAGGGCGGCTACCCCTACTGGCACTGCGAGCTGTTTCCCAAGGACGCCACCTGCGAGCAGCTGCACCGGCATGTGCTGTGGACGATCTATCTCAACGACGGCTTCAGCGAAGGCGAGACCGAGTTCCTCTACCAGCGGCGCAAGATCACGCCGCAGCGCGGAGCCTTGCTGATCGCGCCCACCGCGTTCACCCACACCCATCGCGGCAATCGCCCGGTCGGCGCGGACAAGTACATCGCCACCAGCTGGGTGCTGTTCCAGCGCGCTGAGAAACTGTTCGCGCCGGCGCCGGGCTGAGTCCGGGTCTGCCGTCGCAAAAAGGAAAGAGGGGTCAGAGTCCACTTTCGCCAACGAAAGTGGACTCTGACCCCTCTTTCTCTCCTACTCTTGTCGACCCCGCTTGGTCGTCCCGCGCGTCAATCCGTCGCCGGGCTCCCGGCACGGCCGCTCGCGATCTGCCTGATCCGTCGGAACATCGCGCGCACGAACCGCCACAGTTTCGGCAACAGCCAGGCGAGCATCAGCAGGAACAGCAGCAGCAGCGCGAGAAACACCCACGGGTGCTGCCAGGCCAGCCATAGGCCGGCGATCACCAGGCCATCTTCGGTGAAACTGGCTGTCCAGTTGGAAAACGGCTCGGGCGAATGATTGATCGCCGCGCGCAATCCGGACTTGCCCAGGTGCGTGCCGGTGGTGATGCTGCCGCCGATCAGTGCCGCCGCGAGCTGCGCCTCCGGACCGTAGTCCGCCAGCGCGGCATAGGCCAGGGCGGCACCGCCCGGGATGCGAATGAAGGTATGCAGCGCGTCCCAGCCTGAATCGAAGGCGGGAATCTTGTCCGCCAGGAACTCGCCGACCAGCATGCCGCCCGAGGCATACAGCACCCAGTCGTGCGAGAGCAGGGCGAGATCGCCGGGCAGGCTGACGTAGCCGAAGCGCTGCAGCAGGCCGAACACGAATACCGCTGCGTACAAACGGATGCCGCTGGCCCAGGCCAGTACCGCCGCGACCGCGATCTCGGTCCAGATGTCCATGCGTCGAGGATAGCCTGTCGCGCCCGCGCTTTCCCGTGGCCGGTGTTCCGCGCGACGCTGCCTCGGCGGCGCATGTGCCGGGTTGCTCCGGTCTGTGTACGATGAGTCCTGTGCGGACAGCGCGTCGGGGGGCGGACGCCGTGCGACGTGTCTGCCCGTGACCGCGCCGGACGGGGAGCGAGGTCGACATGACGGCAATCCTGAGCGTTGAATCCGCGTACGCCGGACTCATCGCCGTACGAGTGGAAGACAGGCCGTGAGCCTGCTCGGCGAACTGCGTCGCCGCAACGTGCTGCGCGCCGGCACCGCATGGCTGGCGCTTTCCTGGCTGCTGGTGGTGCTTGCCGACCTGCTGTTTCCGGTGCTCGAGCTGCCGACCGTGGCCGTGCGTGCACTGACCGTCGCGCTGATGTCGATGCTGCCGCTGGTGCTGTTCGTGTCCTGGCGCTTCGAGATGACCGCCAGCGGACTGCGTGTCGATCGCGGGCCAAGGGGCGACAATCCCGAGAACGCGCGCACCGGGCGCCGCATCGATCAGCTCATCATCGCCACCGTGCTGCTCGCGCTGGCGATGTCGGCGCTGCGCCAGTTCGTGGTCGACCGGGTCGACCGCCGGGGAGAGCGTCCGCCCGAAGCCAGAGCGCCGGTCGAGGCCGCTCCCGTGCGCGCAGCCGACGCGCCGGTGCGGGACGATGCCGAACCGGTCGACCCGCGTTCGTTGGCGGTGCTGGCATTCGCCAATCTCAGCCCCGATCCGGCGAACGCCTTTCTGGCCGAGGGCATCGCCGAGGAAATCCTCAACGCGCTGGCGCGCATACCCGGCTTGAAGGTGGCGTCGCGCACCTCCTCGTTCGCGTTTCGCGACGCGGCGCCGGGCGCACGGGAAATCGGCAGCAAGCTTGGCGTGGCCTACGTGCTCGACGGCTCGCTGCGCCGCCAGGAAGACCACGTCCGCGTGTCGATCCAGCTGATCGATGCATCGAACGACCAACCGCTGTGGAGCGGCAGCTTCGATCGCGAGCTGGTCGACATCTTCGCGCTGCAGGAGGACGTCGCGCAGGCTGTGGTCGATGCGCTCGCGGAGCCGTTGGGGGTGCGCGAGGTCAAGGTTCGCCGGGCGACCGAAGACCTGCAGGCTTACGAACTGTTCCTCCGTGGCCGGCAGATGTTCGCCCAGCGCGGCAGCAGCCTGGAGGCGGCCCGCAGCCTGCTCGAAGACGCCGTGCAGCGCGACCCGCATTTTGCCGAGGCCTGGGCCGTGCTGGCGGCCACCCTGTACGTGATGCCTTCCTACTTCCAGGGCCATGCCGAGCAGCGCTACCGCGAAGCCGGTGCCGCCGCCGACAAGGCGCTGCAGGCGCTGGCGGACCAGCCCGACGCGATGGCGGTGCGCGCGCGCCTGGCCGCCGACGCCGGCCAACGTCTCGAGGCCCTCGACCTGATCGAGCGCGCGCTGCGCGCCGAGCCGAACAGCGCCAACAGCTGGATGTGGAAGGGACTGATCTGGATCGAGGCCGGTCGCATCGACGAGGCGCACGCCGCGTTCTCGCGTGGGCACGAGCTTGATCCGCTCAGCGGTATCCACTTCGGCTGGCTCGGCGCGACGGAACTCATCCGCGGCGATA
>JAGRJY010000040.1 GCA_020442465.1 Lysobacterales bacterium
GCCGCTGGGTGTAGTCCCAGGTCGAGCGGAGCAGAACGGCATCGAAGCGCCCCCAGCTGACGGTTGGGTCGTCCCAGGCCAGCACCTCGGCCGGCACGCCCGCTCGCGCACAGGCTGCGAGCAGGGGGGGCATGTCGAGATCGTGACCCCATGCGGCAATGGCGGTGGCCAGCGCCAGTCGCATGCTCAGCCGCCGACCAGCTCGTCGATGACCTGGCCCAGACCGACCTGCCAATCGGGCAGGCAAATCCCGTGCTGCGTCCGGATACGGCTGCAGTCGAGCACCGAATAGGCCGGGCGTCGGGCGGGCGTCGGATAGGCGCTGCTTGGAATCGCCTCGATGACCGGCACGCGTGCGATCAGTCCTGCCTCGCGCGCCCGCGCAAAAATGGCCTCGGCAAAGCCGTGCCAGCTGGTTTCGCCGTGGTGGGTGAGATGCAGGGTGCCCAGGCTTGATGCAGCCGCTCCGCCATGTCGACCCAGCAGTTGGGCGGTGACCTCCGCCAGACCGCGCGCCGTCGTCGGCGTGCCGCGCTGGTCGACTACGACCTTCAGGTGATCGCGCTCAGCGCCTACCCGCAGCATGGTGCGCAGGAAGTTCGCAAAGCGCGCGGAGTACACCCACGCCGTGCGCAGGATCAGGTGCCGGCAGCCGGCGCTGCGGATCGCCTCTTCACCCGCCAGCTTGGTGGCGCCGTAGACGCCAAGCGGGCCGGTGGGGTCGTCCTCGCGCCAAGGCCGCTCACTCTCGCCGCCGAACACGTAGTCGGTCGAGTAGTGGACCAGCAAAGCATCGTGACGCGCACACCATCGGGCCAGCGCGGCCGGCGCGTCGGCGTTGATGCGTTGGGCAAGTTCGGGCTCGGTCTCCGACCGGTCGACGGCGGTGTAGGCCGCCGGATTCACCACGATGCGGGGACGCAGCCGATCGAGGCCGGCTTCCAGTGCGGAAGTGTCGGTCAGGTCCAGCGGCAGGCAGGCGCGGCCGCCCACCGTTCGCCCGCTGAGGGTCGACGGGCGCACCTCCCCGAGCGGTGCCAGCGCACGTTCGAGTTCGAAGCCGAGCTGGCCGTCGACGCCAGTGAGCAGCAGGGTCATGCGGTGTAGTCGGGGAGCAGCTGCGGTTCGACTTCGCTCAGCCGCGGCGCGCGCTCGTCCTTGGCCGAGAGCGACGGCCGCGCAATCGGCCAGTCGATCGCGAGCTGCGGGTCGTCCCAGTGAATCGCCTTGTCTGCCGGGCCGTCGTAGGGCGTGCTGCAGAAATAGTGGAACAGGCAGCTTTCCGAGGTCACGGCAAAGCCATGCGCGAACCCCGGCGGCACCCAGAATTGGCGCTGGTTCGCCGCGCTGAGCACCACGCCGACCCATTGACCGAAGCGCGGCGAACCTCGGCGGATGTCGACGGCTACGTCGAACGCCTCACCCTCCAGCACCGACACCAGCTTGCCCTGCGGATTCGGCAGCTGGTAGTGCAGCCCCCGCAGCACGCCGCGGGCCGAGCGCGACAGGTTCGCCTGCACGGCGGTCATTGCGATGCCATGTTCCGCATAGCGCTGGGCGTTCCACTGTTCGCAGAAAAACCCGCGTGCATCACCGAACACCTGCGGCTCGACGATCAGGCATTCCGGTAGCCGCGTCGGATGGACCTTCATTGCACCGAGCCCTGGCGCAGCACCTGCAGCAGGTATTGGCCGTAGCCATTCTTCGCCAGCGGCCGGGCCAGTTCAGCGAGCTGGTCGGCGTCGATCCAGCCGTGGGTGTAGGCGATCTCTTCCGGGCAACAGACGCGCAGGCCCTGGCGCTGCTCGATGGTCTCGATGAAGTTGCTGGCCTGCAGCAGCGACTCGTGGGTGCCGGTGTCCAGCCAGGCGTAGCCGCGGCCGAGCTTCTCGAGACGCAGCGACCCTTCTTCGAGGTAGCAGCGGTTGAGGTCGGTGATTTCCAGCTCACCGCGCGCCGAAGGCTTGAGCTGGGCGGCGAATTCGCTGGCGCGTCCGTCGTAGAAGTACAGGCCGGTGACCGCGTAGTTGGATTTCGGCTGCTGCGGTTTCTCTTCGAGGCCGACGACTCGACCATCGCGATCGAACTCGGCCACGCCGTAGCGCTCGGGATCCTTGACCCAGTAGCCGAACACGGTGGCGCCGGTGACCTGGGTGGCGGCCCGGCGCAGGGCTTCGGAGAAGCCGTGCCCGTAGAAGATGTTGTCGCCGAGCACCAGGCAGCTCGGATCACCGTCGACGAATTCGTCGCCGATCAGATAGGCCTGGGCCAGCCCGTCCGGGCTCGGCTGCACCGCGTACCGGATGCGCATGCCCCACTGCGAGCCGTCGCCGAGCAGGCTCTTGAACAGGTGCTGCTCGTGCGGCGTATTGATGATCAGTACGTCGCGGATGCCGGCGAGCATGAGCGTGCTCAACGGGTAGTAGATCATCGGCTTGTCGTACACCGGCAGCAGCTGTTTGCTGATCCCCTGGGTGATCGGATACAGCCGTGTGCCGGAACCGCCGGCAAGAATGATGCCCTTTGGAATCATGGTTGCTTCCCTGAGATCTGATCCGAGAAGGGGATCAGGCTGCCTGGCCCAGGCGCTGCAGACGGTAACTGCCGTCGAGAATCTTCTGCACCCAAGACTGGTGGTGGAGATACCAGTCGACCGTCTGTGCGATGCCTGATTCGAAGTCCACCGCCGGCGCCCAGCCCAGCTCGCGTTTGAGCTTGCTGCAGTCGATCGCATAGCGACGATCGTGGCCGGGCCGATCGGTCACGAACGCAATCTGGCTGGCACGCGGCGCGCCATCCTCGCGCGGCCGGCGCGCATCGAGGAGAGCGCAGATCGCCCCCACCACCTCGATGTTCTGCCGCTCCGCTTCGCCGCCCACGTTGTAGACCTCGCCAATTCGGCCGCGCTCCAGCACCGCGCGAATGGCCGCCACGTGATCGAGCACGAAGAGCCAGTCGCGCACATTGCGGCCATCGCCGTAGACCGGCAGCGGCTCGCCAGCGACAGCGCGCGAGATGATCAGCGGGATGAGCTTCTCCGGAAACTGGAACGGCCCGTAGTTGTTCGAGCAGTTGGTGGTCAGCACGGGCAGACCGTAGGTGTGGTGGAACGCGCGAACCAGGTGATCCGATGCGGCCTTGGACGCCGAGTACGGCGAGTTCGGCGCATACGGCGTGGACTCGGTGAAGGCACCCGTCTCACCCAGCGAACCGTAGACTTCATCGGTGGACACGTGCAGGAAACGGAATGTCTGCTTGCCGGCGTCGTCGAGTTCGCGCCAGTAGTCGCGCGCGCACTCCAGCAGGTTCAGCGTCCCCACCACATTGGTCTCGATGAATGCTGCCGGACCGTCGATCGAACGGTCGACGTGGCTCTCCGCGGCGAAGTTCACGATGGCATCGGGGCGGTGCTCGCGCAGCAGCCTCGTCACCTGCTCGCGGTCGCCGATCGATCCATGCACGAAGATGTGCCGGTCGTCGTCGCGCAGCGAATCCAGGCTGTCGAGATTGCCGGCGTAGGTCAGCGCATCGAGATTGACGATGCGGCTGCCGTGCCTCGCGATCTCGTCGAGCACGAAATTGCCGCCGATGAAGCCGGCGCCGCCGGTGACCAAGAGAGTGCGTCCAGTCATGATCTGCCAGGGTGGTGAACGAAAGACGGAGCCTCAGACCACCTCGCCGGCCGGACGTTCCGCAGCGCCCAAGGATAACCCGTGGGCCGCCCCGCCCGCGCCCGTCCCGGCGGCCGCGCCGGGGCCGGATCCGGTCCATTCCACCCCGCACGGCATCGTGCGAGCCGCTACAATCGCGACCCCCATATCCCTATCCCGAGCCTGCGGCCCATCATGCGTCTGTCCCAGTTCCACCTCTCCACCTCGCGTGAAACCCCGGCGGATGCCGAGATCGTCAGTCATCAGCTGATGCTCCGCACCGGCATGATCCGCAAGCTCGCCGCGGGCATCTACACCTGGAGCCCGCTCGGTCTGCGCGTGCTGCGCAAGGTCGAATCGGTGGTGCGCGAAGAGATGAATGCGGCCGGCGCGATCGAGATGCTGATGCCGTCGATCCAGCCGCAGGAGCTGTGGGAGGAAACCGATCGCTGGGCCAAGTTCGGCGGTCAGCTGCTCAAGATCAAGGATCGCAAGGAGGCGGGTTTCTGCTACGGCCCCACCCATGAAGAAGTCGTCACCGACTTCGCGCGCAACGAGCTGAACTCGTACAAGCAGCTGCCGGTCAACTTCTACCAGATCCAGACCAAGTTCCGCGATGAGATCCGGCCGCGCTTTGGCGTCATGCGCGCCCGCGAATTCCTGATGAAGGATGCCTACTCCTTCCATCTTTCGGCCGAGTGCCTCGATCGCGAGTACTGGAACATGTACCGGGCCTACGAGCGCATCTTCACCCGGCTTGGTCTCACCTTCCGCGCCGTGTTCGCCGATACCGGTGCGATCGGCGGCAGCGCCTCGCATGAGTTCCACGTGCTGGCCGAATCGGGCGAGGACGCCATCGCGTTCTCAGACGGTTCGGGCTATGCGGCCAATGTCGAACTGGCCGAAGCTGTCGCGACGGGCGAGCGCCCGGCGCCCGCCGAGAGCATGCGTCGTGTCGACACCCCGACGCAGAAGACCTGCGAGGCCGTTGCCGAGCTCATGGGCGTTCCGCTCGAACGAACGGTCAAGTCGGTTGCCCTCGTGGGCGAACCCGGGTTCGTGCTGGCCTTGGTCCGTGGCGACCACGCCGTCAACGAGATCAAGCTTGCCAAGGTGGCAGGCATGGGCGAGTCGCGGCTTGCCACCGAAGCCGAGATCCGCGAGCACCTCGGGGCGTCGCCGGGTTTTCTCGGTCCGGTGCAACCGCTCAAGCCTGTGCACGTCATCGCCGACCGCAGCGTCTCGGTCATGGCGGACTTCGTGGTCGGCGCCAACGCCGACGGGTTCCACCTGGCTGGTGTGAACTGGGTGCGAGACCTGCCAGCGCCGCAGGTGGTCGCCGACATCCGCAATGTGGTGGCGGGCGACGCCTCACCCGACGGCCAGGGCACGCTGGGCATCGCCCGCGGCATCGAGGTCGGGCACGTGTTCCAGCTCGGCCAGAAGTACGCCGAGGCGATGGGTGCCAGCGTGCTCGACGAGCAGGGCAAGGCGCAGACCATGGCAATGGGCTGCTACGGCATCGGCGTGTCGCGCATCGTCGCCGCGGCGATCGAACAGAACTTCGACGAGCGCGGCATTTGCTGGCCCGAGCCGATGGCGCCCTGGCGCGTGGCTGTGTGCGTCATCAATCCGAAGGGTGATGCGGCCGTCACCGCAGCCGCCAATGCGCTCTACACCGAGTTGCAGCAGGCGGGTGTCGACTGCGTGCTCGATGACCGCGGGCTGCGCCCCGGGCCGATGTTCGCCGACATGGAGCTCATCGGCATTCCGCATCGCGTGGTCGTGTCGGAACGCGGACTGGCTGCCGGCACCTTCGAGTACCGCGCGCGCAAGGCCGAAGCGGCGGAAGCGCTCGATCGCGCAGCGCTGCGTGCCCGCCTGGGCGTAGGCTGACGGTGCGCCGGGCTGCGCGGTCGGCTACGGATTGCGGCTCGGCGCACCCGGCGGCAGTGGGCCTGCCGGCCTAGCGGCCGAAGAACTTGACCGAGAGCAGGCGCAGCTTGCCCAGCAGCAGGCTGGGGCGGGCCGCCGGGTCGAGGCTGTCGATCACCTTGGCCTCGTCGTCGCCCAGCTGGCGTGAGAGCTTGCCTTCCCAGTCGCGACGCATCTGGTCGCGCTGGATCTTCGCCTGCAGCTGACGGCGCACGTCGTCGGGCACCGATTCCTGGGCGAAACGAAGTTCCTCACGGGTGATGAAGCGGCCCAGCGCATCGAACAGTTTGGCGTTGAGCTGGTCCGGCGAAAACGTGCGGTGGCTCTGGCCGAAGCCTTCGAGATTGGTGAAGCTGATCTTGGCCACGCCACTGTCGATGCTGGCGGCGACGTGGATCACGATGGGAATCTTGCCGCGTGCCTGGAAGCGCGCCGAGACGACATCGCCATTCGCGTTCTTGCGCGGGTCGGACATCCCGCCCAGCGTGTGCTGCTGCAGCACCGACTGCAGGGACTTGACCCGCGCCATCGTGTCGGCCTGGACGGCCGGACACTCTTCCGGCGCGACCTGCGCGACATACTCGAGCACGAGTTCCATGCTGCCCTTGCCCGGTTCCTGGCGGAAGGTGAAGGACGGATCGACGTAGGCGACGACTTCACCATAGGCGCCGATCTGGTAGGTCATGCGGATGCGACGCTTGAGGAAACTCAGCGTTTCGGTGAGCTGCTTCAGATACGCGGCCAGCGCCTGCATGGCCGGCTCGAGGCTGGCCTGCCAGTTGTGTTCGCGAATCTCGCGGTCGAAGGCCTGACGCGCTTCCTGCTCGCGTTGCTGTGCCGCTTCCTTTTCGAGATCGTCAAGCAGACCCATTGCATCGCACCGGATTTCCCCCGGGCGAAGTGTAGCGCGGGCGGCCGGGAATGGAATCCCGCGTGTTCGGCGACGCCATTCGTAGGATGCTGCTGCCCGGCAACGTCCGGAGCGGCCCGCCGATGGGGGATCAGAGGTTGCGGCGGGGGGCGATCAGCAGATTGCCGATCATCAGTCCCGCCACCAGCGTGATCAGAACCGTGATGACCGTCACGCCCGCGTCGAGGCCGAGGTAGACGTCGCGCTCGAAGACGAACGACAGGCTGCGGAACCCGGTACTGCCGGGCACCAGCAGGATGATGCCGGGTACGCGGATGAGTGCCCCGGGGCGATTGAACAGCCGCGCGTACAGGTTGCCCGCGGCCGCGATGGCCACGCCGCTGAAGAACACGCCAGCCTCGGTGCCGAAGGTCGCTCCCGAATAGCGTGTCACCACGAACGAGAGGATCGCCGCCCCCATCACCAGCGGATAGTCGCGCAGGCGCGCGCGGAACAGCACCGCAAAGGCATAGGCCGCGACCAGCAGCGCCAGCCAAACAAAGGGTTCAGGCAGTGGCGGCGAGACGCTTTCGGCGGTGTGCCAGCCCAGTGCGCGACCGATCTGCAGCGCCGCCACCGCGCCAAAGGTGAGCTTGAGCAGCGTTGCGATCGCGCCGGCAAAGCGTGAGGTGCCGGCGACCAGTTGCTGGCTGGACAGCTCGGACACTGCAATCGTCAGGCTTAGTCCCGGCAGGAGGACGATGATCGATGCGATCACCACCGAATCCAGTGCCAGGGGAGTGATGTAGTGGGTGACCGCGAAGGCGATGAAGGTGGCGGTGAAGGCGGCAAGCGCGTCGAGCGCTTCGCTGAGCCGCGAGCTGGATGCCGAGGCCTGGTAGATCAGTCCGACCAGCCAGCCGATCAGGGCTGCAGTGATCACCTCGGGCCAGCCGCTCTTCAGCAGTACGGCCACCGAACCGGAAGTCAGTCCGAAGCAGAGCACCGCGAGCGCAGCCTGCTTCGTCGTCGTCGGCTTGTCCAGCGCCCGCAGGGCGGTGCGTCCGTCGCGTGCATCCATGGCGCCGGTGATCACCGACTCGGCAATCGCGTCGGTGGCGCACATCTTCGCGAGGTCGATGTCCCCGGGCGCCATCCGCAGCACACGGGTGTTCTCGGGTCCGCCGGCGTCGCCCAGCGCACCGCCGAAGCTGATGATGATGCCGGTCGGATTGGCCCAGATCTCGCAGGTCAGGCCGAGTCGTTTCGCGACCTTGCCCACCGCGGCCTCAAGGCGCTGCGATGCCGTGCCGTAGGCGTGCAGGCGACGCGAGAGTTCGACGACGAACTCGGTGCGGGCGCGCAGGGATTCGGCTTCGGTCATGGCGTGTGGTGCGGCAGCTGGGTCGAAAAGGGGCGACACTCTCGCACGTTCCGGGCCGCTGCGGCGGGATGCCCGACTCGCCGTCATGCTGCGATTCAGCCGGGCAGCGCGGCCGTCCGGCCGGGAGGGTCGGCGAGACTCAGCGCTGCGGCGGAGGGACGATCTGGCGGAAGGTCAGGTTGATGCGCGGCATGCAGGCCGCGCGCGATTTCGGCACGGCGTGCTGGTAGGTGCGCTGGGTGGCGCCGCGCATGACCAGCAGGTCGCCGTGACCGAGCGCCACGCCGAAGCGGGTCCCGCCTTCGCGCGAACGAAAGCGCATGGTTCTCTCCCCGCCGAGGCTGAGCGATGCAATGACCGGTTCGGCACCCAGTTCCGGCTCGTCGTCGGCATGCCAGCCCATACTGTCCTGGCCGTGCCGGTAGCGGTTGGCCAGTACGCTGTTGAAGGGCGCGCCGCAGGCGCGCTCGATGCATCGGCGCAGCTCGACCAGCGCATCCGGCCAGGGATGGGGTGCGTGGCGCGTGCCCGAGTAGCGATAGTCGGCGCCAGCGTCGCCGATCCAGCAGCTCAGGCGCGGCGCCGGCAAGCGCCGGCCGAACAACGAAACCGCATGTTGCGACCAGGTCAACGCCGTCTCAACGGCGGCAAACAGCGCGTCGGCTTGGGCGGCAGCCAGCCACGTTCGCGCGATGCCGACCTGTGCGCCCGGCAGCGGTAGCGGCTGCCACGCCGGCGCGATATCCGCGCGGGCTGGCTCAGCAGGCACAGTCCAGCAGCGCGGCGAGGATCTCGCCCAGTTCGAGCAGGCGCAGGTCGCTGCCGGGTGGTCCGACCAGCTGCAGTCCCGCGCCTGCGCCGAGCGGCAGTGCCAGTGCCGGACAACCGGCCAGGCTGGCGAACGCGCACAGGTCGGTCAGATGGCTGGGCTCCGGGTCGGCGTGGGCCGGCGGCAGTTCGGGCGCGGTCGGCAGGATCAGGACGTCGATGCGTTCGAACAGGCCGCGCGTGGCGACCACGGCGGCGTCCAGGGCCAGATCGGCCGCGGCGTAGTCGAGCGCGTCGCGGCCGCGGGCGAAATCGATCATGCGCAGCAATGCATCGGAAGCACCGTCCAGCCATGCCGCGGCGTGCACTCCGATCTGCGCTTCCATCATCAGCAAGGCGCGACGGCGACTCGCGCCGAGCTCGAGTGGCGCCAGTGAAGTCGAACGCCGCTGTCCAAGCGCACCGCCGGCGCAGTCCAATGCGTCGGCATAGGCCTTCGACACCGGCGCGGAAACCCCCAGTGCTTCCAGATCATCGACGATGCCGCAGCGCAGCGCGGATGGCTCCCAGTCGGGGGCCAGCAGGGGGACCCGTCGACGCCGCGACCGTGGATCGGCGGGGTCATGTCCGCGCA
>JAGRJY010000173.1 GCA_020442465.1 Lysobacterales bacterium
CCGGTGACACCAGCAGGCCGAGCCCCGGCAGAACATCCCGTTTCGCTATCGGCAAGGCCTCCACCGCATCGCACAGGCTGAGCGGATCAAGCACCGACAGGGCGCGCAATCCGGCGCGCACGATCTCCGACTTGCGGCTGCGGCGTCCTGCGTCGGCGGCACGCTGCTTGAGCGTCTGCAGCAGGGCGAGATCATCGGCCGGCAGACGCACGCTGAGCTTCTCGTCGCGCCGCTTGGCGGCCTTGGGCTGGTCGCTGCGCTTGCCGGATTTGGCGCGTGCAGTCTTGTCGGCACCCGACCGGGTCGGTTTGTCGCGTTTGGCCGGCTTCTTGTCCCGCTTCGACTTCGCCGCACCCTTCGCCTCGGCCTTGGCGGACTTGTCCGCGGCGTGCTTGTCGGCCTTCACCTTTTTGGTCTTGGCCTTCCTGGCTTGGCGCTTTTCCGCCTTGGCTTCGGTTTTCTCGACCTTGGCCATGCCGGACTTGTCCTTGGCGGATGGCGATTTCGGCGTCCCGGCTTCGGTTGTCTTGCTTGCGGGCTGCTTCACAGCGGCGTGCTTCTTGCGCGCCTGCACCGGCGACGAAGCCGGCTCTGCTTCATCGGGCTGAGTCGTCGTCGCGGCGGCAGCCTTGGCGCGCTGACGCGTCGTCTTGCTGGCGGTGGGGCGAGGTCGTTTCGAAGTGGCCATGCGTGCTTGTTCCGTGCCGGGGTGCCGGATACCGGCGCCCAAGAAAAAAAGGCGCCCCGTCTCCGGAGCGCCTCGCAAGCGTACTGGCTGTCATCCGCGCGCAGCTAGCGCGCGCGGATGACAATTTGGTGACAACCGGTCAGCGGATCTTGAAGTCGATGCGCTGCTGGGTCGGCACCTGGCGACCCGGCGGGTCGAACTCGAAGCGGCTGACGGCGTCCATCGCGTCACGATCGAACACGCCTTCCGGGTCGGCTTCCACGACGCGCAGGTCACCGACCTTGCCGTTCGGATACACCGTGAAGGCGACCACCACGTAGCCCTCGATCTTCTGACGATAGGCGCGCGACGGGTAGCGCGGCGACGCGCTCTTCTTCAGTTTCAGCTGCACCGGCGCTTCCTCGACGACCGGTGCGGGCGGCGGGGTCGGCTGCGCTGCTGCCGGTTCGGCCGGAGCAGGCTGGGCCGGCGCAGGTGTGCTCGGCTGCGCCGCGGGCGGCGTGCTCGGCTGCGCGGACGGCGACGTGCTCGGCTGAGCAGGCGCAGGGGTCGGAGCCTGGGCGGCAGGCGCGGGGGTCTGACGCGTCGTCGGCGTCGGCGCCACCGGCGCGGGCAGCGGCTCGGGTTCGGTCAGTTTCTTGCGCAGGCGCGCAATCGACTCGGCACCGGGCTGCGCCTTCTCGAGCAGGTCGAGCACGCGCTCGGCCTCGCTCTTGCGGTTCTCGCGGATCGCGCGATCGACCCAGAGCAGACCGTAGGGAAAAATGTCGGCCAGGGCGATTTCGGCCTGCGACTTGAGGTCACCGGCGCCGACCGAGTCGGACAGGCGACGTCGCCGCGCGTCGTCTTGCTGCGTCTCGCCTTCGGCGGCGTGGTCGATCACCTTCAGATAGAGCTCGAGGGCGTTGTCGCCACGCGGCTCGAACAGTCGCTCGTCGGCAAGCGCCTTGCCGGCAGCCTGAAACAGTTCGACGGCGCTGCGGGTGTCTTCGGACGCGGCAGGTTCTTCGGCGGCAGGGGCGTCCTGGGCCGGCGCAGCCGGTTGCGGGGCGACGCCCGCAGCAGGCGTCTGCGCGGTGGGCGGCGGCGCGTCGCCGCCTCCGCAGGCGATCAGGCCGGCACCGAACAGGGCCAACACGACGAGACGCAGGACGGTCCCGACCGGTCGGGCGGGCTTCGATCCGGCCGAAGCACACGGATCCACGGCAAAGGATAGGTCGATAGTCATGTCAATTTTTTGTAGGGGCCAGCGACGCCACTGTAACCCGATATGAACGGCGATGCGCAACTGATGCGGCGGAATGTGTCGCAACGCACAAACGGCAGCCGACACGGGTCGCAATCCGTGCTCCACGACAAGGTTGGCGGCCTGGGCAGGCCCAATCGGAACCCGCCACCTCGCGTACGATGATCCGGTGATGCGTCGCCTTTGCTCCCTGATCCTCACCGCCACGGCGGGCGCCCTCGTCGGTGTCCTCATCCTGGCCGCGCGCGCGCTGCCGCCCTCGCCGCCGCCCTCCCTCGGTTCGGCGCCGGCGGACTTCAGGCCGCCGCCCGGCGCGCTCGAAAGATTGGCTGCGGCCATCCGCGTACCCACCGTGTCGCGGGACTATCCGGCGACGGCGCCCGCGTTCGACGCGCTGCATGAGCTGCTGCGCGAGGCCTTTCCCCGCGTGCACGCGACCCTGCAACAGGAACGCGTGGCCGGCCACACCCTGCTCTATACCTGGCACGGCCGCGACGCCTCCGCGCCGGCGCTGCTGCTGCTCGCGCATCAGGACGTGGTGCCGGTCGACGACGAACGTCTCCCGCATTGGCAGCAGCCGCCGTTCGATGGCGTCAACGCGGAC
Source organism: Lysobacterales bacterium (assembly GCA_020442465.1). Classification (GTDB taxonomy): domain Bacteria; phylum Pseudomonadota; class Gammaproteobacteria; order Xanthomonadales; family Xanthomonadaceae; genus Pseudomarimonas. The sequence goes on from JAGRJY010000173.1 coordinate 2,539, forward strand.
GGCTATTTGTGGGGACGCGGCACGCTCGACGACAAGTCGTCGCTGATGGCTCAGCTGGAAGCAGCGGAAGCGCTGCTCGGCGACGCCTTCGTGCCGCCACAGACCATCTATCTTGTGTTCGGCCATGACGAGGAGGTTTCAGGCAGCGGCGCAGCGGCCGTAGCCGCCCTGCTCGCCGAACGCGGCACCCGAATCGGCATGGTGCTGGACGAGGGACTCACCCTGACCGAGGGCGTGTTTCCCGGGGTGAACCGACCGGTGGCCCTGGTCGGCGTGGCCGAGAAGGGCTACCTCAATCTGACCCTGCGTGCGTCCGCAGCCGGCGGGCACTCGTCGATGCCGCCGCAGGACACCGCGATCGGCAGACTGGCCGCGGCACTGGATGCCGTGCGTACCCATCCGATGCCGGCCCGGATGGAAACACCGGTCGCCGACATGCTGCGCAGCGTCGGCGGCGAGCGCAGCTGGCTGCAGCGCGTGGCGCTCGGCAATCTCTGGCTGTTCGAGCCGCTGGTGCGCAGCGAGCTGGCACGCACGCCGGCCGGCGGGGCGATGTTGCGAACCACGGTGACGCCGACCATCCTGCGCGCCGGGCTCAAGGACAACGTGCTGCCGCAGTCGGCGGAGGCCGTGCTCAACGCGCGACTGCTGCCCGGCGACAGCAGCGACGCGGTGGTGGCGCATCTGCACACCGCGATCGACGACCCGGCGATCGAGATCCTGCCCGCCACGGAGGTACGCGAGGCGACGCCGGTATCGGAGACATCCGGCACAGCGTTTCGTGCCTTGAGCGATCGAATCGTCGAAGTGTTCCCGGACGCGCTGGTCGCGCCGGGACTGATGATGGGCGGCACCGATGCACGTCACTTCGTCACCCTGTCACGCCACGTGTACCGGTTTCAGCCGGTGCGCATCACGCTTGCTGACTTGCCTCGATTCCACGGTGATGACGAGCGCATCGCACCGGCGGCCTACGAGGACATGATTCGCTTCTACGCGGTACTCATGCGCGGAGCGATCGGCGACGGCGGTGCCGCGGCCGCGACGCCGGGGACGCCCTGAACGACCTCCCCGGCGCGACGGCAGGGCGTGCTTACGCTTTGCGCCACACTCCGAGCGCCGTACACAGCGCGCCGATGCCGAGCAGCACATAGCCCAATACCGGCGCCGGCTCGCGCTGGGTTTCGACCCGCAGCGCGGCGTCGCCGACGCTGAACAGCGTCTCGGTGTCCGGGTAGCTCAGCAGGCCGAAGGAAATCAGCCCACCCAGCAACAACATCACGATGCCGGCAATCATCAGTACGCGTTTCATGGTCTTCTCCTGATCAGGCGCTGGAAGGTCGAGGCGATCGCACGGCCCAGCGCCGCCGCAGTTCGCCTGGGTTCTGCGCGGTACTGCCCGGAGGGCAGCCCGCGCCTAGGGGGTCATCGGTCGTCGTCGCGGTCACCGCTGCATCGCGCGCATCTCGGGCGCCGACGATGCGCCACGCGCACCGTGCGCACTCATGGGCCCGGCACCGCGCCCGCGCACTGCGCGTGCTCCTGCAGCGACTTCAGCATGCCGCTGCGATCGGCCAGGCCGACGAAGGTGAGGTTCGACCAGTCGTCGAAATCGTGCAGCTGGACCATCGCGCCGCCGCAGGTATCACCGCTTTCGGGATTCAGATCCATGGCGATGCCACTCTCGAGGTCGCCGTCGAGGTTCCAGTCGATCGGCTGCTCACCGCACACGCCCTGGGACTCGTTGAGGGTGTTCTCGTCCAGCACCAGCCGGTCGCCGTGCGAGAAGTCGTCGGTGTTGCCTTCGCCGTAGGCGTCGCAGTTCGCATCGGTGCCGGTGAACTGGAAACGGTAGTTCATCAGCGAGTTGTAGTTGGGCTTCTGGTTGCAGTTCTCGAAACCGCCGTGCTTGAGACCGAGCAGATGACCAATCTCGTGCGCGAGGGTGCGCGTCACGTTGCTTTCGGAGTTCTGGCAATACAACGAGACGATGGCATCGTCGCCGACGACTTCGGATGCACCGCTGCTCATGCTGCCGCCGTTATAGCGGTGCGGCATCATCACGTAGCGGAAGTAACCCAGACGTGCCGGATCGAAATTGGCCTGCTTGATTTCGTGGAAGGTGTCGTCGATGAACCCGGGCAGGATCGCGTCGTAACCGTCGATGCGGTTGCCGCCGGTGAACAGTCCGCCCTGGCCGAAGTCGACGATGACGTGAATGCCGGTGCTGCCGTCGGCATTTGGCGTCGGTGCCGCGGCGAACATGCTCACCAGCCGGTCGATCGACGCCTGCACCGGACGCTGACTGTGCGGGCCGCAGTCGTAGTCGCTGTCGAACCAGTCGATCTCGACCAGCAGGTCGCGGCGCAGCGGGTGGGCGCCCAGCGCCATCAGATCGATGCCGGTTTCGGTTCCGAGCACTTCTTCGCCGTCGGCGATGCCGTCACCATCGGTGTCGGGATTCAGCGGGTCGGTGCCGGTCGAGGTGGCACTGACGAAATGTCCGTCGTTGGTTTCGCTGCAGTCGCTGAGGCCGTCGCCATCGCTGTCCGCGCTGCAGTCCTGCACGGTCTCGAAGTCGGACACGAAGATCGCGTCCGCGGACGAGCGCACCGACTGGCTGTAGTCGCCCAGCGCACGCAGCGCCGCCTGCCGCTTCTCGAACGCGCGCAGGTCCGGGTCCACATCCGCCGAGGCGGCGTGCGCACCGAGCGAGAAGGCGGTCAGGCATGCGAGGGCAAGCAGCTGTGCGGTGGAAGGGCGTTGGCGAGTCGGCAGGGTGTTCATGGTGACGCTCCGTGATCGGTTTCCCGTGTGGGTTCGATCTCCATGGAGCAACCGCCGTGCCAACTTCGAACACGCGAACAAAAATCTTTTGAATCAGATGTTTATGGGATCTTTCGCGAACGTGTCGCGAACCGCTTCAAGGGCGGTTCAGCGCCACATTGCGGGGTGCAATGGCGTGCGGATTGCAAGCCGCATGCGACCCCGTGCGCCGCATCACGCTTTGCTGCATGCGCCTTGCTGCGGGGGTGCCCCAGCGCGTCCTGTTTCCGGCTCGCGCACACGCGCCCCTTGCCGCTGTCGCACTGAATAGCGAAACGATGTGTTGTGCCGGCAGCTGGAACCTTCGGTCGCGGCGAACGCGCGGACGGTGTGCGGAACCCGGCACGCTCGAGGCATGTGTCCAGGCGCCTGCGCGGATGGCGGATCGCGGGTGGGACGGTGGGCCTTGCGGTCCCGTTGCTGACAGTCCGGGCGCAGGGGCTGCCGACGCCTGCCCCCCAAGCGCAGCGCGGCCGGCACGCCATGCATGCCGCGCCTGCTGATCACCCAAGCAAAAACGCCGCGAAGCACCGGGGACAAGCCGGTGCTTCGCGGCGAATCAGCAGAGGGGATGGGTGATTGATCCATCGGGTCGCACCGTGTGGTGCGGCACTCATCCCTTCGGCGCCCCGGCAGGACATCTGCGGGGCGAGGAAGGCACTGCGGGGCGAATCGGAGGGAGCGCCGAGGACGTGCCGCCCCGCAGTGCCGGATGACGCGTCAGGCGCCGACCTTCACGGCGCTGCCGTCGACGCGCTTCACACCGCGGACGTCTTCGGCAATTTCCTGCGCAAGCGAGAGCTCGGCGCGACTGCTTGCCAGGCCACCCAGATACACGACGCCGTTCTTGGTCTCGACAGTGAAGTCCAGACCGTCGACGTTCTTCGACATCAGCAGCGACGACTTGACCTTGGTGGTGATCCAGGCGTCCTCGACCGGCCGGTCGGACTTCGTGCGCTGGGTCTGGATGTCGCCCGGCGTCACCACGATGTTGTTGTCGACCGCGTGGACGCCGTCGGTGCGGTAGGCGAGCCGACCGGCCAGAGTCTTCTCTTCGGCGGTCGTCGCGTCACCCGTCAGCGTGACCCGGCCTTCCATGGTGTCGACGTTGATGTCGAGGCCGTCGGTGACCTCATTCCACAGCAGGCGCGACTTGATCGACGCGGTGATTGTGGCGTCTTCAACCGCATCGCCAAAGCTGCGTTCGCTGTGTGATGCCGGCTTGGGCTCGGCGTTCGGGTCGACCTTGATCTGGTTGCTCACGTGCTTGATGCCCTTGGCGTTCATCGCCACGCGCTCGGCCAGCTCGCGATCGATCGGCTCATCAACGGTGCCGCTGAGCGTGGCGGTGTCGCCGAGCACGTCGACGCCGATCTCGAAGGGATTCAGGTGGCGATTGAAGACGATGGCGGTTTCGATCTGCGCTTCGCGACGGGCGTCGTCGATCTTCTGCTCGACGCTGCGCTCGCCGGCGAACGCCGAGCCGGCCATCACCACCGACAGGGCGGCGGCGAGTGCCAGCTTCGGCAGACGGATGCTGGTGCGGCGGTGGGTCAGATTGCTGTTCATGGAAAGCTCCTCGGAAGGCGCACCTCGGGGTGCGGAACGTGGGGCCTGATCACCGGGGGCCGCGAGGCAACCGGCGACAGCCTGTGGGGAATCACGTCCCGTCTTCCCGGTAGCCCCTCGACGCACACGCGTTGCGCACGCTGCAGGCGCTGCCGGCAGGGCGCTGATCGTGGGGTCGAATGCTGGATGCATGGGGCACTCCGGAAGGTGGGGATCGTGGACGAGCAAGTCGCTCGCCATCCCTGTTCCAAGATGCGTGCCTAGTCGATAAAAGCTGTTAAATCATGCGCTTACAGAATTCACCTCGACCCGGGATCGTGCAGGATGCCGCCCCGGATCTTGCACTGCGCCCGGCGCGAGGCGATGCCGGGTGTGGCCGCGTCCTGGCCACTGGTCGGGCAGGCTCGCGCCGCCGCGCCCTGCCATTCGACCGGGCCGATGGGCGCGCTGCAACCGGATGTGGCGGTGCATGCGGGCCGCCCGCCCGCATGCACCCGAATCGATGCCGGCGTCCGATTAGTCGCCGGATGCTTCGCCGCCGTCCTCGTCGACGCTGCCCTCGGACTCGTCGCCGGCAAACGCGGACTCGGCCTCGGCGACCGAACGCTCCAGCGCGTTGGCGGCTGCCTCCTTGCACTTGTCCTTGCCACGCTGCGAGCGCAGCCCGTCGCACTGCTTCACGGCCAGGTCGTATTCTCCCTGCGCCCGGCTGGTGGCGACGGCATAGGCGTCTTCAGGACTCTTCGCCGCCCTGGGTTCCGCGGGCGCTTCCGGCGCGGCGGGCGCCGCGGTCTCGGACGGCATCGCCTGCTTCGCTGGCGCCGCCGGAGCAGCCGGTTCGGGCGGTGGCGTCTCGCTGCACGCGGCGAGAACGAAGATCGATGCGGCCGCGAGCGCGGCGAGACGATGGAACGTCATGTTCATGATGACTCCTGGGTGGCGGTGAGACCCGGACCGTTGCGTCGCCCGGGTGGCGGTGGGGGCAGCGGTCGCGGGTGGCATGGGGTGGCACGCGTGCCGAGGCTCGCGGACTGTGGCACAGACCGCGCAGCGCGGCCCAGGTTCCATGGGGCGCCGGTTCCGCGTGCCAACCGTCCGTCAGTCCGCCCGCACGTGTTCGATCACGTGCCACGGATGCCGGTTAGCTGTCGTCGCCCAGCGCGCTGCCGAGATGCTCATCGCCTTGGGCGAGCAGCGACTCCATCAATCCGACGTCAAAACGCTCGACGGCGGCAGCCAGGCGCTCCGAGTAGTAATTCAGGTCGGGCAGGCCTTGCGCTTCGGCCAGCTCGGTCAGTGCCGCCGCGAAACGGCGCACTTCGCCGGCGCGCAGCGTGCGCTGAAGTCGCGGCAGGGTCTCGGTGCGCAGGGCGCGAAGCGTGGCGCGGGCCTGCTCGTCGAGCTCGACGCGGTCGGACGACTGGCCAACGACCTCGTCGGGGTCCGCTGGCGTCGTGCCAGCCGTGCCGGCTTGTTCTTCACCCGTGCCGAGGTGCTCGGCGAGGGCCGCATACAGCAGCTCGCGCGCGACCGGCTTGCGCACGTAACCGTCGAACAGTTCACCGATGGCGCGCTCCTCGCGACTCATGCTCGACGCGCTGACCGCGATCACGGCCGGCGCCTGTTCCCCCAGCGCGTCGCGAATGCGCAGGGTGGCTTCTCGACCGTCGAGCACCGGCATGCGCAAGTCCATGAGGATCAGGTCGGGCTTCATCGCGCAGGCCTTCTCCACCGCTTCCCGGCCATCGCAGGCCACCTCGATCTGGTGCTCGCCCTCGCTGAGGAAGGCTCGCAGCAGGTCACGGTTCCAGCCGACATCGTCGACGATGAGGATGCGGCTGGGAGTGAGCCGGGCGAACGAAGCGCCCTCGCCGAATCCGTTCAGCGCATCGGTAGGCTGTTCGTCGACCCGGGCCTCCTCGAAGCGCACGGTGAACTCGGAACCGCGCCCCGACGCACTCTTGAACGACACGTCGCCGCCAAGCAGGCGGGACAGACGGCGGACGATGGCGAGGCCGAGACCGCTACCGGTCTGCTGGTCCTCATCGGACACGGCGCGATGGAACGGTTCGAACAGCGCTTCGCGTGCCGCCTCGGGCACGCCTCGACCGGTGTCACGCACGCGAAACTGCAGGTCGGCGTGATGCGCCCCCTTACGCTCGGACTGAACGATCAGTTCCACCTCTCCGTGATCGGTGTACTTCACCGCATTGGAGAGCAGGTTCATCAGCACCTGACGCAACCGATGCGGGTCGGTGGTCAGGGTACGCGGCACGTCCGGGCTGATCCGGGTGCGCAGGGCCAGCCCTTTGCTGCTCGCCGCCTCGCTGAACACGCCCACCGTGCTGTCGACCAGCTCGCGCACTTCCACCGATTGCGGGGTGAGCGACAGCTTGCCGGCCTCGATCTTGGACAGGTCGAGAATGTCGTTGATCAGCGCCAGCAGGGCCTCGCCGCTGGTGCGGATTGCGCGCAGGTACTCCTGCGCCTGCGGTTCGATGCGCGTGCGCGACAGCAGCTGGGAAAAGCCGAGCACCGCATTCATCGGCGTGCGGATCTCGTGGCTCATGCTGGCGAGGAATTCGCTCTTCTCACGCGTGGATCGCTCTGCCTCGACCGCGCGTACTTCGACTTCGCGTCGGATCTGCGCGTGCCGCTCACCCCGGCGCAGCAGCACCAGCGCCACGCAGGCCATGACCAGTGCCAGGCCGTTGAGCAGCAGGACGGTGACACTGCCCTGCGTCAGCACGTTCTCCAGATTGCGCTGGCGTTCGAGCAGCAGGCGGTTCTCTTCGTTCTCGATCTGCTGCAGCACGTAGCGCACCTGGGCGCTGAGATCGGCGCCCTGGCCCGCGATGACCAGCGGCGAGCGCTGGGCGCTGCCGAGATCCTGGGTCTCGCCGATGGCCTGGCGGAACCATTCGCTGCGCGCGTCGAACACGATGCGCAGCTGGCGTAGCCGTTCCAGCTGCTCGGGGTTGTCCGCGAGCAAGCTGCGCAGATGCTCGGCGCGTTCGTCCAGCGCCTCGATCGCCAGCGCGTGCGCGCGCAGCTGCTCCGAATCGAGCTCGAGCAGATAGCGCAGTCCGTAGGTATCGACGTCGTGGCTGCCCGAATACAGCTCCTCGATCGCCTGCTTCACCGTCTGCGTGTGGGTGACCCAGTCGATCGACTCGCGCAGCTTGCCGATGGTGTTGGCGCTGAAGTATGCGCCGCCGGCGATCAGGCCGCCGGCGAGCAGGAGGAGCAGCATCTGGAAGCGCCGGGAGGCGCGTGCGCGGCGACCGTCGTTCAGGCGGGCAGGGGGCATGCAGAGTCCCGATCGGGGTGTGCAGGTCGCACTCAGAAGTTCAGCGCGACGATGACACCGTTCAGTACCAGCAGGAAGGATACCCAAAGCAGGTGCGGCACCTGAAACCATGCCGCTGACGCGCGGACGTCCGCAGCACTCAGCGAGCTCGCCAGCGCGGTGGCCCAAACCATGAGGACGGCAGCGAAGGCGACGACCGGCATCTGCAGTCCGAAGAACAACGGCCCCCATAGCGCGCTCAGCACCAGTTGCAGCGAGAACACCAGCAGCGACTGGGTGCGGGTGGCACTGGGCTCGGCGCGCAGCAGCAGGAGCAGGGCCACCGCCATGGTCAGGTAGACCGCCGCAAAACCGTCGGAAAACTCCTGCGCGCTGAGGTGCCAGCTCGGCTTGTGCAGCGACGCGTACCAATCGCCGGGGGTGATGATCGTGCTCACGCCCCAGGCGATCACGGCACTCATTGCCGCAATCAGCCAGGCGGGCGTGGGACGGAGGTTCTCGGTAAGGATCGCTGGATGATTCATGCTCGGGTTCCGGTATCGATGCCGTGGATCACGACGCAGGTCGCATCCTGGGCAAGGTGGCTCTGCTCCCTGACCAGCAAGACACGTGCCAAGCGCGCGATGGCGCCGTACGCGATGCCGGACGCGCGAGTCCGGCATCGGCCGACAGGCTGGAACCCGCATCGGATCAAGCTTTCCCGCGCACGCACGCGGGACGCCGGGCCGCGCCGGGTGCGCGCCCACGGCGCGCTCACCCACCCGCGACCATGCAGTGCGCACGATGGCGCGCCGGCACTCATGCAGGCTGCATGGCAGCCGAACCGGGTGAACTGGCTAACGCGCTGATTTCACAAGCACGCGGTCGATGGCACGCGCCTTGCGGGTGATGGGTCGAGTTCCCCGACCCGGAGCACCCCCATGACCACGCTGTGCCTCGCTGAACTGGACACCCACGCCCTGCAGATGCTCGGTCGCCGTCCCGACGACGACCAAGGCATGCCGCACGTCGAGCCGGGCCGGCCGCTGACGCGACCCGCGGCGGCTCCCGCCATCGGCGATCACGACCGATTCGTCCGCTTCGCCCTGGGCGCTGGCGGCGCCTACCGGGAAGCCTGGTCATGAACGCGCTGCAGCCGCTGATCGCGGCCGCGCTGCTCGTGCTCGGCGCGTCGACCACGGCACTGCCGACGGCAGCCAGCGGCCCGGATGCGACGTCCGGCGCGACCCGGGACTCGGTCTCGCCCGATGGCCAGCCGACTTCCAGTCGCGCGCTCCGCCGCGAGCTCGAACGTTCGATGGAACAGCTGGTCGGAAACGCCCTGCGCGCGCGCTGGCATGCGCCCGGCGGTTCCGGCGCGGAGGCGACACATCGCTTCGAGCTGATCGAAATCGAATCGCTGGTGCTGGGCCCGACCCACGCGCGGGCACGCGTCTGGGGCTTCTGGAGCAGCCCCGGCGCCACGCCGACGATGCTGCAGACCGACCTGCTGCTCGACCGCCACGACCATGCGGTCTCGCACATCCGCGTGCAGGCCTACACGGCGGATTCGCCCGACGCCCGGCTGACGGCTGCCTTTGGCCCGGCCGGACACACCGATCCGAACGGCACCCGCATCCTCGCCACGTCGCTGTAGCACCCGCCGCGGCGACGTCCGTCCCACCTCCACCACAAGGAGTTTCACCATGAGCACGAAACGCAACGGCTCGAGCCAACCGACCGCAACCGCCCAGGACCCGGGCACCCTGTCGCATCTGCGCGAAGCGCAGGAGCACCTGTCGGCCGCTGCCGGCAAGGTCGCCGAAGGCGTCGCGGTCGCCAACATGGCCGCCGCCCAGGCGCTCCGCGATGGGGTCGACGACTCCGGGCCCGAACTGCGCGCCGCCGGGGCCGCTGCCAGCCGCGCCGGCCGCAGCGTCTGGTCGGCCGGCGAGGCGCAGTTCGACGCCGTCCGGGCGCAATCGCGCGTGCTGCTGGATCGATCGACCACCTTCGTCCGCGAACGCCCGGTGGCTGCCTTCGGCATCGCCGTCGCCAGCGGATTCCTGCTCTCGCGCCTGCTGCGTCGCTGAGCCCGGTCATGGCGACCCCGACACCCACCGATCGTCTCGCCAACGCAGCGCTGCGTGAAGGCGAAGCCCTGACCGCGCTGTGTGCGCTGCTCGGTCAGGACATGCTTCTCGGCCTGTCCTCGCTGCTGCGCTGCGCGCTTTGGCTGGTGCTGGGTGTCGCCGCGGCGCTCGCCGCCGTGGTGCTGATCGTCGCCGGCGTGGTCGCGGCGGCGATCTGGTTCGGGCTGCCGGCTGCCTGGGCGCTACTCCTGGGGGCCGCCTCCAGCGCCTTGCTGGCGCTGGCCTGCGTCGCCCTGGCGCGTCGCCGACTCGGTACCGCCAATCTCGCCGCCACGCGGCGGCAGTGCCGCGCCTGGCTGCTGGCCCTGGCGGGAGAACCGACGTGAGCTACCGGCGTCGATGTGAAGCCGTGGCGAACGCGGAAGCGCGCGTCGCCGAGCGGATCCGCCGCGCCCGTGCCGAATGGGCAGCGCTGCGCGCGAACCGCGACAGCGCGGCGTATCCCGGCGCAGTCGTCGGCGGCGGCCTGCTGCTCGGCACCGGCCTGGGGCTGGTGACCGGCACGGCGTCGCGCCCAGCGTCGACGCCTGCTGCGTCGCCCAGCGCGGCCTCGGCCAGCGCGCCGTCGCAGCCGGCTGCACCCTCCGCCGGTGCCCTGGCGGGACTGGGCGTGCTGCTTCGCGCGGCACAACAGATCGCTCCGCTGCTGCAGGCACAGATGATGCGTCCAGACGCAGAGGCGGAGACCGACGTGCCCCCCGCCGAGCGCCGTCCGGACCCGGTCGGTGCAGCCGACCATGCCGTCGGCGAGACCGGTTCGGATCATCCGTCGGTCGCACCGGCGGAGGTTCACCATGACTGAAGCGGCTGCTCCCGCAGCGTCCGCGGCGCGATTCTCCGACGAGGCGCCGTTGCGCGACGACATCGACCCCGCGCGGCCGCGCCATCCCTCCACGGCAGCGATGCTGATCCTCGCCGGCCTGGCTCTGGTCGTCGCGGTGAAGTCGGCTGCGCCGATCCTGGTGCCCGCCCTGCTGGCCGGACTGGTGGCCCTGCTGCTGAACCCGCTGGTGCGCGGGCTGCACCGGCGTTGGCTGCCGCGCTGGCTCGCGGCATTGATCGTCATGGGATCGTTGTCGGCCCTGCTTGGGCTGGCGCTGTGGATGAGCTACGAACCCGCCCAGGAACTGGCCGAACGTTCGCCGCGCCTGGCCTGGCAGTTCAAGCAGAAAATCGAACGCCTGATGCAGCCACTGGCCTCGGCCGATCGCATGGGCGAGGCGCTGGAAACCATCGACGCGCTGGGCAAGGACGAGCGCCCGAAGACGGTCGCGGTGATCGAGAACTCCATTGGCCTCAGCGAACGCTACGGCGGCGTGCTCGGCGGTCTCGCCATCGGCACCAGTGCCGTCGTCCTCGTCTACCTGCTGCTGGTGTTCGGCGATTTGCTGTTCCGCAAGATGGTCGCCCTCGCGCCCACGCTTGCGCGCAAGCGCGAAACCGTGGCGATGGTGCGCGCGATCCAGACCGACGTGACGCGCTACGTGGCGACGGTGACCGCGATCAATCTCGGCCTCGGCGCGGCGGCCGGCGTGGCGCTGCACCTTGCCGGCCTGCCCAATGCGCTGTTCTGGGGCCTGCTCGCCGCCCTGCTCAACTTCATCCCCTACCTCGGCCCCCTGCTCGGCGCCTTGCTGCTGCTCGCCGTGGGCGTGCTGCAGTTCGACGCACCGTTCGGTGCCTTGCTGCCGGCCGGTCTGTACCTGCTGTTGAACCTGCTCGAGAGCCAGCTGGTCACCCCGCTGGTGCTCGGCCGCAGCTTCTCGCTGAACCCGGTGGTGATCCTCATCTGGCTGCTGTTCTGGGGCTGGCTGTGGGGTGTGCCCGGACTGCTGCTGGCGATGCCTCTGCTGGTGTGCGGCAAGATCGTCGCCGCGCGCAGCGCGCTGCTGCGCCCGTTCGCCCTGATGGTCGAACGATGAGCGCGCGACGGCTCGGACTCTGGCAGCGCATCCGCGGCAATTTCGCATTCGTGCCGGCGGTCGCCCTCGGCTCGGGCGTGCTGGCCGGACTCGCCATGCTTGCCCTGGAAGCACCGCTGGCCGCATGGCTGGCGTGGCCGCCGGGGCTAATGGCCGGACCGGAATCTTCCCGCGCCGCGCTGACGGCGATCGCCACCAGCAGCCTCACCATCGCGGCGCTGGCGGTCTCGCTGACCCTCGCCGTGCTCACCTATGCCGGCGCGCAGTACAGCCCGCGCGTGCTCAAGACCTTTCTCGCCGACGCGGTCAGCCAGGTGTCCATCGGCCTGCTGCTCGGTGTGCACGCCTACTGTCTCGTGGTGCTGCGTGGCCAGGATGGCAGCGATGAGGTGCCCGAATTCGCCGCCGGTCTCGGCGTGGTCGCGGGTTTCGTGGCAGTGGCACTGTTGATCTACTACGTGCACCACCTCGCATCCTCGCTTCGAGCCAGTCATGTGGTGGCCGCCATTGGCGACGACACCGGCCGACTGCTCGACGAGGAGATGCACGCATGGCGCGTGGCCGATGCCGGCGTGCGCGAGCCGGAGCAGCGGCCGGACCGCGCCACGGCAGCTTCCGTGCAACACGCCGATCACCCCGTGGCTGCGCCCTGCAGCGGCTACCTGACCGCCATCGACGTCGATGCGCTGGAGCGGCAGGCCCTCGCCGACGCGGCGCTGATCGTGTTCGAACGCACCGTCGGCAGCTTTGTCGCCGAAGGAGAGCCCCTGGCCCGCATCGGTGGCAGCGAGACACCGGACGCCCTGGCGCAGCAGGTGCTGCGCTGCGTCGACATCGGCGCGCACCCGGAGAGCGAACAGGACGCCTACTCCGGGTTCGGACAGCTGGTGGATCTGGCGCTGCGCGCGCTGTCGCCGGGTCTCAATGATCCGCACTCTGCCGGGCTGGCGATCGACCGCCTGGGCGCGCTGCTCGCGCGCCGCGCCCGACTCGATCAGGACCTCGAGCATGCGCGTGCACGGGCCCGCGTATTCGTGCCGCGGCGGCATACGGCCGAGCTGATGCGGGTCTGCCTGCAGCCCATTCGCCAGCACGCTGCCGGCCAGTGCGCGGTACTGCATCGACTGATCGAAGCCCTGCAGCGCATCGCTGCGGCGCCTGGCATCGACGCGTCGACGCGCGCTGCGCTCACCACCGAGGTCGATGCCCTGGCGCGCGCCATCGAGCGCGACGTGGCCGAAGCCGAAGATGCCGCGCCGCTGCAGGCCGAGATCGCCCAGCTTCGGGCGTCGATGGCGCGGTCGGTGGCGGATCCTGCCGCTGCGTCCTGAGCCGTCGGCCTGTTCGGGCGGGACGTCGCAGTGCGACCTCGCCATTCACGACTCGATTTCCACGGCGCCACGCGCAGGCTGACGCACCGCCCTCCGCATGCAGTGCGCGGCGCATCGCTGCGCACCCCGACGGGCAGCGGGCCGCGCTCGCCCGGCCGCGCACGCGACCCACAGCGCGGCTCCCGGCCGATGCCGTGCCCGTCGGGCCACGCGTCCACGGTCCGCTGGAGCAGCCGCAGGCGCGCACCCTCGTTTCGACTGCGGGTTCGACTGCGAGAACGTCAGCACGCTGCAGCCACGACGCAGCGAGCCGTGGGCTGTCGCATTCCTGCATCCGCGCGCGCCTGGGCTTGAGCTTGAGCTTGAGCCGAGCGTGCCGGGCGCGAGCAAGGGCGGCGATGCCGCGCGAACATTGGTCGGACGGATTGGTCGGACGGATCGGAGCGACGACAGGCAAAGAAAAAGGGCACCGCCGGAGCGGTGCCCTTGCTGCGTGCCGTGGCTGGATCAGATCAGGCGGCGAGGCGCAGCTTCTGCGTGCGCATCTCGTCGTGGCAGGCACGCACGTCCGGCGCATAGCGCAGCAGCGCCGCGCGCAGCGCCGGGTCGTTGATGCTGTCGATGGCGGACTGGAAGTGCTCGAGCAGGCGATCCTCGGTTTCCTCGAGCTGGGTCACGTACACCTTGGCCTCGTTGTCACTCACGCTGGCGCGCAGGTCGGCGTAGAGGCGTCGCACCGTGCCGGCAAAGGTGCCGTCGGTGGGCACGTCTTCGTAGTTGGCCGCGAGCCGGGTCGACAGCGCCCGGATCAGGTTGCGCTTGTGATCGGCCATGCGCAGAAAGAGCATCTTCAGGGTCGGGTCAGAGACTTCCTTGCCGGCTTCGTCATAGAAGCGTTCGCCGTCGCGGGCGATCGAAACCAGTTCCTGCAGCTTGTCAGCATGTTCCATGGTGGATCTCCTTGTTGTGGATGTCTGATGGGCGACCTGATGTCGCACCTGCTCTGATCCAATTCGCGTGCCAGCGCTGCAAACCGCGCTGCAGAGCCATTTCCCGTTCTGCGGCATGGGCACGGCCGTGCAGGCTACCCGTGCACGTCGGGCAGGCTGCCGGACCTGCCGGGGTTCGACACCGCCCGACGGATCGGCCCGATGGGAACGGCCTCCGGCTCGCGGACGACGCCGACGGTCTGCCCGATCCGGGTCACCGTGCGATCTGCACGGAATCGTGAGGGCTCGACGAAATCCTGTCGTGCAGGCTGCATGCATTGCGCCGGGCCGCCGGCCGCGCGGCGAGCGTGCCGAACGCCCTGCAGACCGCGCCAGCACTCGCTTGGCGCCGATCCGGCCAGGAAGCTGGCACGCGTCTTGTACTGGTCTGGGCACGCACCGCCTTGCGCGGCGCCCCCACCCAGACCCGGAGGTATACCGTGCTGTACTACGCCATCGTGTTCTTCGTTATCGCGCTGCTCGCCGCTGTGTTCGGCTTCGGCGGCATCGCCGGCGCCGCCACCGGCATCGCCAAGATCCTGTTCTTCGTGTTCCTGGTGCTGTTCGTGATCTCGCTGCTGGTTGGGCGCCGACCGCGTGTCTGACCTGATGCGCAGCCAAGCGGCCGGCCCGATCCTTCCTCGCCTTCGCGCGACGGAGGATCGGTGCCCGCCGCACGCCGCGGCGCGCCTTTCGGCGTATGGCATGCTGAGTGCGCCGCGACCTGACTACTCCTCAAACCGGTGAAGCCGTTCATGACTGAATCGACCCCACCAACCGGTCGCGTGCTGGCCATCGATGATGAGCCGGAGATCCTCGAGACCTACGAAGCCATCCTTGGCAAGCAAGGCATCCGCCTGACCAAGGCCGAGACGCTCGACGCGGGCGTCCGCCTCGCCGCCACGCGACCGTTCGACGTCTGCCTGCTCGATCGCAACGTCGGCTACGAGCTCGGCACCGAAGCGGTGCCTCAGCTCAAGGACCAGGCGCCGGGCTTGCGCATCATCATGGCGACCGCCCATCGCGACACCGAGGCGGCCATGGAGGCGCTCAAGCTGGGCATCGACGATTATCTGGTCAAGCCCTTCTCGCCGGAGCAGCTGCGCATCGCCGTGGCGCGGCAGATGGAGGCACGCCGACTCAGCGCGAAGGTGGCCGTACTCGAGCACGAGGCGGCACCCGTACCGGTGGCCGACGGCGAGCTCACCAGCAAGTCGCCGGCGATGCAGAAGGTGCTGGCGATGGCCCGCCAGGTGGCGCGCACTGGTGCCAACGTGCTGATTCTCGGCGAGAGCGGCACCGGCAAGAACGTGCTGGCGCGCGCCATTCATCGCTGGAGCCCGCGCCACGAGGCGCACTGCGTCACCGTCAACTGCCCCTCCCTGAATGCCGAGCTGCTGGAGAACGAGCTGTTCGGTCACCGCAAGGGTGCCTTCACCGGCGCGCAGGAAAGCAGCGAAGGTCGCGTGGCCCAGGCCGACGGCGGCACGCTGTTTCTCGACGAAATCGGCGACTTTCCGCTCAGCCTGCAGCCCAAGCTGCTGCGCTTCATCCAGGACAAGGAATACGAACGCGTGGGCGATCCGGTCACCCGCCAGGCAGACGTCCGCCTGGTCACCGCGACCAACCGCAATCTGGCGGCACTGGTCGAATCGGGCGAGTTCCGTCAGGACCTGTTCTACCGGCTCAACGTCGTCGCCATCACGCTGCCGCCGCTGCGCGAGCGCGCCGAGGACGTGGTCGATCTGGCGCGCGGCTTTCTCGCCCGTTTCGCCCGCGACTACGGCTGCCCCGCGCGCGAATTCAGCGACGCCGCACAGCAGGCGATCCGCGCCTATGCCTGGCCGGGCAACGTGCGCGAGCTGCAGAACGTGGTCGAGCGGGCGGTCATCCTGTGCGGTGACGTGCGCATCGAGGCCGATCAGCTGAGCCTGGGAGAATCCGAAGCCGGCTCGGCGGGCAACGTGCGCGCGTCGATCGGCGCCGACCTGACCCTCGAGCAGCTGGAGCGTCAGCACATTGAAGCCGTGCTCGCCCGCGCCGACACCCTCGACCAGGCTTCGCGGATCCTCGGCATCGACGCATCGACGCTGTATCGGAAGCGCAAGTCCTTCGGGCTCAAGTGAGCGCCGAGCCACGCCGGCCGCGGGCCGGACGTGGTCTACTCGGAGACCCAACTCATACGGAGAGGTGCATGCCGCTGACTGGCCTGACCCCGGCACTGGTGATGATCGTCGACGACCAGGAGGCGAATCTTCGTCTTCTGGGTCGCGTGTTGAGCGATGCGGGATTCGACGTGATGCCGGCCAGCTCGGGTGCGCAGGCGCTCGAGCGCCTGGCGGTGGAGACACCGGACGTGGTGCTGCTCGACATGCGCATGCCCGACATGAACGGTTTTGCCGTGCTCGAGCGCATCCGCGGCGAGCCGAAGTGGGCCGACATTCCGGTGTTGTTCCTGACCGCGGCGCACGAACGCGATCTGCTGGTGCGGGCGTTTGAAGCCGGTGCGGTCGACTACTTGACCAAGCCGTTCGTCAGCGAAGAACTGATCGTGCGCGTGCGCACGCACAGCGAGCACAAGCGCTATCGCGACAAGCTGCGACAGACCATCCGTGAGCGCGAAGACCTCGCCACGATCATCGTGCACGACCTGAAGAACCCGCTGTTCAACATCAGCCTCAACGCCGGGATGATTCTCGAGGCCGGTTCCGACGATGAAGAGATCGCGACGCGCGCCGCGTCGATCGAGACCTCGGCAAAACGCGCCATGGATTTCGTCGAGCGCTACCTCGGCAAGCGGGCCTCGCTCGAGCTGCGCGCGCGATGTTCGGTCGAGGCGCATACGCCACGCGCGCTGCTGGAGTCGGTGGCTGCCGAACTGGGCGAGGATGCCGGGCGCCGACGCCAGCGCATCGAGATTCATGCGGCGACCATGCGGCAACAGGTCGCCTGCGACCGCGACGCCGCGCTGCTGATCCTGCGCAACCTGTTGTCGAACGCGATCAAATATGCGCCCGAGGACTCCACGATCGAACTCGGTGTGCACGCCGGCGCTGCCGGATCACTGCGGCTGTGGGTGGCTGATCGTGGCCCCGGCATCAGCACCGAACAGCAGGCCCAGCTGTTCAAGCGCTATGTGCGTCTGAGCGCCGAGCCGAAGGATGCCGCGGCGTCGTCAGGCGTCGGCCTGGCGCTGGCCCGACAGGAAGCCGAGTGGATGGGCGGCGAACTCTGGTATGAACCGCGCCCGGAGCAGGGCTCGGTGTTCGTGCTCAAGCTGCCGCAGGCCGGACCGCAGACACCGGGCTATCAGGCCCCCGACGGCGACGAAGACGCCTAGACCGCGGGCAGCGTCAGCCGGTCGATGCCGGCGACCCGCAGACCGTCGGGCACGGCATCCGACGGATGCTGCGGTTCACGCGTTCGGCCGGGTCCTGCCGAACGCCACCCCGCGAACTGCTTGCGATCCGATGATCCGGGCCGTCGCCCGGCTTTCCGCGTGCGCGACGGCACGGGCGCGCACCGTCAGCTCGACGCACGCAGCACCGAGATCAAGTCGCGCACCACGCCCGGCACCAGTCGGTAGTACACCGTCTGGGCTTCCTTGCGTGTCTCGACCAGAGCAAGCCGTCGAAGGCGGGCGAGGTGCTGCGACAGCGCCGACTGGCTGAGCGGAATCTCGGCATTCATCGCGCCCACCGACTGCTCGCCCTCCACCAGCAGGCACAGCACGCGCAGGCGCTGGGGATGCGCCATCGCCCGCAGCAGCGCGGCCGCCCGCTCGGCACGGTCCATCAACGGATCGCGCGCGGACCGGTGCGGCGCGCCGACCAAGCCGGGATTGTCCACCGTTGGGGAACCCGCCAAGCCGGACCCGCCAGACCGTCGCTCTTTCATGCTTGAATACTAAACTAATATTTGCTACTTTAGCAATACAGCATGTTCTGGAGGGCAACATGAAACGCATCCTGGTACTCGGCGCCGGCATCGGCGGCATGAGCGTGGCGTACGAATTGCGCGCCGCCGTGGGCGCCGATCGCGCGTCGATCACCGTCATCGGCGAGGGCGAGCACTTCAGCTTCACCCCGTCGAATCCCTGGGTCGCGGTGGGCTGGCGCAAACCGGCCGATATCCGCATCGAGGCTGGCAAGCACCTCGGCAAGAAGCAGATCGGCTTCGAGTCATGCGGCGCCGAGCGGGTCGCGCCGGAAACATCGAGCGTGCACCTGCGCGATGGCCGGGTACTCGACTATGACTATCTGGTCATCGCCACCGGCCCGCGCCTGGCCTTTGACGAGGTGCCCGGGCTGGGTCCCGACGCCTTCACCCAGTCGATCTGCACCACCGATCACGCCCAGACCGCCTGGGAGGCCTATGAGCGCTTTCTCGCCGACCCGGGCCCGATCGTGATCGGCGCAGTACCGGGCGTCAGCTGCTTCGGCCCGGCCTACGAGTTCGCGATGATCCTCGACGCGGATCTGCGCAAGCGCAAACTGCGCGACCGCGTGCCGATGACCTATGTCACCAGCGAGCCCTACGTCGGCCACATGGGGCTCGGCGGCGTCGGTGACTCCAAGGGCCTGCTCGAGTCGGAGCTGCGCCAGCGCCACATCAAGTGGATCGCCAATGCACGCATCACCGGCGTCGATGCCGAGGCGGTGCAGGCCGACGAAGTCGACGACCAGGGCCAGGTCGTGCGCAGCCACAAGCTGCCGTTCAAGTACGCCATGGTGATGCCGCCATTCACCGGCGTCGACGCGGTACGCACCGCCAAGGAGCTGTGCAATCCGCGCGGCTTCGTGCTGATCGATGCGCACCAGCGCAACCCGAAGTTCCCCAATGTGTACTCGGCGGGCGTATGCGTGGCGATTCCGCCGGTCGAGGCGACGCCGGTGCCAACCGGCGCGCCGAAAACCGGATTCATGATCGAGTCGATGGTCTCGGCGATCGTGCAGAACATCGCCGCCGACATGGACGGCCGCGAGGGCACCGCCAAGGCGACGTGGAATGCGATCTGTCTTGCCGACATGGGCGACACCGGCGCCGCCTTCGTGGCGCTGCCGCAGATCCCGCCACGCAACGTGACCTGGGCCAAGGTCGGCAAGTGGGTGCACCTGGCCAAGGTCGCGTTCGAAAAGTACTTCCTCGCCAAGATGCGTTCGGGCAACACCGAGCCGATCTACGAGAAATACGTACTCAAGGCGCTCGGCATCGAGCGGCTGAAGTAATCCCCAACCCCCGCAGCCGCCGCGTGGATCGACAGCTGCGGCGGCGCGGCGGGAACGACGCGTCCTGTTTCCCTGCTGCCGAACCGATCCTGCCATCACCCCACAACAAGGAGTTTTGCCATGAACCTCGACCGTGCGATCCTTGCCTTCGCCGGGTGCATGATCCTGATCAGCCTCGCGCTGTCGCATTTCGTGCACCCGCTGTTCTGGCTGCTGACTGCCTTCGTCGGGCTCAACCTGCTGCAGTCCGCCTTCACCGGTTTCTGTCCGGCTGCCCTGATCCTGCGCAAGCTCGGGGTGAAGTCCGGAAGCGCCTTTCGCTGAGGAATCACCATGCACCGCACGTCCTGGACCTTGCCCGTCGCGACCCTGCTGGCCGCGGCTTCGTTGCTCGCCGGCTGCGGCGGGCGCAACGAGCCGGCGCCCAAGCCACGGGCGGCGACGTTCGAGACCCTTGAGCTCGCGCCAAAGACCAGCCATCGCGAACGGGTCTGGGACGGCGTCGTGCAGGCCGTGAACCAGGCGACCATGTCGGCACAGACCGCCGGGCGCGTCGTCGAGCTGCCGTTCGACGTGAACGACTACGTCGCCGCCGGCTCGGTCATCGTGCGCTTCACCGACGTCGAGCAGCAGTCCGCCAGACGTCAGGCCGAAGCCGGCCTGCGCGCGGCAGAAGCCAATGAACGCGAAGCCCGGCTGGCCTTCGATCGCGCGAAGGAAATGCTCGACAAGAAACTCGTCGCGAAGGCCGCCTACGACCAGGCGCTGGCCCGCCGTGATGCGGCAGTCGCGGCACTCGAGGCCGCGCGCGCCGCGCTGCGCGAAGCCAGCGAACAGGTCGACTACACCGTGGTGCGCGCACCCTACAGCGGCATCCTGACCGAACGCCATGTTCAGGTCGGCGAGACCGTGCGACCCGGCCAGCCGCTGCTGTCCGGCCTGTCCCTGGCCAGGTTGCGCGTCGAGGTCGACGTGCCACAGACCGACATCGCCGCCATTCGCGCGCGCAAGCAGGCGGCGATCCTGCTCGACGACGGTCGTCGCATCGAGGCGGCCGAGCTGATCATCTTTCCGTATGCCGATCCCACCACGCACAGTTTCCGCGTACGGCTGGAGCTGCCCGAAGCGGAAACCGGGCTCAACCCGGGCATGACGGTGAAGACCGCGCTCGCCCTGGACGACGCCGAGCGCCTGCTGATCCCGCAGGGCGCCATCGTGCAGCGCGGCGAACTGTCCGCGGTCTACGCGGTGGACGCGCAAGGCAGGGTGATGCTGCGCCAGATCCGCACCGGTCATCGGCTCGGCGATGAAGTCGAGGTGCTGGCCGGCCTGCATGCGGGTGATCGCATCGCGCTCGATCCGCTGGCGGCACTCGCGCATCTGAGCGGATCGAGCGCCACGCCATGAGCCAGGCAGCACCCCAACTCGGCATCTCCGGGCGCCTCGCCCGCAGATTCGCCGACAACCCGCTGACGCCGGTGCTGGCACTGGCCGGGCTGTTGCTCGGCCTGGTTGCGGTGTTGATCACGCCGCAGGAAGAAGAACCGCAGATCGACGTCACCATGGCGAACATCATCGTGCCGTTCGCCGGCGCACCCGCGGTCGACGTCGAGAACCTGATCAGCTATCCGCTCGAACAGGTGCTGTCGGAAGCCGAAGGCGTCAAGCACGTCTACTCGGTGTCGCGTCCGGGCGTGGCCGTGCTCACGGTCGAGTTCGCCGTCGGCGTGCCGCGACAGCAGGCGTTGGTGCGGCTGTACAACCAGATCTACGCCAACCAGGACTGGGTGCCGCCCGATCTCGGCGTCGGCCAACCGCTGGTGCGGCCGATGGGCATCGACGATGTCCCGGTACTCACGCTGACGCTGTCCGCCGACGACGATCGCGGCACCGAGGCGCTCTCGGAGGTCGCGCACACGCTGGAGACCGAGCTGAAACGCGTGCCCGGCACGCGCGATGTCTACACCGTCGGTGCGCCGAAGCGCGCCGTCGTGGTCGAACTCGACGTCACCAAGCTGGCCAGCTACGGCATGGCGCCGACCGACCTCGCGGCCGCGCTGAATGCCGCCAACATGGTCCAGCATGCGGGTGAGCGCGTCGGCGACGACAGCGTCACGCCGGTCACCGCCGGCACCTGGCTGGCGGATGCGCAGGAAGTCGCCGAACTGGTGGTCGGCCTGCGCGACGGTCGGCCGCTGCTGCTCTCGGACGTGGCCGCGATTCGCCCCGGCGCCGACCTGCCCGACAGCTACGTCTGGCACGCCGAGCGCAGCCAGGCCTCGGGCAGCCTGGCGATCGCGCCCGCGGTGACCCTGGCGGTGGCGAAGAAGCCGGGCACGAACGCTTCGGACATCACCCGCGCCATTCTCGAACGTCTCGATGCGCTGCGCGCCACCCATCTGCCGGAAGGCGTGCGCGTCACGGTCACCCGCGACTACGGCTTCACCGCCCACGAGAAGGCGATGAAGCTGATCCAGAAACTGATCTTCGCGACGATTTCGGTGGTACTGCTGGTGTTGTTCGCGCTCGGCTGGCGCGAAGCCGTGGTGGTCGGCAGCGCGGTCATCCTCACCCTGGCAGTCACCCTGTTCGCCAGCTGGGCGATGGGCTTCTCGATCAATCGCGTCTCGCTGTTCGCGCTGATCTTCTCGATCGGCATTCTGGTCGACGACGCGATCGTGGTGGTGGAGAACATCCATCGGCACATGAGCCAGGGCGGCAAGAAGCTGCTCGAGGCGATTCCGCCCGCGGTCGACGAAGTGGGCGCACCGACGATCCTCGCCACCTTCACCGTGATCGCCGCGCTGCTGCCGATGGCCTTCGTCTCGGGATTGATGGGCCCGTACATGCGGCCGATCCCGATCAATGCCTCGGTAGGCATGCTGCTCTCTCTGTTGATCGCGCTCACGGTGACGCCGTGGCTGGCTTACAGGCTGCTGTCGCGCCACGACGCGCACGCCCACCAGGCGCACGGCTCGGAAGCAGCCGGCGAGACCCGACTGTCGCGGCTTTTCACCCGCCTGCTCGGCCCCTTCCTCGACGCCGAACGCGGCGGGCGGCGGCGGCTGATGCTGTTCGGCGGCATCGTCGGCGCGCTGGCACTGTCGGCCTTGCTGGCGGTGTTCCAGTTCGTCGTGCTGAAAATGCTGCCGTTCGACAACAAGTCGGAGTTCCAGGTCGTCGTCGACCTGCCCGAGGGCAGCACGCTGGAGCGCACCAATGCGCTGCTGGTCGATCTCGCCACCGCGCTCGGCGACGTGCCCGAGGTGACCCACGTGCAGGGCTACGCCGGCACCGCCTCGCCGGTGAACTTCAACGGCCTGGTGCGGCAGTACTACCTGCGTGCCGGGTCGAACGTCGGCGATCTGCAGGTGAATCTGGTCGACAAGCACGAGCGGTCGCGCAAGAGCCACGACATCGCCCGCGCGGTGCGGCCGAAGCTGGCGGAGATCGGTGCGCGCTACGGCGCTTCGGTGAAACTCTCTGAGGTGCCGCCGGGGCCGCCGGTGATGGCACCCTTGGTCGCCGAGGTTTACGGCCCGGACGACGCGCAGGCTCGCGAGATTGCGCGCGCACTGCACGCCGTGTTTGCGGCCACGTCGGGCATCGTCGATCTCGACACCAGCATGGAGAGCGATGCGCCACGCGAACTGATCGTGGTCGATCGCGAGCGCGCGGCGCGCCTCGGCGTGCATCAGGCGCAGGTCACCGAAGCGCTGGCGCTGGCGGTGTCGGGCAGCAACGCCGGCTACTTGCGCGACGGCGCATCGAAGGTGCCGGTGCCGATCCGACTGCGTCTGCCCACCGGCGATGCAGCGAGCCAGGCCCAGCTGCTGGCCGTACGCGTGCGCGCACAGGATGGCCGGCTCGTTCCGCTGTCGGAACTGGTCCGCGTCGAGACCGCGCAGTGGGAGCAGACGCGGTACCACAAGGACCTCGCCCCGGTGGTCTTCGTCACCGCCGACGAGGCCGGCGCGCTCGACTCGCCGCTGTACGGCATGTTCAGCGTGATCGGCCAGCTGCGTGACAAGGCGATCGCGGGCTCGCAACTGGAGCAGTACTTCTTCTCTGCCCCGGCTGACCTGTCGCGCTTCGCGATCAAGTGGGACGGCGAGTGGCAGATCACCTTCGAGACCTTCCGCGACATGGGCCTGGCCTACTCAGCCGGCCTGTTGCTGATCTACCTGCTGGTGGTCGCGCAGTTCCGCAGCTACCTGGTGCCGCTGGTGATCATGGCACCGATTCCGCTGACCGCGATCGGCGTGATGCCGGGGCATGCCCTGCTCGGCGCACAGTTCACCGCCACCTCGATGATCGGCATGATCGCGCTGGCGGGCATCATCGTGCGCAACTCGATCCTGCTGGTCGACTTCATCAATCAGGCGCTGGCCGAGGGCATGGTGCTGCGCGACGCGGTGATCCAGGCCTGTGCGGTGCGCGCCCAGCCGATCGTGCTGACTGCGGTCGCGGCGATGGGCGGCGCGTTCTTCATCCTCGACGACCCGATCTTCAACGGTCTGGCGATCAGCCTGATCTTCGGCATCTTCGTCTCCACCCTGCTCACCCTGGTGGTGATCCCGCTGCTGTACTTCGTGCTGCTGCAGCGGCAGGGCAAGGCCGGCGCGCGTGCCTGACCGGGACCGGGGCGAGCGACGGGCATGACTCCGCACTTGAACCCCGTCGACGCCATGCCCATGTGTCACCCATGAACGCGTCCGAGCTGATGCAGATCGCCTGCCCGCATTGCCAGGCGCTCAACCGGGTGCCGACGGGTCGCCTGGGTGACGCGCCGACTTGCGGCCGTTGCCACGAGCGCTTGTTCACCGCGCATCCGGTGGAACTCACCGCAGGCAACTTCGACGCCCACGCGCAGCGCAGCGACCTGCCCCTGCTGGTCGATTTCTGGGCCGCCTGGTGCGGTCCGTGCCGGATGATGGCGCCGCAGTTCGAGGCCGCCGCGGCCCAGCTCGAACCCGCAGTACGGCTCGGCAAACTCGACACCGAGGCCACGCCGCAGATCGCCGGGCGCTTCGGCATCCGCAGCATTCCGACCCTGGTGCTGATTGCCAAGGGCCGGGAGATCGCGCGTCAGTCCGGCGCGATGGGCGGCGCGGACATCGTGCGCTGGGCGCGCCATGCGCTCATGCCTGGCCGCTGAGCACGCTGCACCGCTGCAGCGCGCCGCCGCTCACGGGCACCTCTAACGCTCCGTTCCACCGTCAAACAGTTCGTCGAACTGTCCCGTCGCCAGCGCCGCGTCGATCGCGCCGGCCATGCGCTCGAGCTGCGCCGCATCCAGCTTCGAACCCCAAGGTGCCGACAGGGCGACGTAGCGCCCTTCGCTTTTGCCCAGACTCAGGGAAACCTCCGCACCGTCGACCCGCCAGTCGCGGCGGAAGTAGTCGCTGCCGCCGGCCAGGGCGACACGTTGCGCCGACTCGTCAAACGGTTCCGCCGCTGCGGCGAAGGCCTGTTCGAGTCGGCTGGCTGCCCACAGGAAAAAGTCGGTGGTCACCGGCGACCATTCGTAGCTGGGCAGGCGATCGGCGTCGGCGTCGCGTCGTTCGCTGCGGTACGGAATCGGCACGACATCGTCGCGCGCGGTCAGGCGCATGCGACCGTGCGCATCGGGCTGCCAGCGGAAGTGGTGCACGAGCCAGGCCGCGTCGATCAGCGGCGGACGCGCGAAACGCATCCGCGCCCGGTCGATCGGGTGGTAGCGGATGCGGTCTTCGAGAAAGTCGACTTCCTGCAGGTGGTAGCGGCCGGCGTCGTCGGCCGCGCCGAGACGCACGAAACTGCCGCGATCCGGCGCAGCCCCCAGCGGTAGCGCGAGGTAAGCGCTGCGTTCCTGGACCCGGTTCAGCGGGTAGGCCTGCAGCGTGCGCCCGTCGAACACGGTGTAATCACCGACCGCGAGCAGGCTGGCCCGCTCGAAGCGCAGTCGACGGGTGGTCTGCATGGCGTCACGGGCGAGGTTCTCGTCGGCCACATCGAGCGCGGCGACCTGCAGTCCACCCCCGCTGATCGCGGCGATTGGCTCGCTGCGCAGCACGCCGTCGGCATCGCGCAGCAGGTAGAACACACTGTCGTTGTTGGGATCGCCGACGTTCACCAGCAGGGCGGGCTCGGAAGCCGGAAAGCTGATCACCCGGTTCATCACGTCGTGCCATGCCGACCCGGATCCGGACGTCGGCAACGCGACCCGGCGCCCGCGATGGCGCACCTGATGGTAGGTCGTCGTCTCGCGGCGCAGTCGCCCTTCGTTCCACCCGGCGAGGTAGCCGCTCTGCTTCGCCTCAACGTCGAACGGCCCGATCCGCTCGACCTCGGCCGCCTGCGCGGATGCAGCCATCGGCAGCAGGGCAGCCAGTCCGCGCCACCAGCTTCGCATCGTGCCGCTCCGATCATCGTGGGGCCGCCAGTCTAGGCCGCGGCAAGGCCTGGAGGGGTTCCGCCAGTCGGTCGATCGGCGGTGATCAAGTTTCGCCTCGTTCGTCGTAACCGGGATCAAGACCCCCTGGAACAACGACCATGAGACTCGATCGCTTTCGACCCGGCTTCGCCCTGATCGCCGCCATGCTGGGCCTGTCCGGCGGTGCCGCCGAAGCCGGCTGGGAGGGTGATTTTTCCATCCCGCGCGGCTGCAACCGGCCGGTGGAACACATCGAGCGCATGGATGCCTCGCGCGTAGTCCTGCTCGGCGAATTCTCCCTGTGCGGCGGCGTGCTGGCACCGGACATGGTCGGCTACAACTTCAGCATGGGGCGGTTCTACAAGCTCGGCGTCGCGGCCGGAGCACACGCCGACGAGACGTCCGGGTTCACCCCGCTGGTGGCCGAGTCGGACGGCGCCGGCAAGGTCTATCTCGCCGATCTCGACAACTCGTCCCGGTTGGTGCTTGCCCGCATCGGCGCCGACAACGTGCTCGAATGGATCGTCGCCTCGGGCGGTCTGGTGCTGTCGGGCGAGCCGGCCGACATGGACTTCGCGCCGGACGGAAGCCTGTACATCGCGACGGCCCAGGGCGTGATTCGCGGTGTCCCGGGCACGCCGTGGACCTTCAGCCGAATCGGCGCGGCGGATCTGTTTCCGGGCGCCGGGCAGATCTTCACCATCGCCTACGACCGCGAGCGCGGATATCCCGTGGTGGGCGGTCAGTTCACGTCCATCGCCGGCGCGACGGCGAGCCACATCGCCCACTGGAACGGCACCAGCTGGCAGCCGCTGAACGCACCGCTCGACGGCGCCGGGCTCAACGGGCCGGTGTACACGCTGCGTTCGCTGCCGAACGGCAACGGCGGACTGGGCAGCGGGCTGTATGTCGGCGGCAACTTCACCGCCGGCGTGAACGATGTGCTTCAGCTGCACAACATCGCCCGCTACAACGGCTTCGGCTTCAACGCCCTCGGCGGATCGCTCAGTGCGCGTGGCCTGCGCGGCGGGCCCGTCCGCGAGATCCGGGCCAACGCGGCGCGCACCCGCCTGCTGATGGCCGGCGGCTTCCATACCGCGGGCGAATCCCAGATCGTCAACGGCGTGGCGCAGTGGGACGGCGCTTCCTGGTTCGGCCTCGACGACGTGGGGGCAGGCATCGGCATCGACCCGTCACCGACGGCGCTCGACGAGGTCAATGGGCGCATCGTGGTCGGCGGCACCCTCACGCACAGCGGCACGCTGGCGCTGAATCATGTCGCGTTCTACCAGTCCGGCGGTTGGCGCACGATGGACAGCGCGGCCGGTTCGGGTCTGGTCGGCAACGGCTTTCTGGGCGTGAGTGAAGGCTCGCCGCCCCAGCTGATCGGCGGCGACGCCGTGTTCCTCGGCGAGATCAATCGCGTGGGCACGCAATCCACCAGCAACGCGGTGCGCTGGGATGCAGCGCTCGATGCACTGCTGCCCGTGGTGCCGAGCGCTGCCGGCATTCCCGAATTCAGTCGCGGCTGCGCCGATCCGGGAGATCGGGTGCTGCACGTGTTCCAGTCCGCAATCAGCAACCCCTTCGCGGGCGCCGGCATCAGCGGTCCCCATGCGGTACTGAATCTGACCACGATGGCGCTGACCCAGGGCTCGGGCCAGCACGCCGACCGCTGCGTGGTCTCGGGCGTGTCAGGCGTGGTCTACAGCAGCCGCTTCGACTCCGCTGCCGGAACCACCCAGATTCGAGCCTTCGATCCGGCCACCGGCATCTCCACCCCCATCGGCGTGGTGAGCGGCACGGTGGCGGCGATGGCGTTCGACGAAGCCGGCCTCGCGCTGTACATCGGTGGCGCGCTGTCGAATGTGAGCGGCGTCGGCGCCGCCAACGCCGCCCGCTACGACGTGCGCGACGGGGTATGGTCCAGCCTCGGCGGGCCGGAAGCCGGCTTCGGCCTGAACGCGTCGGTCACTGCGATCGGACTCGACGCCGCCCGTTCGGACTATGTCTACTTCGCAGGCCGTTTCACCAGCGCGGGCGGATTTCCGCAGCCGGCCGTGGCGCGCTGGAATGCCGCGACTTCGAACTGGGTGCCGATGGCGGATTTCTGCGCAAGCCTCGACAACATCTGCCCGAGCGTGTTGCTCGACCTGCGTGCCCTGCAGCCGGTCGGTACCGATTCGGTGATCGTGGGTGGCAACTTCGATTCGGTCGATGGCGGGCGCTCGCTGCTCGCTTTCGACGGCAGTGTCTGGGGCGATGCCTTCGACGGCGGCGTGTTCGACAGGAACGGCGATGCACCGGATGTGACCCGACTCCACCTCGACGACGATCTGCTGGTGGTCACCGGCTTCTTCGTCGGCACCGGCCACGACGCGGACAGCCGCATCGCCGGCAACGTGGCCGTGTTCAGGATTTCGGCCGACCCGCCGCCGCCGAGCGAGCCGCTGATCTTCCGCAACGGACTGGAATAGAACCGGCACCTGCATCCGGTCCATTCCCGCGTGGCGAAGCGCCGCTTGTGGCTTGTGCCAGCGCCGCTGCTAGCGGTCGGGCTTTGCCACGCTGGACCAGGACGCACGCAGCGCGCGCGCCTCGAGGTTGGCCGGGTGCTCGGCGCCGTAGCGCGAGGTACGCCGATCGATCACCTCGTCGATCTCGGCGCGCGCGGCGTCGAGTTCACCGAGCGCGGCCAACACGATGGCTTCATCCTGTCGCACGCCCAGCGTGTCGAGATGATCCGCACCGAGTCGCTCCTGCCACAGCGCGACCACGGCGCGCACTTCGGTGAGTGCCTCGGCAAGCTGCCCGCGGGCGACCAGGCAGCGCGCATGCACCTTGCCCGGATGCCCGTGCAGATGCGGCGCGGCCTCGGCATTCGCCCGCAACGCGGACTCGGCAGCGCGACTCAAGGCACAAGCCTCGTCGATGTCACCCACCTTGATCAGTGCATCGGCGAGATTGGATGCCGCCATGCTGGTGCGCGGATGCGCGGCACCGAGCACGCGTTGGCGCCCGGCGTACACCGCCCGCATCAGCGGCACCGCCTGCTCGTAGCGCTGCTGGCGAAAAAAGTTCAGCGCAAGATTGTTCTGCGCCATCAGGGTGTCCGGCGCATCGTCGCCGAACAGGGTTTCGGCCAGCGCGGCGTTGTCCACCAGCAGGGCCTCCGCGGCGTCGAACTGGCCCTGCTTCTGCAGGGTGCGGGCGAGGTTGTTGCGCGGATCGAAACTCTGCCCGGATGCCCGGCCGTAGGTGGACTCGACCTTCTGCAACACGGCGCGTTGCACCGACTCGGCCCGGTCCAGCTGTCCGTCCAACGACAGCGCGAGGGCCAGCACGGTCTGCACCGTGGTCGCCTCGGCGTGGTCCGACGCTCGCGCTGCTTCGAGCGTCGACAGCGCGGCGGTGGCGTGCGCGGCGGCCGCGTCCAGATCGTTGTCGGCGTAGATGTCGGCCGTCGCCAGAATGCGCAAGGCACGCGCTTCGCGCAGCGGATCGCGGCGGGAACGGGCCTGCAGACTGTCGACCTGGCGGGCGGCCTGATCGCGCGCTTCGCCGTAGTGGCCGGCCTCGAGTTCGGCCAGCGCGAGGTCGGCGTCGAGATCGTCGAGCATCGCGTCCGGCGCATGCGTCGACTGCAGGTAGTCACGTGCGCTGCGCAACAGTTCGGTCGCCTGCTGGATCTCGCCCAGCCGAAGCAGGGAGCGACCGAGAATCGCCTCGACCTCAGCCTTCACCCCGGGCTCGATGCCGTCGTCGGCCGCCAGCGCCGGCGCCATCTCCTTGACCGTCTCGGCCAGGGTGACCGAACTGCCGCGGCGCAGGGGGTCGGGGCGCGTCAGCAGGTCGCTCAGCACCGCGCGCACGGACTCGAGCCGGGCAGCCTGCCGGGCCAGGTGCTGCGCCTGCATCACGTAGACGGCGGCGCCGGCGATCAGCACCAGCACGGCCGCGGCCGCGGCGGCGCTGAGCGCGCGATGGCGACGCAGCAGGCGTCCGAGCCGGCGTCGCAGCGAATGATGGCCATGGCCGATCGGGCGGTCGGCGAGGATGCGCTCCAGGTCTTCGGCCAGCGCTTCGGCGCTGGGGTAGCGATCCTCGGCGTGAAAGCTCAGCAGACGACGCAGTACCGCGGTCAGATCCTGCCGTTGCGCCGCATGCAGGCCGTCGACCGGCAGGGCGCATTGACCGGCCGTGACCTCGCGCACGTGCAGATCACGCAGCAGGGCGAGGCGCGCGACCGGATTGCCCAACCCGGCCGACACCGGCAGCTCGCCGAAGACGAGTTCGTGCAGCACCATGCCGAGCGAGTACAGATCGGTCGGCGTGCCGATCGTCGCCAGTCCCGAGAGCTGCTCGGGGCTGGCATAGGCCGGCGTGTAGGCGAACACCACGGTGTGCTCGTCGTCGGCGCGGCCTTCAAGATCGCGGGCGATACCGAAGTCGAGCAGCTTGGGCAGGCGGTGCTCGGCGTCGACCAGGATGTTCGACGGCTTGAGATCACGGTGCACGATCAGGTTCTGATGCGCGTAGTGCACCGCCCGCACCACCTGCACGAACAGTCGCAGGGTCTCGCGTGCCGAGCAGCCGTGCTCACGCACGTGCCGGGTGATCGGCAGCCCATGCACGTGCTCCACGACGACGTAGAAGAGGCCGTCGTCGGTCAGCCCCGATTCGTAGTAGCGCGTGATGCTCGGGTGCGACAGTCGCGCAAGCAGGCGCCGTTCGTGCGAGGCGGCGCGCAGCGCGTCATCGTCAGGCTCGAAGTGCTGGTGCAGCAGCTTGACGGCGACGCGATGGAACAGGTCGTCCTGCTCCTCCTCACCCAGGTACACCACCCCCGAGCCACCCTCACCCAACAGGTCGATCAGACGAAAGCGTCCGATCGTCTGCCCCTCGCGACCGCGCGCCATGCTGCCCAGGCGCAGTACCGCGTCGAGCTGCTCGGTCGGGCGCTGTGAGGTGGACGAGCCATCCGGCGTGGCCGGAGACCACAGTCGGCGGAACAGCGCCAGCACCTCTGGATCGATCTCGCCACGCGCGGCAAGGAACGCATCGATGTCCTCGGCGCCCGCCTGCTCGGCTGCCTCCCACAACGCCTCGGCGGCCTGCCAGATCCTCGGGTCGGGCGGGGCGCTCAGGACTGCAGCTCCTGCTTCAGCCACGCGCTCGCCATGCGCCACTTGCGCGTGACCGTGGCGGTGCCGATCTGCATCTGCTCGGCCACTTCCTCGCCGGTCAGTCCACCGAACACGCGCAGCCACACCACTTCGGCGGCGAGACGGTCGATCTGTTCCAGTCGTCCGATCAGTTCGTCCAGCTGCACCAGGGAGGTCTGGCTGGGCGCGCCGTCGGTCAGCGCCGACAGCGTCTGGTCGATCGGCGTCGCCGCGCGCTTCTGCCGTCCGCGATGGCGCCAGTGATCGACCACCACCTGACGCAGTACCCGACACAGCAGCGAGATGAAGTGCGCCTGCGAGAGCGCGGCGGCAGCGTCGCTTTGCCGCAGGCGCAGATAGGCGCTACCGACCAGATCGGTCGGCTGCATGCTGGCACCCGAGTCTGCGCCGAGCTGGCGCGAAGCCAGCTTGCGCGCCAGCGGATACAGCGCGGCCATCAACTCGTCCACCGATTGCAGGGATTCGTCCACCCCGCGTGCCCCCCTGTCGTCGCGACCCGGCGCCGGAGGTCAGGTGAACATGCCGGGCCGGGCTCGGCAAGCCCTTCCGGCACGCTCGGCCTGCGCCGCGCATCGGTCTTCGATGTGGACACTGACGCTGGACCGGGACCCCCTTGGCCTGTAACGTTCCGCGCCCGTTGTTCGTCCTTTGATCCGGGCGAGCCCGTTTTTGCGCGTAGTACGGGCGCTGCACCAGCCCGTCCCGCACCCAGCCGGGCTGGTCACGCCTCGGCAGTTCGCCAACCACAAGAAGAGGAATACCACCCCATGCAACGCTCACTGCTCTCCCGGTCGATTCGGTCCGGACTGGTCCCGGTCGCCGCCCTGCTTGCCGCAGGCTCGCCTCAGGCCTTCGCCCAGGACGCGGCCGACAGCGCGACCGAACTCGACCGCATCGAAGTCACCGGCTCACGCATCAAGCGCGCGAATATCGAAGGTGCTCTGCCCGTCACCGTGATCGACCGTCAGCAGATCGACGTGTCGGGTGACGTGTCCGTCGCCGACTTCCTGCGCAACACCACCTTCAACTCGTTTGGTTCGTTCCGCCCGCAGTCGGGCA
>JAGRJY010000174.1 GCA_020442465.1 Lysobacterales bacterium
AACATTAGCTTGGCATGCTTGCCACGGGTCTAAACTGGCATCCATGGAAAACGCGCTGCCAGCGCCACCCAACATCCCCTCAGACCCAACCTGGCCGGATGAGGCTGCGCTGGCCGCATTCCGCGCCTGGCTTCAAGGGGTGCCGAGCCGCGCCGCCGTGGACCGCTATCTGCCCGATCGCCGGACTGCCGGCGCATCGGCGCGCTCGGTGATCGGGCGAGTGAAACGCCAGCTGGTGGCCTTCGCGACGAGCCGCGCGCTGACGGACCTGGCCTCTACTTTGTCGGCGGCCAGTCCATCCGACCGGATACTCGCCAAGGCCGCCGCTGCCGCCATCGAGACGTTGCGCGGGATGCCGCCTCCGCAGCCTCTCATCGGCGACGCCGTCGAGCGCTGGCTACCCGTGCGGCTCGTGAGTGCACTGCACGCGGTGGGCATTCGCACGCTGGCCGACCTGACCCT
Organism: Lysobacterales bacterium; assembly: GCA_020442465.1. Classification (GTDB taxonomy): domain Bacteria; phylum Pseudomonadota; class Gammaproteobacteria; order Xanthomonadales; family Xanthomonadaceae; genus Pseudomarimonas. Next base: position 463 of record JAGRJY010000174.1, read on the forward strand.
TCGTGTGCCCAGGCGCCGGCGGTGGTGGGCAAGCCTCGCGGGGCTCGGGCCGGCGGGTGCCCGCCACATCGAGGCATTCTTTGCCCAACATCCTGCGCTGACCGAACGCGCTCGAGCGCTGATCACAGTGAACCAGGCGCAGGAACTGATCCCCTGGGAGCGGTTGGTCGTCCCCGACGACGTCGATGGCTCACGGGGTACCTTTCGAGCGCCGCGGGCCAGCTTTGCACTCGACGCCAGCAACGACTACCAGGCCGTAAACGCATGGCTGTCGCTGCACGAGTCGGCGGCAACCCAGCGGGCCTATCGCAAGGAGGCCGAACGTCTGATCCTGTGGGCGATCGTCGAGCGTCGGCGGGCTTTGTCGTCGCTGACCACCGAGGACGCCATTGCCTACCGCGCCTTCCTGCGTCATCCGGGCCCACGCGCGCGCTGGGTCGGCGCACCACAGCCGCGGTCGTCGCCCGCGTGGCGCCCCTTCGCGGGCGACCTCTCGGCGCGCTCGGCAGCCTATGCGCTGTCGGTACTCAACGCCCTGTACCGCTGGCTCATCGAGCAGCGCTACGTGCTGGCCAACCCATTCGCCGGCGTCAAGTTGCGAGGCGGCCGGCCGGTGCAGCTCGACAGGTCTCACGCCTTTACCGAGCACGAGTGGAAGCTCGTCCGGGTCGTCGCCGAAGGCTTGGAGTGGTCCTACGGCTGGAGCGAGCCGGCCGCGCAGCGGCTGCGCTTCATGCTGGATTTCGCCTACGCCACGGGCCTTCGAATCAGCGAGCTCGTGGGCGCGCGACTGGGCGCGATCGACTCGGACGCGCGCGGCGACACGTGGATCCGGGTCGTCGGCAAGGGCCACAAGGCCGGCAAGGTCGTGCTGCCGCCGCTGGCCCGTGCCGCCCTCGATCGCTACCTTGTTCAACGGGGGCTGCCCGTGACACCCTCGAAGTGGCGTCCATCGACCACGCTGGTTGGCAGCCTTGGAGAGGATGGAAACGGGATTTCCTCGTGGCGGCTGTGGCGAGTGCTGAAACGGTTCTTCGCCACGGCGGCTGAAATCGTGGAGGAAGGCTCCCCGGCCCTTGCCGAGAAGTTGCGGCAGGCCACGCCGCACTGGACGAGGCACACGCATGCCACGCACCTGCTCGAAGGCGGCGCCGAGCTGACCACGGTGCGCGACAACCTGCGGCACGCCTCGCTCGCCACGACCTCGATGTACCTGCACACCGACGATGCCCGACGGGCCAAGCAGGTGGCCGATCGGTTCGCGGCGCCGCGTTCGTAGCCTACAGTCGTCTCGCCTACACGCACACCGCACCACCCATGCAGCCAATCACCTGCGACGCCTGCCGTCAGCCCACGCTCACCCACGATGTCGTGAACTACGGGTCGATGGAGGGTGGCTACCGGCAGCTCTGCGGCCGATGCTTCAACGAGGCCGCCGCCAGCCGCCTCGGGCTACAGGGGTTCGAGCACGTGGTGTTCGAACCTGTCCGCATGATCGACGGGCGCGGCACCGAGCACGAGTTCCGGTTTCGCACCCGGCTGTTCGGGCCCGGCATGGCAATCGACGCGTTCGAACTGCGCGATGGCAGCCCGGCCGGCTATGAGTTTCAGGTGATCGGCGAGCCTGACGACGACCCTCTGGAGTTGCTGGGCAAGCTCATTGGCAAGATGCGCCGGGCCTTGGCTCTCACCCACATCAAGGACTCTGACCACGGACCGCAGGTAAACGATCGCCTGATCCTGCGTGGCATTGTCAGCAGCGATCCCGACGAGGACCACCGAGTGCCGATGCTCGTCATCGATGGTCGCGAGATTTCCTGGGACGAACTCGGCCACATGGTGGCGACCTTCGAGGGCTGGCAGTTCAAGCTGGAGTTCCGCGACCGGAGCGAAGAGGTCTGACCCGGCAGATCGCGAGAAACCGCAGGGCGCGGTCCGCATGGGGCTGCCAGCGACGAAGCGCACCAATCTGCACGAAAAGTACGGAGCGTCCGCAAATGCTGGAAACGTAAGTGCTTGTCGTGCAACGGGTTTTCAGAGCAAAGCGCACCAATCTGCACGAAAAGTACGACTACCCCGAGTCGGCCGGCATCTCGCGCAACGCGCTTTACCGGTACCACCGCGACGTGCTGCTGGCGCTGCACGACGCCCAGAGCCGCCACCGCGATCGGCCCGAGGCTGCGAAGCGCGTCGCCGCCCAGTTGC
>JAGRJY010000175.1 GCA_020442465.1 Lysobacterales bacterium
ACTGCGGATCCATCACCCGGCCTGACGCTGCCTAAGCGCCTAGAACACCGCGACGCCGGTCGCCAACGTCGCGCCTGGGTCGGGAATGAATTCCCTCCTACACGAGCACCGACGTTCAGAGAGTTGTAGGAGGGGATTCATCCCCGACATGGGCGCCTGCTTGCCGCGCCCGGGGCAAACACGCCACCCGGCCGTGGATCCATCACCCGGCCTGACGCTGCCTCAGCGCCTCGAACACCGCGACGCCGGTCGCCAACGTCGCATCCGGGTCGGGAATGAATTCCCTCCTACACGAGCACCGACGTTCGGAGAGTTGCAGGAGGGGATTCATCGCCGACACGGGCGCCTGCTCGCCGCGCGCCGGGGCAAACACGCCACCCGGCTGCGGATCCATCACCCGACCTGACGCTGCCTCAGCGCCTCGAACACCGCGACGCCGGTCGCCACCGACACGTTCAGGCTCTCCACGCGCCCCTGCATCGGAATTTTCGCCAGGTAGTCGCAGTGCTCGCGCGACAGGCGACGCAGCCCCTCGCCTTCGCCGCCCATGGCGATCGCGATCGGGCCACGCATGTCGACCTCGTACAGCGATTGCTCTGCCTCGCCGGCAAGGCCGACGATCCACACGCCGGCTTCCTGGATCGTCTTCATCGTGCGCGCCAGGTTGGTCACGCGCATCAGCGGCACGCGATCGGCCGCGCCCGAGCTGACCTTGCGCACCACCGGCGTGATGCCGACGGCCCGGTCGCGCGGCACGATCACCGCATGCACGCCAGCGGCTTCGGCCGAGCGCAGACAGGCGCCGAGATTGTGCGGATCCTGCACGCCGTCGAGCACCAGCAGCAGCGGCTTTTCCACTCGACCGAGCAGTTCGTCGAGATCGCCCTCGCCCAGATTGCGCGCCGGCGCGATCTGCGCGACCACACCCTGGTGCTTGCCGCCGCCGGCCGCGCGGCCGATGGCGTCGGGCGCCACGTACTGCACCTTGACGCCGGCCGCTTTCGCCGCCGACGCGATTTCGGCCAGACGCGGATTCTTCGCTCGTTGTTCGATCCACACCTCGGAAACGTTGCGCGCATCGTGTTCCAGCGCTTCGCCCACCGCATTGATGCCGATGATCCAGCTCTCGCTCATCGCTTCTTGCCCTTGCCTCGGGTCTTGCCAGCCTTGCCCGACCTGCCTGCCTTGTCCGACTTGCCCGGCTTTGTCGTTCTGCCGGGTCGCGCCCCGCGTTCGTCGGCACGCGCCGACCCGCGCGGCCCAGCCCGATGCGAACCGGTCTCGCGCCGCGGTGAAGCCGGCGCATCGATCGGTGCATCGCGGTGTTCAACCAGGCGGAAGTCGATCTTGCGCTCTTCCAGACTGGCGCGCAGCACCAGCACGCGCACCGGGTCGCCCAGACGCAGCTCGAGGCCATGGCGATCGCCGCGCATCAGCTGACGCTGCGGATCGAAGTGGTAGTAGTCGTTCGGCAGCTGGGTGACATGGATCAGCCCGCTGATCTTCGAGTCGACCAGTTCGACGAACAGGCCGAAGTTCTTCACCCCGCTGATCACCCCGTCGAACTCCGAGCCGACGTGCTGTTCCATCCAGGCACAGCGGTAGCGCTCGTCGACTTCGCGTTCGGCTTCTTCGGCGCGACGCCCGCACTCCGAGCAATGCAGCGCGAGCGCGGCCATGTCGTGGGTGGCGTACTCGAAGTCGTCCGGCTTGCCGCCGTGCAGCGCGTGCTTGATCGCGCGATGCACGAGCAGATCCGGATAGCGACGAATCGGCGAGGTGAAATGCGCGTAGGCCTCGAGCGCGAGGCCGAAGTGGCCGATGTTGTCGAGCTGATAGACGGCCAAAGCCTGCGAGCGCAGCAGCACCTGCTCGAGCAGCAGCGCGTCCGGACGCTTGCGCGCCTTGCGCAGCAGGCTGGTGAAGTCGTGCGGGGTGACCTTTTCCCAGCTCGGCAGACGCAGGCCGAACTCGGAAAGAAAGGCCTGCAGCTCCTGGTACTTCGATTCGGGCGGACGATCATGCACGCGGTACGGCGTCGGCAATTTCTTCCGCGCGAGGAACTTCGCCGCCTCGACGTTCGCGGCGATCATGCATTCCTCGATCAACTTGTGCGCATCGTTGCGCTGCGAGGACTCGGCCTGGATCACTTCGCCGGCCGGGCCGAGCTTGAACTCGATTTCCTCGCTCTCGAACTCGATCGCCCCGCGCTGGGTGCGCTGCTTGGCCAGCACCTGATAGAGCTGATGCAGGCGTTCCACATGCGGCAGCAGGTCGCCCAGCGCGCCGCGCGCTTCCTCGTCCTGCTCGCCCAGCGCAGCCCAGACGCCGTCATAGGTCAAGCGCGCCTGCGAGCGCATCACCGCCTCGTAGAACTTCGAGCGCTGCACCACGCCCTCGTGGTCGATCTGCATGTCGCAGACGAAGCACAGGCGATCCACGCGCGGGTTCAGCGAGCAGATGCCGTTCGACAGCGTCTCGGGCAACATCGGCACGACGTAGCCGGGGAAGTACACCGAGGTCGCACGCTTCTGCGCCTCGTCGTCGAGCGCGGTGCCGGTGCGCACGTAGTGCGAGACGTCGGCAATCGCGACCACCAGACGGAAGCCGTGTCGCGAGGTCTCGCAGTAGACCGCGTCGTCGAAGTCCTTCGCGGTCGGACCGTCGATGGTGACCAGCGGCAGACCGCGCAGGTCGACGCGGTCTTCGGTATCGGCCTGCCCGACTTCCAGTTTCACCCGAGCCGCTTCCGCCAACGCCGCCTGCGGCCATTCGTGCGGGATGCCGTGGCCGTGGATCGCCGTTTCGACCACCAGACTCGGTGTCAACGCGTCGCCCAGCACCGCCACCACGCGCGCCAGCGGCGGCCGTCCGCGCTGCGGCGGTTCGGTGATCTCACAGACCACGATCTGACCGTGCCTGGCTTCACCGCGTTGCTCGGGGGGAATCAGCAGATCCTGATGCATGCGCCGGTCATCCGGCACGACGAGGCCCACGCCACCTTGCTCGCTGTAGCGCCCAACCAGGCGCGTCGCGCGCCGCTCGAGCACCTCGACGATCGCGCCCTCCTTGCGTCCGCGCGCATCGACATTCGCCAGCGCCGCCAGCACGCGGTCGCCGTGCATCACCTCGCGCATCTGCGAGGGCGGCAGGAACAGGTCGTCGCCGCCCCCGTCGGGGCGCAGGAAGCCGAAACCATCGGCGTTCGCGATCACCACGCCGGGGATCAGGTCGAGCCGCTCGGCCGGCGCATAGGCCCCACGTCGATTGAGCAGCAGCTGACCGTCGCGCACCATCGCGCTCAGGCGACGCGCCAGCGCCTCGCGCCGATCCTCGCGCATCAGGCCGAGTGCGTGCGCGATGCGCTCCAGCGGCAGCGGCTCGCCGAAGTCGGCGAGGAACTGCAGGATCGCCTCGCGGCTCAGGATCGGCTGTTCGTACTTCGCCGCCTCGCGCTCGGCGTGCGGATCACGGAATCGATGGCCAGGACGCCCGCCGCGCCCCGACACCGATGTCGCCGCCGGGCCGCGCCGCTTGCGGTCGGGTTCGAAGCGCGACGCCGAGGCCGACTTGCCACCGGCATCGGAAGACTGGCCGCCCGCCTTGCGCCCGCCGCGCGACGAGCCCCCCTCATCACGATCGCCACCCGCGCGACCCGAGCCGGATCCGCCGCCCAGCTTGCTGCGCAAATTGTCGGGCAGCCACGGCGGCAGTCCGCCGCTTCGACCGTTGCTCTTCTTAGCCATGATTTCCTCGCATCCGCGCATGGTGGACGAGGCCGGCCCGGCCGGCAACGGCGGGGCGCCGCAGGCCGTGCCGGGCGGGTACAGGCTGCGGACCCGGCAGCATCCAGTCCAAAGCCCGCAGGCGGCCCGGTTCGCGCCGCGTGCATGCGCGTGCCCGGTTGCCGGCCGTTCATTGACAACCCATCCGCCAAAAAGTATTGTTCGCGGCTCGCCGGCGCCCCGCGCCGCGCATCCTCACCTGCCCAGGTGGCGGAATTGGTAGACGCACTAGTTTCAGGTACTAGCGGGTAAAACCGTGGAGGTTCGAGTCCTCTCCTGGGCACCAATAGCCGATTTCAAGATGTCTCACGCAGTCTTGAAGACCCGCTGAAACCCGCGCTCTGACGCGGGTTTTTTGTTTCCTGTGGTCCCACGCCGTCTCATTGCATCTCAGTCGCGCTGGGGGCATATTTGGGGGCATATTTCCAGGTGGGGGCATCTGGGACCTTTCATGCCCAAACAGTCCAATCGACTCACGGCAGTGGCCATACGCAACCCCAAAGCGGGTCGCCATTGGGACGGTCTTGGCCTGTATCTCGAAGTCACTGAGCAGGGCGGACGCTACTGGCGGTACAAGTACCGTTTCGGGGGAAAGGAAAAGCGCCTGGCACTGGGCGTTTTCCCGGAGGTCAGTCTCGCCGACGCCCGCAAGTCTCGGGACGATGCCCGTGAGTCTCTGCGCGGAGGCGTCGACCCGTCCGAGCAACGAAGACTGCAACGCATCGAGTCGTCACAATCCTCACAAGGTAGCTTTGGCGTCGCCTGCGCAGGGTGGCTGAAGGTCAAGGGGCCAGACTGGTCGCCTGAGAGCCAACGCAAGGCGGAGTACATCACGCGCACCTACCTGCTACCCAAGCTCAAAGACCGCCCCATGGCTATGCTCTCCAGCAAGGAAGTGGTGGCCGTATTGCGCAAGATCGCCGAGCAGACACCCGACATTGCCCGAAAGGCTCGGCAGTACGTCCAGGGCATCGTGAAGCATGCAATCCGCGAGGGCCTTCGCGACGACGGCCGATTGCTGGTGCTTGATGAGTCACTGCCACGAGCGAGCCGCTCTCACATCCCGGCCGAAACGTTGCCCGAAGACATCGGCAAGCTATTGCGCGCAGTGCGTACCTATCCCACAGAGGTGACGCGCGCTGCCCTGATGCTGTGTGCCTACACCGCCCAGCGCCCCGGTGTCGTCGTCGCCATACGGTGGGACGAACTGTCCGAAGACACAACCGAGTGGCGCATTCCCGCCGAGAAGATGAAGACGCGTCATGCGCATATCGTGCCGCTTCCCAAGCAGGCTCGCGCCCTGATCGAGTCCATGAAGCCCTACTCCTCCATGCGCGACTTCATCTTCCCACCCTTGGCCCGGCAGTCGACCCCGCACCTCCACCGCGACGCGCTGAGCAACGCCCTAAGGCGCATGGGCTTTGCGGGCAAGCACGCCACCCACGGTTTCCGTGGCATGTTTCGCACGGCGGGCCGCGAGCGTCTTGGCATCGAGCCGGATGTGCTTGAAGCGCAGCTGGCCCACGCCAAACGCGGTGATGTGCAGAAAGCCTACGATCGGACGACGTTTGGCGTTGATCGCAAGGCAGCGATGCAGAAGTGGGCAGACTGGCTCGACAAGATCTCAAGTCAGAAGTCCGCCGCTACTCTCGGCACCACGGCTGCCAACAACGAGTCAGGTTCCAAACGCCGAAAGGCCCCACGAAGTTGAACACCCGCCCCAGGGATAGAAGCGCACTCCCTCACACCCTGCTTTCTGGACTGAAGAACCCAGCGATGGAGACTCTGCATGGCAACGCTATACGACAAGCCGGTTCGGCTGCTGATGCACGACATGGCGGCTTCCATGGGCCTCAAGCCGGGGCAGAGCTTCACACGAGAGCAAGCAGTTCAGTGGTTTGCAGAGCACTACCCGGACACCAAGCCGGGGACGGTGACAGCCCATTGTTGCCGCTCGTTGAAAATTGACCAGGAAAACGCGGTTCTGCTCACCGAAAATTGACCAGGGTGTTCCGACCTAACCTGCCGGCGTTTTGGACTGGCAGGGAGACGAGGTGCACACCATGGCAACGTACGCAAAGGTGAG
>JAGRJY010000176.1 GCA_020442465.1 Lysobacterales bacterium
CCCAAACAGCTCGCCTTGCCCGGTACACTCTGTCATGACGGCGTGACCCCTCGGATAAAGCGTAGACAACTGAATCCTAACGGGTAATCACGCCGTCGCTATCTCTCCTCGCGAAATATCCGGGCTAGCCAGGGCATGAGCCGTGTGCGTCGAAAGGCGCACGCACGGTTCTTAGGGGGGAGGGAGCCAGCAATGGTTCCCTCCCACCCGACTCTGCCGCTTCAGTGGACGAAAAAGCCCGGCAACGCCGGGCTTTTTCTTTGGCCGTCGAGGTGCCTGGCGCCGACTGTGGCACGCCCCGCGTTTTCCTTGTCCGTCACCGGGTTATGATGGATAGCCGGAATCGAGAGCGCATTGCATGATCGTGGTTACCCTGCTGGGTTCGATGCTTGCCCTGAACGTGGACTGCGCGAACGTGCCGGTCGCGACGGAGACCTGGGCACCGCTGCAGACCGATGTGGGCGAGCGCGACGCTCCGCTCACGCTCGATGCTGCCCTCGCGCACCAGACGTCGCAGCGCTGCCTGGCATCGCTGGGTTTGCCGGGCGACGGCTACGTCAAGCGCACCGAATTCGACAACTCCCCCTACCGCTTCAACATGAAGCCGGGCCAGAAACTGAGCGCCGAGGAGTTCGATGCGTGGATGGCTAGTCGTGGCATCCGCATCGTGCCGGCCAAGACGGGCGCTGCGGCGCAGACTGCCGAGCAATAGCCGCAGGCGCCGCAAGCCGGTTCGGCGCGCAACCTTCGCTGCGCGCCCGTGCGTCACCCTGCACCGCGAACGGGCGGTCCGGCCTCAGCGTTTGACGAAGCGGTAGTGGGCGACCAGCCACTCGTTGCCGTCGCGATAGCCAAACAGCTCGGCACAGGCCATCCAGAACATCCGCCAGCGCTGGAACCAGCGCGACGCCTCGGCGGCGCCGTAGGCCTCCATAAGCACCTTCATCACTTCGTCGCGATGCCGGTCCTGGTTTTGCAGCCAGTGGTTCGCGGTCTGCTCATAGTGCCGACCGTTCAGGCGCCACTGCTGCTCGAGCGCCAGGTGCGACTGGAAATGCAGCAGCGTGTCGGCCGCGGGCATCAGGCCGCCGGTAAAGAAATACCGACCCATCCAGTTGTCGTCGCCCTCGGTCTCGAACGGATACATCAGCTCGCGATGGCAGAAGATGTGCACGAACAGCTTGCCTCCGGGCTTCAGCCAACCGGAGACGCGCTCGAGCAGGGTGGCGTAGTTGCGCATGTGCTCGAACATCTCGATCGACACCACGCGATCGAAGCTGCGCTCCAGCTGCAGTCGATTGACATCACAGGTGATGATCTCGACGTTTCCCAGGCCCCGTTCGGCCGCGCGGGCCATGATGTGCTCGCGCTGACTGTTCGAGTTGGATACGCCGGTGATGCGTGCGCCGGGAAAGCGCTCGGCCATCCACAGCGTGAGTGAGCCCCAGCCGCAGCCGAGTTCGAGAATGTGCTGCCCATCCTCGAGTTCGGCGCGCTCGCCGTACAGCGCCAACATGGCTTCTTCGGCCGCATCGAGGTTTTCGCGGCCGGTCGGGTAGTAGCAGCTTGAATACTTGTATCGCTTGCCCAGGCACAGCTCGAAGAACCGGGCCGGCACCTCGTAGTGTTGTTCGTTGGCCGCGTCGGTTTCGATCGCGACCGGGCTCTGGCGCAGCTCGCCAAGCAGGCTGCGAAAGCGCACCCAGGCGGCTTCCGCGTCGCCGGCGTGTTCGTCACGCAGCCGCTGTGCGCACAGCCGGCGAATGCCGAGACGAGTGAGTGAGTCGGGTATCAGGCCGCGTTCGCAAAGGTCGATGAGCATGTAGGGTCGGCGTAGGCAGGGTGGGAATGGCGTAGGCGCCGGGGTCCAGGACCCGCGGTCGCGCGATGGTTGGATGAGTCAGGGGCCCCGGACCTGGGTTTCCGGCCCAGGGTTGGGCTGCCCTTCGCGTGTTTCCTTGTTCGTGCCGAAGGTCGCTGCAGCATCGCCTTGCCGCGCACCTGCGCTCACGGGTCCCGGGTCCCGGGCGCCGGGTCTCGAGTCTTCGGCCACCAAGGAATGAACACCGAGGTCTCCTCCTGGTAGCGCCGGTAGTCGTCGCCGCGCGATCGCAGCGACTGCGCCTCGGTGAACGGTACGCCGGTGATCCACATCAGGCTCGCGCCCATGAGGACGGGCCCGAGCCACGCCCAGTGCTGCCAGGGCGCCCCGACAGCCATCAGCACCCAGCCGAACCAGTGCAACCACTCGAAGAAGTAGTTGGGGTGGCGCGAGTACCGCCAGAGGCCGGTACGGCATGTGCGACCACGACTCTCCGGCTGGCGACGAAAGCGGATGAGCTGGCGGTCGGCGATGGTCTCTCCGGCCAGGCTTGCCGCCCAGACCAGCACGCCGAGCACCAGCCATGGGGTCCAGTTCGTGGCCGGCTGGTTGGCGACAACCCAGAAGGGGATCGAGAACAGCGCGGTGAATCCCGCCTGCAGCATGTAGAAGGCGAAGAATCGCGGCTGGCTGTCATGCCAGTGCCCGCGCAGGTAGCGATAGCGGCCGTCTTCCGCCTCGCGCAGCACCCGGCCGAGCAGGTGCAGGCAGAGCCGGAATCCCCACATGCCGCCGAGCAGTGCAGTGAGCAGGCGGGGAAGGGCGGCTCCCTCGCCGACGGCGCTGTAATACAGCGCCGCACTACCCATGGCACCCGCCCAGATCACGTCCACGCCGCCGGCATTGCGCGTACGGCGCTGCACCTCGAAGCCGACGACCATGACCAGTGCCGTGCCGGCCAGCACGTGCAGGATGGGCATCCAGTTCATGCCTGACGCAGCTGGTTCGCGGAAGATGGTTTGGCCAGCGCCTGAGCGGCGCGCAACAGCATCGGCGTCACCACCGCCCAGGCCAGCGCGAGCGCGAGGTAGGGCGTCCAGCCGGCGCGGATTTCCGCCGCACCCCAGGCGTTCGCCGCCGCGTAGTAGGCCAGCGGGCCGCCGACCAGTCCCAGTGCCGCGCCGAGCCACTTGCGTGACTGCAGCGATGCGAGCGAGTGATTCAGCGTGAGCGCGAAGCCCATCCACATCGCCACGATCCACACCGGCGCCAGCTGGGTGGTGGGAAGTGGGGCTGAGAATGTGATCCAGTCCATCTGCACCCACACCGAGTCGATCAGCAGTCCCAGCGGTACCGAGATCAGGAGCAACCGGACGTCCGAGGATCGTTGTGTCGATGCGGCGAGCTGCGCTACCGCGAACACCGCCAGGGCAAGTGGACCGGCCCACCACCAGCCGCGCGCCGCACCGGCGACCGCAGCGATCCACACTGCCTGGAATCCGACGACATTGCCGACGGTGGCCAGCGCCGAACGACTCATGCTTCCGGCAACCACTCGGCGCGACGACACAGCGGGCGGGTGAACAGCAGGTGGACGTCACCCAGCGCGCGCTCGATGAAGCCACCTTCGCAGTAGGCCAGATAGAACTCCCACATGCGGATGAACCGGTCGGGATAGCCCAGCTTGCGTACTTCGGCGCGGCGGGCGAGGAAGCGCTGCCGCCAGTGGTGCAGGGTCAACGCGTAGCTCGGTCCGATATCCTCGAGATTGAACAGCCGCAGGTCGGTCTTCGCGGCTGACGCGACCAGCGCATTGACGCAGGGAATGAAGCTGCCCGGGAAAATGTAGCGCTTGATGAAGTCGACCGAGTGCAGCGCCTGCTCGTAGCGGTGGTCCTCGATGGTGATGGCCTGGATCAGCGCGGAGCCATCGGGCGTCAGCAGCTCGGCGACCTTGCGGAAGTAGCCGTCCAGATACTGGTGACCGATGGCTTCGACCATCTCGATCGAGACGACGCGATCGAACTGTCCCTGCAACGCGCGATAGTCCTGCAGCAGCAGGGTGACGCGGTCACCGAGCCCCGCCTCCTGGATGCGCCGCTGCGCCAGCTCGTGCTGCTCGCGGGAAATCGTGGTGGTGGTGACGTGGCAGCCGTACTGGCCGGCAGCGTGCAGGGCGAAGCCGCCCCATCCGGTGCCGATCTCGACGACGGATGTCTGCGGCGACAGCTCCAGCTTGCGGCAGATGCGGTCGAGCTTGCGCCGGCTCGCCGACTCGAGAGATTCATCCGCACTGGCAAAGATGGCCGACGAATACATCATGTTCTCGTCGAGGAACAGCTTGAACAGTTCGTTGCCGAGGTCGTAGTGCGCGGCGATGTTGCGCCGGCTACCCGAGCGCGTGTTGCGGCGGAACAGGTGCGCCGTACGCATGATCCAGCCGCCGATGCGCGCCATGCCCTGTGCTTCCAACGCATCGAGCAGATCGCGATTGCGCACCAGGATGCGCACCAGCGCCACCAGGTCATCGCAGTGCCACGCACCGTCCATGTACGCTTCGGCCGCGCCCACCGAACCGTTCGCGGCGACCGCCCGGTAGAACGACGGATCGAGAATGCGCAACGTGCAGCGCAAGGTCTGCGAGGCATCGGACGCCGGCTGGCCGAGGGTCAGCTCGTCCTCGGCGTCGACCAGGGTCAGCTCACAGTCGCGCAGCGTGCCGAGCGTGTCGATCAGCCGTCGACGCAGCATGCGATCCCACTTGCTCTGGGCCACCACGCCGAGATCATTCTCGGCCTCGCGGGACAGGGTGTTCTCGGCAGCGTCGTTCACAGTCTCTCAGCTCGTCAGTCGGCCGTTTCGGGCCTTGGTGGGGTGATCGTACACAGGATTTCGTTTGCACCAGATCAAGAAGGCCTGCCAATGGATGGCCAGCACGATGCGCGCCGTGAGCGCCGGGTGACGAATCAGGCAGCGGGCGAGGTTCCAGCCAGTGAGCGGTTCACGGGTCAGCGCCAGGCTCGAGTCGAAGTCGCGGCCATCGGCGCTGATCGAGTCCATATGCACGAAAAGACGGCTCTGCGGCAGCGAAAATCGCCAGCGATAGTCGCGCTGCAGGGGCAGGAAGGGCGAGACGTGAAACGCCTTGCCGAACGACCAGTTCCACCCCTGCGCCGAGCCTTCGGCGCCGTGCACATCGAGCACGTACTGATGGCGTTCCTGCCACGGCGTGTTGGTGATCTCGGCCACGATGGCGCGCAGGGTCTCGCCGTCTTCGGCGAAACAGTAGTAGAAGCTCACCGGATTGAAGCAGTGGCCGAAGTAGCGCAGGTGGGTGAGAAGGCGGATCGGCCCGTCCGGTCGCCAGCCCAGCTTCGCTGACACGCAGTCGCGCACGCAGTCGGCAAGGTCGCGATCCGGGTCGCCGAGATAGTCGCTGCGGCGAAATTCGGCGAGGTTGCGTCGGCCGACCGACCAGAACCAGCGACGCGTGAACAGGCGCGGCAGTTCGTCCAGATCGAGGTACATCATGAACAGCGGATAGTCGAAGCGGTGCGCGTGCGGCGCATGCCGGCGATGCTGCAGGCGCCCGCGGAAGATCGCGCTGTGCAGGCTGGCGTCGCCCTGCGTCTTCACGCCGCCTGCCCGATGTTGTGCCGCTGCGGCGTCCAGCGCGCGCCCAGGCCCTGCGCCACGTCGACCGCGCTGCGCATGCCGTCCTCGTGAAAGCCCCAGCCCCAGTAGGCGCCGCAGTACCAGGTGTTGCGCTGCCCGCTGATCTCGGCTCGGCGCGATTGGGCCGCCACGCTCTCACGGGTGTAGATCGGGTGCGCATAGCTGCGGCGGGCGAGGATCTTCGCCGGATCGATCGCGTGGGTGCGGTTGAGGGTGACGACGAACGGGTCGGGCGACTCGATCGACTGCAGCAGATTCATGCAGTAGCTCACGGTGCACTCCGATTCCGGCTCGGCGCTGATCAGCGCATTCCACGCCGCCCAGGCACGGCGGTCACGCGGCAGCTGGGAGCGATCGGTGTGCAGTACGGTGTCGTTGTGCTGGAAGCGGATCGCGCCGAGGATGTCGCGCTCGGCGTCGCTGGGGTCTGCCAGTGCCTGAAGCGCCTGGTCGCTGTGGCAGGCCAGCACCACCTGGTCGAATCGCAGCACGTCGCTGCCGACGCGCAGCCGCACGCCGTGATCGTCGCGGGTGATGGCAGACACGCCCGCACCAAGCCGCACGTCGGCGCGCCAGGTTTCCCGCAGGCGACCGATGTAGCTGCTTGATCCGCCGCGCACCACGCGCCATTCCGGGCGATTCTCGACTTGCAGCATGTGGTGGTTGGCCATGAACGCGACGAGATAACGCGCCGGAAACTTCAGAATCTGCTCTGACGGCGACGACCACAGCGCCGAAGCCATCGGGATCAGATGATCGTCTGCGAAGGAGGCCGAGTAGCGATGCTCGGCCAGGTAATCGCCGAGGTCGGGGCCCGCATCATCACCCCGGAGCAGTGCCGGCGCTTCGCGATAGAAACGCAGGATGTCGCGGATCATGCACCAGTGTCGCCAGGACAGCAGGCGACGCTTCTGCAGGAACAGCCCGCCGTTGGTGCCAGCGTTGTACTCGAGCCCGCTGCGGTCGTTGCGGACGGCGAAGCTCATGGTGGTGGGCTGGGTCGCCACGCCGAGTTCGTCGAGCATGGCGCAGAACAGCGGATAGTTCTGCGGATTGCAGACGATGAATCCGCTGTCGACGCGATAGCGCTGTCCGGCCTGTTCGACCTCGTGGGTGTCGGTGTGGCCGCCCAACCTGTCGTCGGCCTCGAACAGCACGACCTCGTGCTCGCGCGAGAGCAGCCAGGCCGAGGCGAGGCCAGCGATGCCCGAGCCTACGATCGCAATGCGCACCGGTCAGTCCTGCCCGGGGCGACGCAGCTGCGCCGGCACCGTCTTCATGTCCCACACCAGTCCCAGTCGCGCCATCAGCCAGAGCAGGTAGAAGGTCAGGTCAACCTCCCACCAGCGAAAGCCCTGCCTGGTCGATCCGGGGAAGTGATGGTGGTTGTTGTGCCAGCCCTCGCCGAACGTCAGCAGGGCGAGCCAGAGGTTGTTGCGGCTGTTGTCGCGGGTGGCGAAGCGTCGCGACCCGAAGCGGTGGGCCAGCGAGTTGATCGTCACCGTGGCGTGGAACAGCACGATGGTCGAGACGAAAAACCCCCAGATCAGCATCTGCCCGGCCGAGGTGCCGAGTTGCGGATGCGCGGACTCAAGCCAGCCGCCGAGCAGGAACAGGGACACGGCCAGTCCGATCGGGATCAGGGTGTCGAAGCGGTCGATCCAGCGCAGCTCCGGATACTTGGCGAGGTCGCGCACGGACTCGAAGTCGGTGGCGAATCCCTTCGGGGTCAGGAACCAGCCCATGTGGCTCCACAGCAGGCTGCGCGTGACCGGTGAATGGAAGTCCTTGTCCTGGTCCGAATGGCGATGATGGTGGCGATGGTGCGCTGCCCACCACAGCGGCCCGCGCTGCACTGACATCGCGCCGATCAGGGCGAAACAGAACTGCATCGGGCGCGAGGTCCGGAAACTCTTGTGCGAGAAGTAGCGGTGGTAGAAGCCGGTGATGGCGAACATGCGCAGCGCGTACAGAAGTGCCGCCACGGTCACGGCGATCGGCGAGACGCCCACCCAGATCACGCCCAGGCAGGCCATGTGCATGCCGATGAACGGGATCACGCGCACCCAGTCGATGCGATCCGACAGCTGTTCCGACGGCGCGTCGGTGCCGGTGTCGAACCAGCGCAGGAAGGCGATCCAGGCGCGATGCAGCACGGAGGTCGGTTCGGGAGAGGAGGCACTCATGCGCGAATTGTCGGGTTACTCGGTGATGGTAGGGTGAGATTTTCGTCGTCGTGGTCGTCACACGGACACTTCGCGGCGTTCGAGCACGGCGGCGTTCGAGCACGCTCGACCTGCGCGCGCCTTTCCGCACGCACCCCTTCGTGCGCTCCGTGCGGAGCGCCGTGGGCGCATCGGTGAGTCCCTGGAAGCGCAAGCGTAGCCAATCGACTACGCCGGCGTCATGCTTTGCGGATGCAAAAACGACCTACGCCACCGTACGGCGGGAAGCATCGAGGCGCGGCAGGCAAGGCGGCGCCGCGATTCGGCGTCGCCCGCGTGCTGTCCAAGCAAGGCGTGTGTTCGCGCAGCGAAGCTGAGCGCTGGGTGCGCGCCGGGCGCGTTCGCGTCAACGGGCAACAAGTGCTTGACCCCGAGCATCCCGTGCGTCGCGGCGTCGACATGGTCGCGGTCGATGGGCGCGAAGCGGAAGCGGTCGAGCGCATCGTCATCGCACTCAACAAGCCGCGTGGCCTGGTGACGACCACCCGGGACGAACAAGGCCGCGACACGGTCTATCGATGTCTCGACGGCAGTGGACTGCCTTGGTTGGCGCCGGTGGGGCGGCTCGACAAGGCGAGCGAAGGCCTGCTCCTGTTCAGCAATGATCCGGTGTGGGCGGCGGCGGTGCTCGATCCGGCTCGCGGTCCGGGCAAGCGCTACCACGTGCAGATCGAAGGCCAGGTGGACGCGGCGCAGCGCGCGCGCATGCTCGAAGGCATCGAAGCCGACGGGGAGCGACTCGCGGCGCGACAAGTGCGACCGCTGCGCGGGGGCGCGCGGCACCAGTGGCTAGAAATCGAACTGGACGAGGGCCGCAACCGGCAGATCCGCCGCATGCTCGAAGCGCTCGACGTGCCGGTCAAACGGCTGGTTCGGGTGGCGATCGGCAACCTGGAGCTCGGCGACCTGTCGAAGGGCGCCTGGCGGCAGCTGGCGGCGGACGAGGTGTCAGCGCTGCTGGAGATCGGGCACGCAGGACGACAGTAGGGTTTGAGCGGGCAGGCTTCGGGTCAGAAGCCTGCGCCCAATGGACACTCGGCGGGGTAGGGTCAGACCTGGCCGAACATCCAGAACGCGAAGCCCAGGCCGAGGCCGCCGAACACCAGGCCGAGAATCATGCCCATCCACGCGTGCCGACGCTCTTCGGCGCGCGCCATGCGCGCCGCGATGGCGTTGCGCGCGCTCTCCTCGAGATGGCGGCGCTCGAGAATGTGCGGCAGCCAGTACAGGTTCATCAGCCCGACCGACACGATCAGGGCGAAGAAGCTGCCGGTGGCGAAGACCATGCTCTCGACGTGCACGGACCAGCCCATCAGGCCGGTGAACAGCACCACCACGCCGCAGCCGGCGACCGCGAACCAGGCGAGCTTGCGCTTCTCTTCACCGTCGGTCGATGTGATCCAGTAGCGACGGACGCCGAACAGCACGCCGGCCAGTCCGGCGATCAGCGCGAACAGGATGCCGCCCGCGGCGCCGAACAGCAGCTTGGACGCACCCTTGCCAGCGGCACCGGCGCCGAACAGGAACTTCGACAGCCCCTTGCTCGCCGCAGCGCCGCCCATGGCGAAGCCCGCCGCCGCGGCGCTCGGGCTCACCGACAGGCCCGCAAGGACGAGCGCGGTGAAGGCCGCCGACGGCGCCGTGGTGCGGGCGAACTCGCCGAGTCGCCCGAGCATTTCGCTGCGCAGGGAGTCGCGGGCGCGCTGCAGGCGCTTGCGCACGGCAGCGTCACGCATGCCCAGAAGGTCGGCGACTTGCTTCGAGCTCTGTCCTTCGCGGTAGTAGATCAGCAGAATCTCGCGGGTTTCCTCGGGCAGTTCGTCGATCAGTTCGGCGACGACTTCCTCCTCGTGCTGACGAGCCATGCGCTCCGGGTGATCCGGGCTGGGGTCGGCGACCACGCGCAGGATGTCGTCCATGTCGCCGTCGTAGCGGCGTTCGGTGACCCGCCGTCGCAGGTGATCACGCGCCAGGTTGCGGGTGATCTGGCGCAGCCAGGGCAGGAAGCTGGACGGGTTGCGCAGGCGCTTGAGGTGTTGCCACGCCGAGAGGAAAGCCTCCTGGGCGATGTCCTCGCTGGCCTGGATGTCGCGCACGATCGCCAGTGCGATGGCTGTGATGCCGCCCTGGCAGCCCGTCACGATATGGCCGAACGCCTCATGATCGCCCGCTTGGGCGGCGGGCAGGTGAAGTTCGATCAGTGAAAGCAGGGCGTCTTTGTTCATGGGCTCATGGGGCCAGTGGCGCGGGTTTCAGTGCCTGACGCAGCGGGCCATCGAATGTGACGCAGCCGGCGCCGGGCCACGCGCTGGCCGGCTGGATCAGCCGCCGGCGACCATGCGCACCGCGGTGATGCCAGCCATGACGGTCAGCACGACCAGCAGCCCCAGGCGGATCCGCCAGGCCATGCTCAGGCCGGCCTTTTCGGTTCGTGGTGCGAAGCGACCCGCACTGGGCACGAAATCGGCATCGCGGGTGGAACGCAGCAATCCGGCCGAGCGCATGATCTCGCTGGCGCGTGCGACGTCTTCCGATCTGACGATCCACACGGTCGCCGGGTCCTGGTTCTGTTCCTTGAAGCTGAAGTCGCGACGGCCGCTTCGCTTGAACGAGCGCCCACCGGTCACCGACGTCTCGATGCCTTCCTCGTTCATCAAGGCGACGACACGGTCGACGTTCTCGAGGCGGACGGAGCTGTAGATCTGACGCATGCCGGATTGCCTGTGGTGTCTGGAGATCGGTCGAGGCGCGCCGGTGCGCAGGCCTCGAGGGGCATTTTACCGTGTCGGCCTGAACCCGCCCGGCCTCAACCCTTGG
The DNA here is from genome assembly GCA_020442465.1 of Lysobacterales bacterium. Lineage (GTDB taxonomy): Bacteria > Pseudomonadota > Gammaproteobacteria > Xanthomonadales > Xanthomonadaceae > Pseudomarimonas. The sequence continues at coordinate 10,540 of JAGRJY010000176.1, forward strand.
TGGCCGGCGGAATCACCCGGATCAGCCCTTCCTGGGCCGTCGAGGCGACCAGTCGTCCACGCACGTCATAGATCATGCCGCGCGCCAGGCCACGCGCACTCTGCGCGCTGGGGCTGTCGCAGTCGTACAGCAGCCAGTCGTCGACGCGCATGGGCCGGTGAAACCACATGCCGTGGTCGAGGCTGGCCATCTGCACGTTTGGCTGCAGGTAGGAGATGCCCGAGGGAAAGGTCGTCGTGCCGATCAGGTGGAAGTCCGAGGCGTAGGCCAGCAACGAACGATGCAGCGAAGGTTCGTCCGGAATCTGGTCGATCAGGCGGAACCAGACCTGCTGGTAGGGTGGCCGTTTCACCGGGTGCAGCTCGTCGCGCGGGTACACCGGCCTGAATTCGAATGGCCCCTTTTGCGACAGCCAGCGCTGCATCTTGGGCGGCAGCTGGGCCAGTTTCTCGGCATCCAGGCCGTGGTTTTCCGGCAAGTCTTCCGGCTTCGGCACTTCCGGCGGCGAGAGCTGGTGCTCTTCTCCTGGCTCGGGCTCGTGGAAGCTTGCTGCCATTACGAAGATCGGCTGTCCTTTCTGAATGGCGGTGACCCGTCGCACCGAGAAGCTGCCGCCATCGCGCGTGCGATCGACGTCGTAGATGATCGGCATGCTGATGTCGCCGGCGCGCAGGAAATAGGCATGCAAGGAGTGCACGCCGCGCACCGCTTCCACGGTCTGCTGTGCAGCCGACAGCGCCTGGCCCAGCACTTGGCCGCCGAACACGTAGCGGGTGCCGATGTCGCGGCTCTGTCCCCGGAACAGGTTGTCCTCCAGCCGCTCGAGGCGCAGCAGGTCGAGCAGTTCGCGAACGACGGTTTGCATCATGGGGAGAGCTCCTTTGCTGAGCTCCAGTATAAGAAAGCCAGATCGCGGGCACGAACTGCAAAGGCAGTGGTTCAGCTCGAGCACAGTCTGCGGGACTTTTCGTGGGGCGAGAGAGTGGGCGAGCGACTTGTGCCGAGTGGCATGCATCGACAGGGAGCGCGGTTCAGGAAGTTGCTGCGTGGCCCGACGAGTTGGGCTAGATTCCTCGCCCTCATCGATTGGTGTCGCCGCCCATGGACCGTCCCAGCAATACGGCCGTATGACTTCCTCGAACCTAGCGAAATGGGCCGGGATCGTCGCTTGCCTCTGCCTCCTCCTTGCCCTGCCGGCGGTGCGCAGCGGTCATGTGCTCAACACCGATGTGGCCTGGTTCTTGGTGGCGTCAGAGCGGATGCTCGAAGGCGGAAGTCCGCTCGCCGACTTTTTCGAGATCAACATGCCGCTTGCCACGGCGCTTTATCTGCCGGTCCATCTCATCAGCGGAGCCCTGCACGTCAGTCCAGCGGATGGCGTACTGTTCTGGACGGCGCTGCTCATCGCTCATTCGGTCATGCTCACGGCGCGAGTCAGCGTGCGCGGCGGAGCATCAACGTCAAGAGTCTGGGTTGCTGTCTGGTCCTGCACGTGGACCACGCTGGTTTTGGCTTTCCTTCCGGGCTACGATTTTGCGGAGCGTGAACATCTCAGCGTGCTGCTCGTATTGCCTTTCGTCTGGATGTTGGCGGTCCGGCCTGCGGCTCTTCACCCTTGGCTGCGCATCTACATCACTCTGGTCGCGGCGGTTGGGTTCTACGCCAAGCCGCACTATTCGTTGCTACCATTCCTGCTGCTCTGGTTCTGGCGACCGGCGTCCAATCACTCGGCGTCCAACCGTGCCCTTCGGCATCCGGAGTGGGCCGCGCTGATCGCGGTCGGAGCAGCCAATGCGGCGTTCGTACTTGTGCTGTACCCAGAATGGTTTGAGGTCGCAGTCTGGGCGAACGATCTGTACGGACGCTTCCGCGACGTGGACCCGTTTCGCTTCGTCCGCACGGGCTCTTTTGCGCTGGCCATCGGTTCCACGCTGACCATCGCATCGTTGGCGCTGATGTTGCCTGCGGCCCGCAGGGCGGCGTCCGTAGTGCTGTTCTGCACGGTCTACGCATGGATGGCCTACTGGCTCCAAGGAAAGGGTTGGCGCTATCAGCTGCTTCCAGCGCTACTGTTTCCCTCCGCCTTGCTGCCGTGGGTGTTCACGTTCGCGTCGGACCCAGTGACGAGCCGCAGCGCACGAGCGATCTCCGCCGCAGTTGTGGCGGTCGCCTCAGTACTTCTGTTGGCTCATGCAGAACAGCTACGGCAACAGGCGCCAAGGGTTGCGGACTTGAGCGCTGCTCCGATCGGCGAAGCGTTGAGCATTACCAGGCCCGGCGACAAGGTGTCCGCTTTATCCATCACGGGAGATCCTTTCCTGGCGGCCGTCATACACTACGAACTTCGCTGGGAAAGCCGTTTCTCAGCGTTGTGGCCGATCATCGCGTTGGCCCAGAGCGAGAGTTCGGTGCAACCGTCCGACGGCATGACCCATGAATTGGTAGCGCGCTATGGCGAGCGGTTCTGCAGTATGGTGGCAGAAGACTTGCGTCTGCGAGCTCCCGACATCGTGTTGGTGGACCTGCGCGGCACCAGAAGCCAGGGTCTGCCGGCGAGATTCGATTTGGTGGCTTTCCTCAGTCACAGTGCACGCTTTCGCGCAGAGTGGTCGCACTACACTCGGATCGGAGAGTCCGGGAGCTTTCGAATCTTCGCCAGGGTGCAAGAGGAGCCAGACTCTGGCTTGGGTGATGGCCCTTGAGCCTGAGTGCTCCAAAGTGAATGCTGACGTGCCTGCGCAGTACTACGGTGGCGCGGTCCTCCGCCTGGTCCGGCCAAGCCCCCCGTTCGGCCCTACCGTTTCTGATTGAGCGGACGCTGCCATGCCAAGGTTCCGGATGTTCTACCGGACTGAGGTGCCGGGGGATTGGAAGGGTGGAGTGTCAAGCAGGATTCTGACGGACTCTCCGGCTCCAAAGAGTCTTGGATCCAGCTTGTTTGGCCGTTCGGCAGCGGATCCATGCTGCTACCATGCAGCCTCCAATCTGGGCAATCACACCGCATCCCCTCTTGAAGGTCCGCCATGAGTCATCGACTGAACATGCTGTTCGCCCTGTGCGCCGTCGGCGCGCTGGCGTCCCCGGCGACCGCTGCCGCGGCCGACATCGATTGCGAAATGCGCTTCGATCTCAGCAGCTGGTCGGTGTTCTACAAGTCGTCCAGCGGGGACGGCGTGATCACCTGCAACAACGGTCAGACCATGGCCGTGCGACTCGAAGCGCGCGGGGGCGGTCTGTCGATCGGCAAGTCGAAGCTGAAGAACGGCCGTGGGGAATTTTCCGGCGTGTCGGACATCTCCGAGTTGCTCGGCAGCTATGCCAGCGCCGAGGCCAGTGCAGGCGCCGGTGCCGCCGCGAAAGGGCAGGTTGTCACCAAGGGTGACGTGTCGCTCGCGTTGAGCGGAACCGGCAAGGGCTGGGACCTCGGCATCGCATTCGGCAAGTTCACCATCTCGCGCAGGAAGTAGTCGCGCCGCAGTGCGGGCGCGCCGGCTCGGAGCGCCCCCGGGTTTCATCGCGCGCCGCGCCGGTGCTTGACCACGGTGCGCCTGCTTGATGCTGGTTCCCGTCGTCGAGTTCCCGCGAGCGCCCACTGCGCTTCCGATTCAATCACTGCATTCGCGGCCACCGCAGCGCCTACGCGCGGCAGAAGCGGTCGAGCCACCTTCGCCTCTGCCGCGGCAGCCGTGACGGCTTCGCGGGCAGCCGGCTGCGCGGCGCGGCACGGCTGCTCTCGCTCTGCGCCGGGGTAGGCGATCCGTCACGCCGGAGGCATGGCCTGCGCGCGATCCGTCTCATGCATACTGATTGCATGTCTGCACTCCCGCCCTGCCCGCAATGCGGCTCCGAATTCGCCTATGAAGACCGCGGACTGCTGGTCTGCCCCGAGTGCGCCCACGAGTGGTCGGTACAAGGCGATGCGCCCGCTGACGATGCACGGGTGGTGAAGGATGCCAACGGCAATGCGCTCGCCGATGGAGACAGCGTTACCGTGATCAAGGACCTCAAGATCAAGGGTTCATCGCAAGTGGTGAAAGTCGGGACCAAGGTGCGCAACATCCGCCTGGTCGATGGCGATCACGACATCGACTGCAAGATCGATGGCATCGGGGCGATGAAGCTGAAGTCGGAGTTCGTGCGCAAGGCATGAGCTGTCGGTCGTCGGGGGCGCGAAGTCCTGCTCGCTCGACATTCGCCTGGTCGCGCGCGTGTCTTGCGCCCATGCTATCTGCCCATGTTTTCGCGCCCATGCCTTGGCGCCGCGCGAGCGGCACGCCGAAGCGGAAGGCGTGATGCCGACCGTCGGGGCGACGATTTTCCGCCCGCGCGTCACCGTTGTGCCGATGCTTCCGCGCCTGCCAGGGTGAGCCAGTGGCCGGCCGCCGCGCCAGAAGCGCGCATGCTGCGGCGCAGCGCGACCGCGCCGGGCAGCGGGTCTCGCAACATGCCCCGCAATCATGGCTAGAATGCGGGCCACCAGATCGGGCTGCCGGGCATCTTGCGGCGGCCACGGCGCCGGCTCAGGGCCGGGGGGTGCGTCACGTTTGCGCACGACAGTTTGCGGGACGCTGGTAGAGGGACCCGCACCGACGAACCGACCGCGCATGCGGCCGGTTCGCAAACCGGCCAGTCGAAGCCGGATGGGGTGGGCTGCATGAAATGGCCCACCGACGCTCAGACCAGGAGGGTGGTGTGCGCGCGACGGATATTCGTAACCCCGACTACTTCCACAAGGTAGTCGACTGCCAATGGGCCTGCCCGGCCCATACGCCGGTGCCGGAGTACATCCGGATGATCGCCGCCGGACGTTACAGCGATGCGTACATGGTGAACTGGAAGAGCAACGTCTTCCCGGGCATCCTCGGCCGTACCTGCGATCGTCCCTGCGAGCCCGCGTGTCGGCGTGGGCGGGTCGAGGACAGCGAGAGCGGACAGCCCGAACCGGTTGCCATCTGTCGGCTGAAGCGCGTCGCCGCGGACATGAAAGGCGATGTGCGTGGCGCCATGCCGAGGCCGGCTGCCGAGCACAACGGCAGGCGCGTCGCCTGCGTCGGTGCCGGGCCCTCGGCCTTGACCGTGGCGCGCGATCTCGCGCCGCTGGGGTATCACGTCACCGTGTTCGATCAGGACCCCAAAGCCGGCGGCTTCATGCGCACCCAGGTGCCGCGATTCCGGCTGCCGGAGTCGGTCATCGACGAGGAGGTCGGCTACATTCTCGACCTCGGCGTCGACTTTGTCGGCGGCCGCCGCATCGACTCGATGAAGTCCCTGCTCGATGAGGGCTTTGACGCGATCTTCGTCGGCTGTGGCGCGCCGCGCGGCCGTGATCTCGAGGTGCCAGGACGGAGCGAGTGCGCCGCGCAGATTCACATCGGTATCGACTGGCTGGCCTCGGTCTACTTCGGCCATGTCAAGGAAGTCGGCAAGAAGGTGCTTGTCCTCGGCGGCGGCAATACCGCCATGGACTGCTGCCGCTCGGCGCGGCGCCTGGGCGGCGATTCGGTGAAAGTCATCGTTCGGTCGGGCTTCGACGAGATGAAGGCCAGCCCGTGGGAGAAGGAGGACGCGATGCATGAAGGCATCCCGATTCTCGATTTCCGCGTGCCCCTGGCGTTCGTGCACGAGAACGGTCGCATGGTGGGCATGCGCTTCCAGAAGGTGCGCGCCCAGTTCGACGAGCGCGGGCGGCGCACATTGGTGCCGACCGGCGAACCGGATGAACTGCATGAGTGCGACGAAGTGTTGCTGGCGATTGGTCAGGAGAACGCTTTCCCCTGGATCGAGCGCGACTCGGGCATCGCGTTCGACGAGTGGGGCCTGCCGGTGCTCGACAAGACGACACTGCAGTCCAGCCTGCCGCAGGTGTTCTTCGGTGGCGACGCGGCCTTCGGCCCGAAGAACATCATCTGGGCGGTCGCCCACGGCCACGAGGCAGCGATCTCGATCCACAAGTTCCTCGCGGGCGAGGCGCTCGCCGACCGACCGCCGCCGGGCGTGACCCTGATGTCGCAGAAGATGGGCATCCACGAATGGAGCTACGACAACGACGTGTCGTTGGACGAGCGCTACAAGGTGCCGTGGGCGCCGCCCGAGCAGACGCTGGCATCGATCTCCGTCGAGGTCGAACTGGGCTTCGATGCAGCCACCGCCTGGAAGGAAACCCAGCGCTGCCTCAACTGCGACGTGCAAACCGTGTTCATGCGCGACAAGTGCATCGAGTGCGATGCCTGCGTGGATATCTGTCCGATGGACTGCATCAGCTTCACCGCGAACGGCGACGAAGCCGAGCTCCGGCTGCGGCTCACCGCGCCGGCGCTCAATGCCGAGCAGGACCTGTACGTCTCCGAAGACCTGAAGACCGGACGGGTCATGGTCAAGGACGAAGACGTCTGTCTGCACTGCGGCTTGTGCGCGGAGCGCTGCCCGACCGGCGCCTGGGACATGAAGAAATTCCTGCTGCAGATGGCACATGCCGGCGAATGCGCGTCGACGAAGTCGGGCGGAGAGAAAACCGCATGACCGCAACGCGACCCCAGAGCGTTTCTGTCGGTGCGGATTCATCCGCGACCGTGGCATCGAGCGAGGTGCAGACCCGGGTCGGGGTTGAAACCCCTCCTACAGATGGCGCGCACGCGTTTCCGCGCGCTGTGCAATCCGCGACCACCGCACACCCCCCTGTAGGAGCGGATGCATCCGCGACCGCCGTGTTCGGCATTCACCGGGCCTCGGTCGGGGTTGAAACCCCTCCTGCAGATGGCGCGCACGCGTTTCTGCAGGTTGTGCCATCGGCCACCACCGCACGCTACCTTGTAGGAGCGGATTCATCCGCGACCGCTGCGTTCGGCATGAATCGGGCCGCGCTCGGGGGTAATCCCGCCCCTGCGCCAGGCGTCCTCGCCCTTCTGCTGCATGTGCAATCGGCGACCACCGCACACCCCCCTGTAGGAGCGGATTCATCCGCGACCGCTGCGTTGGGTATTCACCGGGCCTTGGTCGGGGTTGAAACCCCTCCTGCATACGCACA
>JAGRJY010000177.1 GCA_020442465.1 Lysobacterales bacterium
GAAGCCCTCACCGTCCATCCATTGAAGCAGGCAGCGCAGGGTGTGAAAGTACTGCGCCACCGTGCTCGGACGCAGAGGCAGGCCGGTGGACAGCGAGCGCGATCGGATGAGGGCGACGAGCTGCCTGCTGGTCTCCCGCAGCGTGGCGTAGCGCTCGTCGGTGAATCGTCGGCCGTCTCGCAGATCGAAGTCCCAGCGCAGGCGCACAGGCTGCCGTTCTTCCAGCGCGTTGCCTGGCGCAAGAATCCAGACATCGTCTTCCCACCTCGAGTCGAGCAGGAACCATCCACGATCGCCGGCGCGTTCGCCCGCGGGGACGGCGGGACGGTCGGTGACGATGTCCTGCAGGGCTGGCATGGCAGCGGCCTCAGCGCAGGTCCAGCAGCGGCGGAAGTTGCGACAACAGCGACTCGGCCGCCGCGAGCTCTCGTTCGGCGAAGCGCGGCAAGATGTCCTCCTCGAGGATGCGTAGCTGGGGCGCGTAGAAGGCCTGCCAGCGCGCGGGATGCAGCGTCGCTGCCGCGGCGCGAAGGTGGTCACGCGCCTGGAGCAGACGAGCCACCGTCAGCGGCTCCGGCGCGATCACGGCGTTGGGGCAGGTGAAGCAGCCCATGAAGTTGGTGCAGAGCTCGCCCTGACGTGTACCCGGCGCGGTGCCGGCCAGCGGATCCTTGCAGTCGAAGCCGAACATCGAAACCAGCTCGCCCGATGGGAGCCGCGCGCTCGGCGGTGACGCCGCGGCCACCGGCGGAGACGACTTGGTCGACGCTGTGAGGTGCTCGATGAAGGCCTCTTGCAATGCGGCGATGCGCACGTGGTTGTGCCTGCGGACGACCGGCACCTCGACATAGCGGACGGTCGTCGCGATGTTGGCGTGGTTGGCCAAAGCCCGCGTTCGAAGCAGATCGCCGCTGGCGCGGTAGAAGTTGCACAGGACGCTCGGCCGAATGCTCACCAACGAAAATGCAGCAAGGCCATGGCGTTCGCAGAATTGGGCGAGCAGGTGGTGGACCGTGACGGTGGACATCGCGTTCACGGTGCGCAGTCCCTTGAAGATGAAGAGCCGGTTGCGCTGTTCCGGTGGTGCGAGCGGCCGCAACTGCTCGTTCCAGGCGAGGATGTCCCTGATCAGCGCCGGCGGCTCGAACGGGGCGTCACGTTCGAACGTGCGTCGCTGCAGGCGTCCGGCGCGGGCCTTGAACCACACCAGCGCTTGGCGGTTCTCCAGCAGGGGGACCTCCTGCAGGCAGTCGCGCGCGAGTTCGGCGATGGGCTCGGGGTTGCCGGCCGTGTGGATCATGATGGCCAGGTAGTACGGCAGCAGCGAGACGGCACGCGGGTACAGGCAGGGCTCGATCTGCTTGGCGCCGCCCCACCGTCGCACCGCCAGCTGCAACGGATGGTTGCCGCGCCGTTGCAGCTCGAGGCCGCTGGGCACGATGCCGCCGAAGCGTCGATCGACCTCGGCAAGAAGCCAACCCAAAGAGCCGACCTTGTCGCCATCGGCAGCGCGCTGCGCGGCGGCCGATGCGCGCGCTTCCCTCATCGCAGCGATGTCTGCTTCGCAAGCACGCAGGATGGCGCGGAGCTCGCGTGCCGGCAGCGTCGCGCGTGAGGGGTCGTCGCGGCCGCGCCCTGGAAAGGGCGTGAAAGAGTGGTCGATGTGGCCGACGAGATCGGGGCGACAGCGTTCGAGCCAGCGCAGCAGCCGGCGCAACGCACTGTAGACCCCAGCTCGCGTGGAGATTGCCCATGGCCTGCCGTCCGAGCGCCGTTGGGCGTTGAGCCACTCGACATAGCGCACCAGCATCCGTCGGTCCAGGTCCGCGAGCGACGCGACGGCTCCCGATTCGGCCGCGAAGCGGTTGAAAGTCAGCACCGAGGTCCAGCATGACTTGATGCTGCGGGGCGACCGGGCTCCGAGGTGGCTCCAGAACGCCTGTGCCAGCGCGAGCCGCACGTCCTCTGGCAAGCACAGTGACGAAAAGTCGACGACCGTCTTGCGAACCACACGAGGGGCATCGAAGCGAGCGGGCTGCGCGTCGTGCGCTGGCGCCGCCACCGCTTCGTGCGACAGGACCCGGCGTATGCTCTGGCGCGGCGACTTCATGGCGCCCCCGTCTCCGACAGCAGCGTGTCGAGCACGTCCTTGAGGACGCATGGGTCGACGGCAACGGCGCGAAGGTAGCGGTCGGTGGTGTCGAGGTGCTCGTGGCCAAGCAGCACCTTCACGACGATCAGAGGGTTGATCTTGGCGCCTCGGTCGGCCAGGTGCTCGAGCCGGGCGAGCAGCATGCACGCGAAGGTGGCCCGCAGCAGGTGCGTGGTGGCCTTGAACCCGCAGGCCAGACCCGCCTGGCTCACGGCTCGCTGATAGGCGTTCTTGCCCGCGGGCGATCCGCGGGCGTTGACGAACAATGCCTTGTGCTCGGAGATGCGACCCTTGCGTCGAGCGCGCGCGAGCCAGGCGAAGCGATGGCCGCTGACGTAGCCGTCGGTCTCGTCGAGCAGGCTGGCCGGCGCGATCACGTGGCCGGGCTTGCGGCCCTTGCGAATGACCTCGATCGCGTGGTGCAGCGTGGCTGACGCACGGCGATGGCCTATGTCGTTGACGCTGAGGCGCAGCAGTTCGCTGATGCGCAGGCCCGTATACAGCTGCCAGCGTGCCATCAGGTCGTAGGGCGGTGCGAGCTCCGCGAGGAGTTCGCGCGCCTGCTCGGAGACCAACGGCCTCGGCAACGCCTCGTACTGCCGAAGGATGAAGATGCTGTGTTCATGGGTCGCAGCGTGACTGGCCTGCGTCGGCCGCTGATGCCGTGCGAGCCGGAGGTCGCGCGTCTTGTCCGCCAGCGGCGAGGCGTTCAACCATTGCGTCCGAACTGCCCACTCGTAGAACCGAAGCACGCCACGAACGCGATGATTGATGGTCGTCGTCCGGTACGGGCGGCCGGTGTGGGGGCTCGGCTGCGCCATCATGCGGTTCCGATAGGCCACGAGGTCGACCGCGTCGGCGCTCTCCCACGGGATGTCGTTCTGCTCGAGCGTCTCGAACCAGTCGTACAGGATCTCGGCGTAGGTCCTCCGCGTGTCGTCGGTATGGGCGCGCTGGACCGAGTGTTCATGCAGGAAGGCGACCGCCGGTTCGATCAACTGCCAGTGTCTGGTGAACAGAAGCGGGAATCCGGCGGGCCGAGGCTCGCGCACGGCGACAGCGCGCGCCTGTTCGGCAGCGTCGCGCGTTCGCGCGGCCACTTCATCAGGGGTCGGCAGCGAGGCCTTGCGGATGATCTGAACCATGAGGCGCTGCCTTGCGGGTCAGAAGCTTGACGGCGTCGACGAATGGCACATCCAGGAGGTAAATCGCCAAGTCGATGGCGCCACCTCCGCCATGCCTCGCACGTGTGTCGTACCACTTGGGACCCGTGGTCACGATCTCGAAATCGCCGCGGCCGGTGCTCAGGTGCCAACGCTGGCTCTGATCGTCCTTGATTGGCCGATACGTCGGGTCAACCTTGAGGTGGGTGGCCAGCAGCGCAAGCGCGTCGCAGGCCGGCATCTGGCGAAGCCGTGTCAACGTCGAGGCACTGAATGAACTGCGTAGTCGGCGCGCGACCATGTTCGCGACCTCCTGTGGCGTTGTTCGAAAACGCGGGACGCGGCGGGCTACTCGCCTCTGAAAGAGGCTGGGCTGCCCGGGCGTGAGGTGACTGTAGGCAGCGAGGCTGCTCAAACCAA
>JAGRJY010000041.1 GCA_020442465.1 Lysobacterales bacterium
CTATAGACACGGCCCCTAAATAGTCGGAACTAATGGCGTGGCATCTGGTCCAATGCAGCATGGACACAGAAGACGCACGCCGGCTGAGCCCGGACGAACAACACGAACGCCGCCGACAAGTGGTACGCGCCTACAAACGTGGCGAGAAGAAGCGACACATCGCGGAACGAGTCGGTTTGAGCTACTCGGCGACCTGCAAGATCATCGACCGCTTCGAAGCAGAAGGCATGTCGGCACTTGCACCGCGCACGCGCGGTCGACGGGTGGGTGAGCAGCGCGCTTTGGATGCAGAACAGGAGGCCCGCATTCGGCAACTGATCTGCGACAAGCGGCCCGAACAACTGAAGATGGAGTTCGCGCTGTGGAGCCGGGTCGCAGTTCGGGAACTGATCCTGCGCGAGTACGGCATCACGTTCCATGTGCGGTCGGTGGGCAAGTTGCTAGCCCGTTGGGGATTCACGCCGCAGAAGCCGATTCGGCGAGCCTACGAGCAGTCGCCTGAGGCGGTGAAGACGTGGCTCGACGAGCAGTACCCAGCCATCGCAGAGCGCGCCAAGGAGGAAGGAGCGGAGATCCATTGGGGTGATGAGACGGCGCTGGTGAACACCGACGTTCGCGGCCGCAGCTATTCCCCACGCGGAGTGACTCCGGTCACCGCGGTCGTTGGTGGGACACGCCACAAGCTGTCGATGATCTCCACGGTCACGAATCAAGGAAAGGCGCGCTGGATGATCATCGATGGCGCGTTCAATCACGAGCGGCTGATCGAGTTCCTGCAAGCCCTGATCGATGACGCTCAGAGGAAGGTATTCCTTGTGCTCGACAACTTGGGCGTCCATCACTGCAAGCCGGTGAAGAAATGGCTGGCTGAGCACCAGGAGTACATCGAAGTGTTCTACCTGCCGAGCTACAGCCCCGAGCTGAATCCCGACGAGCGACTGAACGCTGAGCTCAAGCAGGTGATTGGCCGACGCGTGCCAGCGAGAACGAAATCAAAACTGCGTGCGGTCACCGACCAACACATGACCGAGCTTGCTGAGCAGCCAGAACGCGTTCGCGCCTACTTCCGTGACCCGCGAGTGAAGTACGCGGCATGAGACTATTTGAGGGCCTGATCAATAAGGTGTCGGCCATGGCGGCGGCGGCCGAGCAACTCGGCTGGACGACCGAGCGGCCGGACTACGCCGAGATCGACGCGCGCCAGGACGTGCGCGACGTCGACCGGCGACTGGGGCGTCTGCTTGATCGTGCGCAGTCCGCCGGCGGGCCGCTGGTGCTCGCTGGGTCGAGCATGGGGGCCTTCATTTCCGCCCTCGCGACGCATGACCTGGGCGCGGATTCGCGCTGCGTCGGCCTGTTCCTGATCGCGCCGCCGACTGCACTACCCGGCTACGCGAGACCGCTGGAAGCCGCCAAGGTGCCGACCACGGTGATCCATGGCTGGCAGGATGAGGTGTGTCCGGTCGCTCCGGTGATCGACTGGGCTGGCCGGCGGCGGGATCGACTCATCGTGGTCGACGATGGGCATCGACTCGATCGTCACGTAGCGTTCTGCGCCGAAGAGTTCTCGCGCTTCCTGCAGGCGTTGGCATGAGCGGCGGCGCGCGGGTTCCACGGGGCGAGCGGTCGGTCTCGGGGCACACGTCTGGCGGGGCCTCTCGGCTCAGCTGCTTCGCCCCCTGCGCCAAGGGCCTCGAATACCTGATGGTGGATGAGTTGCGCTCGTTCGGCATCGACTCGGCGCGCGAGGCCCTCGCTGGCGTGCATTTCGAAGGCAGTCAGCGTGACGCACTGCAGGCGGTGATGGGCTCGCGGCTGGCCAGCAGGATCCTGATACGCGTCGCCGAGTTTCCCTGCGGCGACGAATCGACACTCTACGACGGTATCGCGGCACTGCCCTGGGAGGAGCATCTGGATGCGACGGGCAGTCTGTGGATTGACGCACACGGTCGCAGCGGTGCGCTGATCCATACCCAGTTCGTGGCCCAGCGCGCGAAGGATGCCATAGTCGACCGGCTGCGCCGGGCGGATGGCGTGCGACCCGGCGTCGAGCGCGACGATCCGGATCTGCGCATCGACCTCGCCCTGCGCAAGGGCAAGGCAGTCGTATCGATCGATCTGGCGGGTCCGCTGCATCGGCGCGGCTGGCGCAGCCAGCAAGGCGAGGCGCCGCTGAAGGAAACGCTGGCGGCCGCGGTACTGCTGCGCGGGGGCTGGCCTGTCATGGCGGGTGAAGGCGCGGCGCTGCTCGACCCGATGTGCGGTGCGGGCACCCTGGTCATCGAGGCGGCGCTGATGGCCGCCGACGTGGCGCCGGGACTGCAGCGGCACCGTAGTGCGCCGCCGACTCGCTGGCGCGGCTTCGACGCCGCAGCCTGGACCGAAGTCGTGCAGGGCGCCGAGCTGCGCGCCGCGGCCGGCAAGGCGGCGATGCAGTGTCGTTTCATCGGCCACGACATCGATCCGCGTGCGCTGCGCCTGGCCGAATCGAATGCGCGCGATGCTGGCGTCGCCGACTGGTGCACGTGGTCGGCGGCCGACGTCCGTCACATGCCGGCGCCCAAAGCCCAGCGTGGCCTGGTCGTGTGCAATCCGCCCTACGATGCACGTCTGGCGGCCGACCCGGCGCTGTATCGCGCGCTGGGTGATCGACTGCAGGCGGCCACGCCGGGATGGCGAGCGTCCATCCTGTGCGGAGACGCCGAACTCGCTCGCGCCACCGGGTTGCGCGCGCAGAAGACCTACAGTCTGTTCAATGGCGCGCTCGCCTGTACGCTGATCGTGGTCGATCCGATGCGCGATGCAGCGCGCACCGCGCCGGCCGCGCGTGCCGGGCAGCCGCTGAGCGAGGGGGCGCAGATGGTGGCCAACCGCCTGCGCAAGAATCTCGATCGCCTGGCGCGCTGGCGCAAGCGCGAAGCGGTGAGCTGCTTCCGCGTCTACGACGCTGACCTGCCGGAGTATGCGGCAGCCATCGACGTGTACGTGGGGCGTGCGGCGCCGCATGCGACGTATCTGCATGTTCAGGAGTACCAGGCACCGCGAAGTGTGGATGAAGAGGCCGCGCGTCGCCGGTTCGGCGAGTTGGTCCGCGCAGCGGCCGACGTCTTCGAGCTGCCGCGCGATCACATCGCGTTGAAGACGCGTCGGCGCGGCAAGGGCGGCAGCAAGTACGGCGTGCTGGATCGCCGAGGCGAGCAGCTGGTGGTCGATGAGGATGGGCTCGCGCTCGAAGTGAACCTGTTCGACTATCTGGACACCGGGCTGTTTCTCGACCATCGTCCAGCGCGACGCATGCTGCGCGCGGCGGCTTCGAGCAAGCGCTTCCTCAACCTGTTCTGCTACACCGCGAGTGCCACCGTGCATGCCGCGGCCGGCGGTGCGTCGAGCACCACCAGCGTCGACCTGTCGGCAACCTACCTGGAGTGGGCCGGGCGCAACCTGGCCCTCAACGGATTCAGCGGCGCGAAGCATCGCCTGGTGCAGGCGGACGCGATGCGCTGGCTGGCGGCGGAACGCGGCCAGTACGACCTGATCTTCTGTGATCCGCCGACCTTCTCGAACTCGGCGCGCGCCGACGACTTCGACATCCAGCAGGCGCATGCCGAGCTGATCGATCGCTGCATGGCCAGGCTGTCGCCTGATGGCCAGCTGCTTTTCTCGACCAACGCACAGCGATTTCGTCTGGATGAGGCGCTGGGCGAGCGCTACGACGTGTCGGAACTCGGCAGGCAGGCGCTACCGCCCGACTTCGAACGCCATCCGAAGATTCACCGGGTTTTCTCGATCATCCACCCGAGCTGACGCTGCCGCGAACCGTGGACGGAGAGGAATCCGCGGCGCGCAGCTCGGCTTCGTACTCCTCGGCGGTGAGGCGTGACGCGCGCGAAATCAGGCAGCCTTCTTCCTGTCCGGGCGGTGGCAGCAGTGCGCGGGCCGGCAGGCCGCCGCCACGCACGCGCTCGCCGACATCGCCGCAGATGCGCCCACTGGGCGTGCGGCTGCTGAACTTCAGCGCTGGCTGCGTGGCCAGCTCGGGGCAGCTCCAGGACAGTTCGATCAGGTACTTGCTGCGGCCGGCATCCACCAACAGGCGGCTGCTGTCGAGCATCGCCCAGCTGCGGGCCCGGCTGGGGTCGAGACATTGGGCGATCGGGCGGATCGGCGCGTAGCCACTGTCGCTTCCGTCACCGGCCAAGGCCGGGGCCGTGAGCCCGCCAGCCAGCAGCGCTCCGAGCATCATCGAGCCCTGTTTCATCTTGACCTCCCGTTCACAAGCGGCAATGCTGCAGGGCCCCGAAGACGCTGCGGAATCGCCGCGGAGTCGATCGGGCCGCAAGGCGATCCTTGCACGCTTGGAGCATACCTGGGTGAACCGTGCCTAATCAGCGCTGGAATCGAAGACTGGTCGGGCCGGCCGCGCGTGGCCACTGGACCTTCTTCCGGCAATGGCTGAAAAGCCCGCTGTCGATTGCCGCGGTGTCGCCCTCGTCCCGACACCTGGCGCGGCAGATGCTGGCCGAGCTGCCTGCCCGCACCGAACGCGTCATCGAGCTCGGTGGTGGCACCGGCGTATTCACCGCGGCTCTGCTCGAGCACGGCATCGTGCCGGAGCATCTGCTGGTGCTGGAGCTCAACGAAGACCTGCATCAGCACCTGGTAAGGCGGTTCCCGCAAGCCCACGTCGTCTGTGGTGACGCGCGCGAACTGCCCGACATCGTCTCGCGCATCGGTTTTGACGAGTCAGGCAAGGCCGACGCGGTGCTGTCCGGGCTCGGTCTGTTGTCGATGAACCGGGTCATGCAGGAAGAGATCGTCTCTGCGGCCTTTGCAGTGCTGCGCGCGGGTGGTCGGTTCATCCAGTTCACCTATGGCCCGACCTGCCCGGTGCGCAAGGAAGTGCTGGCCGAGCTCGGCCTGCACGCACGCCGCGCCAGTCTCACCTGGTGGAACATGCCGCCGGCGACCGTGTACGTCTTCGAGCGTGGCCAGAGTCGCGAAGTCGTGCCGACGCCCATGCCACGCAGCAGCGAGCGCTGACGGCCGCCACCCCGCCTGTCTTTCGGCGTCGCGTTCGTTTGCCCGTCAAGTGCGGGCAGCTGGGTGTTGCGAGTGTGATGGCGTTGGTGCCGATCGTCGAATCGCGCGGCAGAAGGGCGAACGCTACGCGCTCCTGCTTTCCAGCAGCACGCGCACGACGGCGATGCCCAGCAGCAATGCGACTTGTGCGAGCAGCCACAGGAACCAGCCGGCCCCGGCCCACAGCGCGATCAGGGAGGTCAGCAGGGAGAGGGCCGCCCACAGTGCCGAGTGATCCGCCGCGCCGTTGCGGGCTTCGAACTTGCCGGCATTGAAGTAGAGCGACATGCCGACCAGGCAAAGTGCGATGTCTGCATACGGCATGTGCAATCCTCGTTCGAAGCTCCCGGACTTCGCGTGCCCGGAGCGCGGCCTCTGCTGATGTCAGCCCTTCGCTGGCGTTGCGTCACTGCCACCGTGCCATGGATCCGCGGTCGCCGCGCCCACAAGGCGGCTGGAGCGCTTTCCGACTGGATCCGGATCGCTACTTCAGTGCGCCCAGCTCGCGTCCCACCTTGGTGAACGCAGCGATCGCGCGATCCAGATGATCGCGCGTGTGCGCCGCGCTCATCTGCGTGCGGATCCGTGCCTGGCCCTTCGGGACGACCGGGAAGAAGAATCCGATGGCGTAGATGCCCTCTTCGAGCAGCCGGCTGGCGAACTGTTGGGCAAGCGGCGCGTCGTACAGCATGACCGGACAAATCGGGTGCTCGCCCGGCTTGAGGTCGAAGCCCGCCAGGCCCATCTGGGTGCGGAAGTAGTGCGTATTCTCGATCAGTCGCTCGCGCAGGTCTCCCGCTTCGCTGAGCATGTCGAAGACGCGGGTGCCGGCAGCGACCACGTGCGGCGGCAGCGAATTCGAGAACAGATAGGGGCGTGAGCGCTGGCGCAAGAGCTCGATGACCTCGGCGCGTCCGCAGGTGAAACCGCCGAGCGCGCCGCCGAGCGCCTTGCCGAGCGTGCCGGTGATCAGGTCGATCTTGTCGAGCACGCCGCGCACCTCGGCCGAGCCGCGCCCGCTGGCGCCGAGAAATCCGGTCGCATGGCACTCGTCGATGTGCACCATGGCCTTGTACTGGGCTGCCAGTTCGGTGATTCGGTCGAGCGGGGCGATGGTGCCGTCCATCGAGAACACGCCATCCGTGGTGATCAGGATGTCGCGGACGCCGTCCGCCCGGGCCTGCTTCAGCTGGGCCTCGAGATCGTCCATGTCGCAGTTGCTGTAGCGGTAGCGCCTGGCCTTGCACAGGCGCACGCCGTCGATGATCGATGCGTGGTTGAGCGCATCCGAAATGATCGCGTCCTGCTCGCCGAGCAGCGGCTCGAACAGCCCGCCGTTGGCGTCGAAGCAGGCGGCGTAGAGGATGCTGTCGTCCTTGCCGAAGAAGTCGGCAATCTTCGCTTCCAGCTCCTTGTGCAGATCCTGGGTGCCGCAGATGAAGCGCACGCTGGCCATGCCGAAGCCGTGTGAATCGAGCGCCTGTTTGGCGGCGTCGATCACCGACGGATGATCGGCCAGACCAAGGTAGTTGTTCGCGCAGAAGTTCAGCACGCGGCGTCCGTCGGCGAGCTCGATGTCGGCCGACTGTGGGCTGGCGATGATGCGCTCGGACTTGAACAGGCCTTGCTGGCGCAGTCCGTCGAGCTCTTCGGCAAAGCGGGCGTAGGCTTGGGTCATGGCGCATCCTCGTTCGTGAGGCGCGCATTATCGGCGAAGTCGATGCTGGCTCGCAGGGCCCGCATGCGCGTCATCGCCGCATGCGATGCGCACGCCGGTGAATGGGCATGGTGGAGCAGGCCGCACGAGCAGGTCGCACGAGTGGGCGAGCGGGGTGGGATCTTCCTCCGCCGTGGGTATGCGGAGAGATCGGGCCCAACTCCGGCGTGGTCCAGAAACGAAAGACCCGGCCGAAGCCGGGTCCTCCGCGTCCCTGTCCCCTACGTTACCTTGCTGCGTTGCTGTTCATGGTGGCGTTGCGCGAAGAGTCCTGATATTGCGCAGGATCGCGCATGCCGGTGGTGTGGCACTGGCCCGTGGTATGGCCGCGGTTCACCGCGCCCGAGAGCTGGCCGTAGGCTTTCTCGGTAGTGCCGTCTTCCGGATCGCTGAGCACCAGGTCGGTGGCGAAGTTGCAGTAGTCGTTGGTCCACCAGTTGGTCGACTTGAACGAGGTCGTGTAGTAGTTGACCTTGCTGCGCGCCCAGCTGGGAATCCCGGCCAGCCAGCTCGACGCACCGGAGTAGGTCAGGTTGTCGTTGGTGCCGCAGCCGACGCCGAACCAGTTGCCGAGGGTGGCGAGGATGCCGGCCAGGTTCGTGCCCTGGTAGGGCGTGCCGACCGACTGGATCAGGCGCGAGCCCGTCGCGTTGTCGAGGCCGCTCCAGTAGTAGGTGTAGAGATGCAATGCCGCGGCGCCGCCCTGGCTGTGCGCGACGATGCCGTAGCTGTTCCAGGTGTTGCCGAACGTCTTGATGCGCTGGGCGAACTGGTCATGGCTGCGGTTCTGGTTGAGGTCGAGGAACTTCGAGGCACTGCTGAAGTTGCCGGCCGGCCAGACATCACCCGAGCAGTATCCGTGCACCAGCAGCAGGCGCGAGCCGGTGCCCTTCTCAAGCACGTTCAGCGAATCGGGGCGCTTGCCCATCAGCATGTCTTCGTCGATCGCCGCGTCGGAAACGGCGCGCTTGGACACTGCCGGCAGGCTCAGCGGCATGCGCTTGGCGTCGACCAGAGTGACGAAATGGTCGGGATCTTCGATGCGCAGGTTGCGCAGCTCGAAGTCGCCGGTGGCCTTGCTGCGGGCGACCCAGCGGTCGTCCATGCCCAGCGACACGGCGCCGTTCTCGAGCTCGACCATGCCGCCGATCCAGGCGACGGCGACGTCTTGCCCGGCGCCGTCGCGGCCCCAGACTTCGGCATAGGCGCGATAGTGGTTGCCGCCGGCTTTGGCGCCGGCGAGCGGCAGACGCACGGACAGGCGGCCGGGCTCGGCCGTCGCGCCGGTGGACTTGGTGCCCGCAAGGCGGAGCGAATTCTGCACCACCGGAATCACGTGCTCGGCGCTGCGCAGGATGTCCTGCCCATGCACGTCGCGACCTTGCACCTGCACCTGGGCCAGGTACTGGCCGGCCAGCTTGGTCGGAAACTCGCCGCCGACAATGCCGTCGCCGGCCAGCGCGTCACCGTGCAGGCCATCGTCGAACATGGCGTATTCGCTGATTTCGCCGTTGGGCGCGGTCACTCGCAGCGTGGCGCGGGTGATCTGGCCTGCTTCGAGGCCCAGTTTCGGCATGCCTTCGGCTTCGGCGAAGGTCAGCAGCGATGCGATCTGCTGGGTCTGGCCCACCCACTGCTTGCGATGGGTCTGGTACGAGGACAGTTCGGTGCGGTCGTCGCCCTCGAGCAGCAGATAGCCGCCGCGGCTTGGGCCCGACGCGGTGAGCTTGAGGTTCCAGTTGCCCGGGGTCATTGCGTCGAACGCGTAGTAGCGCGCCGCATGCTCAGCCTTGTCCATGCCGAACACGGTGTCGCGCGCCACGCGCGCTACCGAACCAGCAGCCTTCTCGATGCCGCCGTTCGGCGAGGACACGAACAGATCCCACTGCTCGCCTTCGGGCGCGAACACCAGCACGCGGCCCTGACCGTTCTCGATCGGCAACTGGCCCGACCATGCACGCTGCCCAGCCTTGTTCTGCGCGAAGGTCACCGGAATCAGGGCAGCTTTCGACTGGATTGCCGATGCGGACGGATCCGGCATCTGCATCATCGCGAATTCGGACGGCGGGCCAGCCAACTGCTTGGCAGTCAGACCCTCGGCCTGTGAAGCGGTGGTTCCGAGCAACAGTGCGCCAGTGACGGCGACAACGAGCGGCAGCTTGTTCACGAGCATTCCCCTCCCAGAGAAAGCGATTTGGTGTGGTGACGACTCCGCAGGTCGGCGTCGCGGGCCAGAAGGCTCGCGGCTATCCATACGAGGGCGTATGGCAAGTCTAAACCTGAACTTTTCTTAAACTCAACAGAAGCTGAACACTTTCCGACAAACGGTCGTTTGAATCACGAAATGCGCCAAGAACCGGCGCTAAGTGATTGAAAGTGCGTGTTCAGATTGGGAGGGCTGCACCGCCGTGCCGGCCTCATGGCGGCAAGCTGCGTGTCGAAAGCGGGGCCCGGTAACGTTCAGCTATCGAGAAAGCTGACCAGTCGTTCAGTTGGCCGTCCGATGACGGCCCGGGAGGCCGGGGCGCCGGCCTGGATCAGGATCGGCCGCTGGATCAAGGACGGGTGTGCAGCCATGGCGGCGATCAATGCGTCGTCGCCGAGTTCCTCGCGGGAAAGGCCGAGCGCGACGAATTCGGGTTCGCCGTCGCGCAGCAGGACGCGTGCCGAGCCCAGCATGTGCGCCACGGCTGCCAATTCGTCCGCGCTCGGGGGATCATCCAGATAGGTCCGGATGGCGGGTTCGATGCCGCGGTCCCGCAGCAGCTCGAGCGCCGCTCGGGACTTCGAGCACTTGGCGTTGTGCCAGAGGATGTAGGTGCTCACGCGCGCGCCTCAGTCGGTGGTGTGGCAGGGCGCGGCGGCGCCCCCGGATGCAGCCGGGCCGAGCTGCGTGCGCCCGATCAGTTCCAGCTGCACACGACCTTGCCGCACTGGCCGGTTTCCATCAGGTCGAAACCGCGCTGGAAATCGTCGATGTGGATCTGGTGGGTGAGCACCTTCTGCAGCGGAAAGCCGGTCAGCACCATCTGCGTCATCTTGTACCAGGTCTCGTACATGCGGCGGCCGTAGATGCCGTGCAGGGTCAGCCCCTTGAAGATCACCTTGTCCCAGTTGATGCCGGCGCCGTTGGGCAGAATGCCGAGCAGGGCGATCTTGCCGCCGTGGTACATGCAGTCGAGCATGTCGTTGAACGCGCCCGGATGTCCTGACATTTCGAGGGCGACATCGAAGCCCTCCATGTGCAGGTCCTTCATCACATCCTTGAGCGACTGCTTGGCGACGTTGACCACGCGCGTCGCGCCCATGTCCGCCGCGAGCTTGAGTCGGTAGTCGTTGACATCGGTGACGACCACGTTGCGTGCGCCGACGTGCTTGCAAATGCCCGCTGCGATGATGCCGATCGGCCCGGCGCCGGTGATGAGCACGTCCTCGCCGATCACGTCGAATTCCAGCGCACAGTGCGCCGCGTTGCCGTACGGATCGAAGAACGCCGCCAGCTCACTCGGAATCTGGTCGGGAATGGGCCACAGGTTGGCGGCCGGCATCACCACGTACTCGGCGAACGCGCCGTGGCGATTGACGCCGATGCCGACGGTGTTTGGGCACAGGTGTTGCCGGCCTGCGCGACAGTTGCGGCAGTGTCCGCAGACGATGTGGCCCTCGGCCGACACGCGGTCGCCGATCTGGTAGCCGGTCACACCCGGGCCGGTCTCCATGATCCGGCCGACGAACTCGTGGCCGATGATGAGTCCGGGCTTGATGGTGCGCTGACTCCACTCGTCCCATTTGTAGATGTGCAGGTCGGTCCCGCAGATCGCGGTCTTCTCCAGCTTGATCAGCACCTCGTTCGGGCCGGGCGACGGCACCGGCACCTGCTCCATCCAGATGCCCTTGGCGGCTTCGCGTTTGACCAGGGCTTTCATCGTCTGCGACATGGTGGTGGGCGCTGTGATGGGGGGCGCATAGTGTAGCGCCGGCGCATGAACGCGCCGCGAGCGAAGCCGCGGCCGTGACGGGTGTTCGATGGGCGCATGCGCATCGCGCCTCGCCTTGCGACAATGTGCTGCGTCACCCGGCAGCCAAACGACCGACATGCAGCCACCTGGACCGAACAGCGCGCTGGCCGCCTGGCTGGACTACCAGACCCGAACACACCCGAAGTCGATCGAGCTCGGCCTCGAACGGGTCGGTTCGGTCTACCAACGACTGGGTGCGCCGCGGCCGGGAAAAAAAGTGATCGTGGTTGCCGGTACCAATGGAAAAGGCTCGACGGTCGCATTCATCGAATCCATCGCCCTGCAACACGGCGTCAGCGTCGGCTGCTACACCTCGCCGCACCTGCTGCGCTACGAGGAACGGCTGCGTGTCGGAGGTGCGCTGCTGGATGCTGCGGACTGGGTGGCCGCCTTCGAGGTTGTCTCGGCGGCGCGCGGCGACACGCCCTTGACCTATTTCGAGTGGGGCACGCTCGCTGCGCTCTGGCTGTTGCAGCGGATCGCGCCGGACCTGGCCGTGCTCGAAGTCGGGCTGGGCGGGCGGCTGGATGCCGTCAACGTGGTCGACGCCGACGTCGCGGTGATCACTGCGGTCGACCTCGACCATACGGCACTGCTTGGGCCCGATCGCGAAAGCATCGGCCGGGAGAAGGCGGGCGTGCTGCGCGCCCGAGGCAAGGCGGTGCTCGCCGAGCCCGAGCCGCCGGCCAGCGTCGTGGACACTGCGCAGAGTCTGGGATGTTCGGTACGTGCGCTGGGACTGCACTACCACATGCTCCGGCGCCCGGATGGCAGCTGGCAATGGAGTGACCGACACCACACCTTCGAGCTGCCGACGCCCGGATTGGCGTCGCCCTGCCAATGGATGAATGTGGCCGGTGCGGTGCAGGCGTTTGGCTGCCTGTTTCCCGTTGACCCGGCGAAGCTCTCCACAGCCGTGCGCGCCGTGCGTCTGCCCGGTCGCATGCAGCGCATCGAGCGAACGCAGACCTGGATGCTGGACGTCGCGCACAATCCGCACGCGATCGCGCCACTGCGCAGCTGGATCGAAGAGCACAGCGGAGGCCGGGGCCTGCATGCCGTGTTCGCGGCGCTCACCGACAAGGATGTGGTCGGCATGCTGCGCCCCTTGATCGATCACGTGGCGCACTGGCATCTCGCCGGTCTGGTGGCGGACGGTGTCCGCGGCCGGAGCGCTGAAGAGCTGATGCAGGAATCGGGCGACCTGCTCCAGGGCCGTCCGGTCAGCCTTCACCGCGATGTCGCCGCGGCGGTGCGCAGTGTGGACGCCGCGGCAGGCGCAGGGGACCTGGTGCTGGTGTTCGGTTCGTTCTACACCGTGGCGGCGGCGCTGCAAACGCTGGAGGGCACGTCTGACTGAACCAGCCCGGCACCGCAGCGGGAACTGCATCCGCTGGTGGCCTGGCCTGGCCTTGCCTCGCCGACGGCGGGAAGACTCCGCGTGCGTGACGCCGTCGCCGGACGGCAGCGTCCGGAGCGGACGATGTGGCCGCCAGTCAGGATGCGAGGGTCGTCCCGACTATAATGTCGCGACTCCGCAGACTCGGTCGGCCCATGGATTACTCGCTCAAGCGTCGCCTCGTCGGTGCGGCGGTCCTCGTCGCGCTCGCCGTGCTGATCGTGCCGATGCTGGTGGATGGGCCCGGGCCGTCACAAACGCCGGCTGAGCGGATTCCGCTGGACATCCCGCCCGCCGCCCAAGGTCCGCAGCAGACCCGCGACATTCCGCTCGATTTGCCGACCGTTTCGGCGCCCGCTGCTCAAACGCCGGCGCCGGCGGCCGACAGCGCGGTGGTGGCGGTCGATGCCACGCCGCCTGCGGAAGATCGCCCGGGTGCCCCGGCCGCGCCGCCCGCCGAAGCCCCGCCACCTGAACAGGCAACTCCCCCGGCGGGCGCGGCGGCCAAGCCGCCGGCCCCCAGCGCCGCAGTGGCTCCGAAGCCCGCTCCGTCCGACAGGCCCGAGTCGGTCGCGGCAAAGCCTGCGCCGGCCACCCGTGGCCGGTTCGTGATCAATCTGGGCAGCTTCGCCGACGCTGCCAACGCGCAGTCTTTGAAATCACGCCTGGTCGCGATCGGCATGCCGGTGATCGAGGAATCCATCGACGTCGATGGCAAGCCTGCGCGACGACTGCGGGCAGGGCCGTTTGCCACCCGGGCGCACGCCGAGGCTGCGCTGGTCAAGATCGGTGGCGCGGTGCCCGGCGAGAAGTTTGCCGTGATGGAGCTCGACGATGCCGCGCCGCTGGCGTCGTCCCAGCGCCCCGCGGTGTCGTCGGGGTTTGCTGTGCAGCTGGGTGCGCTCAAGGACGAACGCGAGGCGCTGGCTTTGCGCGATCGCGTCCGCGGCGCGGGCCTGCCGGCCTATGTCGAGAAGGCGCAGACGGACGCTGGCGTGCTGTGGCGCGTGCGGGCCGGCCCGGAGCTGGATCGAGCGCGGGCCGAATCGATGCGCGATCGGATCAAGAAGGCGCTGGGGCTCGACGGCATCGTGGTCAGTCATCCGTGACCACGCGCGTGGCAGGGTCGGAGCGGGCCGGGATCGCGAGGTCGCGCCGTGGGTGCGCTTGATGTCGTGGTGCTCGGCGTGCTGCTGATTTCCGCAGCACTGGGCGCGTGGCGCGGATTGATTGTCGAGGTCATGGCGCTGCTGTCCTGGGCCGCAGCCTTCCTCTTTGCATACCAGTTCGGAGCTGGTTTGGCGCCGCGATTTGCAGCCTGGATCTCGTCGCCGACTGCGCAGCTGGTGGCCGGTCATGTGGCCGTGTTCGTGGGCGTGCTGGCGCTTGCCGGCCTGCTTACCTGGCTGCTGAGTCGCCTCGTTCGCGGCACCGGCCTGACCGGGACGGACCGCATGCTGGGTTTGGGCTTCGGCCTGGTGCGCGGCGTCGCGATCTGCGCCGCACTCACGCTTGCCGCCGGCCTCACCCCGCTCACCGCCGAGCCGTGGTGGCAGACGTCGCACACGGCCGCGCCGCTGGAACGCGTCGCGGTGTGGATGCGCGCCCAATTGCCCGATTCCCTCGCGTCTTCGATCCGTTTCGCCGGCGATGCCGCAGCGCTCACGCTGCCCGCGCCGGCACCTCCCCTCGAAGTGTCCCCCAACAGGTAAAGCAGCCATGTGCGGAATCATCGGAATCGTCGGTCGCAGCGAAGTCGCTGGCCCGCTCTACGACGGTCTCACCGTGCTGCAGCATCGCGGCCAGGACGCGGCGGGCATCGCCACCGCGCACGAAGGCCGCGTGCAGGTGTTCAAGGGCAATGGCCTGGTCAAGGACGTGTTCGACGAGGCGGCGATGAAACTGCTCCGCGGCTCGATCGGCATTGGCCATTGCCGCTATCCCACCGCCGGCTCGGAGGGTTCCGACGAAGCGCAGCCGTTCTACGTCAACTCGCCCTACGGCATCGCGGTGGCGCACAACGGGAATCTGATCAACACCGAAGCGCTGCGCCGCGAAGTGTTTGAGCAGGACCGGCGCAACATCAACACCGAGTCCGATTCCGAGGTGCTGCTCAACATATTCGCGCACGAGCTGGACGACCAGCGGGTGCTCAGCGCCGAAGCGGTGATGCATGCGGTGGAGGGTGTGCACCGCCGCTGCAAGGGTGGCTACGCGGTCGTCGCCCTGGTGCTTGGCCTTGGGCTGGTGGCATTCCGTGATCCGAACGGCATTCGCCCGCTCGTGCTCGGGCGCCGCGAAACCGAGCGCGGCGTCGAACATGCGGTGGCGTCGGAATCGGTGGCGCTCGACATCCTCGGATTCACCCGCTTGCGCGATGTCGCCCCGGGCGAGGCGCTGGTGATCGACGTCGAAGGGCGCGTGCAGTCCCGGGTGCTCGGTGAGCCGGGCGCGCACCGGCCTTGCGCCTTCGAATACGTCTACTTCGCCCGCCCCGATTCGATGATGGACGAAGTCAACGTGCACAAGGCGCGCATGCGCATGGGCGTGGCACTGGGCGAGAAGATCCTGCGCCTGCGCCCGGACCACGACATCGACACGGTGATCCCCATCCCCGATTCCTCGCGCGACGCCGCGCTCGAAGTCGCCAACATCATCGGCGTGAAGTACCGCGAGGGGTTCATCAAGAACCGCTATGTCGGGCGCACCTTCATCATGCCGGGCCAGGGTCAGCGGGCGAAGTCGGTGCGGCGCAAGCTCAATCCGATTCCGCTCGAGTTCAAGGGGAGGGTGGTGTTGCTGGTGGACGACTCGATCGTCCGTGGCACGACCTCGCAGCAGATCGTGCAGATGGCCCGCGAGGCGGGTGCGCGCAAGGTCTACCTGGCCTCGGCGGCGCCACCGGTGCGCTATCCCAATATCTACGGCATCGACATGCCCGCTGCGGAAGAGCTCGTTGCGCACGGCCGCAGCGAGGAGGAGATTCAGGGGGTGCTCGGCTGCGACTGGCTGATCTACCAGGATCTCTCCGATCTCGAAGGTGCCATCGCGGGGCCGAAGAAGCAGGGTATGCGCTTCGACACTTCCTGCTTCTCGGGCGAGTACGTTACCGGCACCGATGCCGACTATTTCGATCGGCTGAAGCAGGCGCGCTCCGACCAGGCCAAGCAGTTGCGCCGTGCCTGAGCGCGAGAACCGAACTGAACTTCGCCGCGCGGCGCTTGCCTGCCTGCGCGAGCGAGACCCGGCAGACAAGTGCCGCGCTGCGATGGCGCTGCACACGCTGGTCGAGCGCGGCGACGTACAGGTGGAAGTCGGCGCCGAGCTCGAGTCCCTGGACGAGCCAGGGCGGCCCGACCGGCCCGTCCTCGTGTCCCCGCGCGAGCTCAAGCCGCGCGGTCTTGGCAGCGCAGCGGGCCGCGCCGCCCTGGTGCATGCGGTGGCGCACATCGAGTTCAACGCGATCAATCTTGCCTGCGACGCTGTGGTTCGTTTTGCCGGCATGCCTGAGTCGTTCTATCTGGACTGGGCCAGCGTGGCGGTCGACGAGGCGCGCCATTTCGCCATGCTCGCTGATCGCCTCGGGCAGATGGAGCAGGCCTACGGCGACATGCCCGCGCACGACGGCCTCTGGGACATGGCCCGGCGCACGGCGCACGATGTGTTGGTCCGCATGGCCCTGGTGCCGCGCGTGCTCGAAGCCCGCGGGCTGGACGTGACGCCGGACATGATCGCGAAGCTGCGTCACGCGGGCGATCTGGACACGGTGGCCTGCCTGGAGGTGATCCTCGAGGAGGAGGTCCGGCACGTGGAGATTGGCAGCCGCTGGTTCGCCTGGGCCTGCGCGGCGCGCGGGCTGGAGCCCGAAACCACGTTTCTGGGCTTGGTCGAGACCCATGCGCGGGCCATCATTCGCCCTCCAATCAATGACTTGGCTCGATCCAGGGCGGGTTTCACGGCGCAGGAGATTGCCTGGCTGCGCACCTGCTGACCCGGTGGGGACCGGCTGGCTCGGGGTGCGCGGGAAGCGGCGGTGGGAAATTTGCGTGGCCGGGTGGGACGAATCCGACCCAAGCCACGTATAGTGTTGGGAGAACCCGGTCTGGCGGGCACCGTCGATGTGCCTCCGACCACCCCAATCCAACTCGATGCATGTCGCATGAAGGAGCAGAGCTGATGAAACGCAATTCGCGTACGTTGAAGGGACTGGCGCTTGGCGTCGCGGTATGTGCCATGGCCGGCACCGGCGTGGCCGAAGCCTGCTCGGTGGCAGCGTGGACGGCGGGGAACACCACGGCGGCCGCGGCCAACGCGGGCAGCCCGCCGACCTTTCGTCGCTACTACGGTCTGTGCGGCCTGACGGTTTCGGCGGCTTCGCCGGTGGTCGTCGGCGACAACAGCCCGGCTGGCGCGGCAGAAACCACCTACCGCAGCCGCTTCTATTTCTACACCGGCCTGACCGCGGGTTCGGCCGTGGTTTTCCGTGCTTCGGCGAGCGACGACAACGGCGGCGCTGAGGTGCTCTCGCTGAACTATTCGTCGACCGGTTCCCTGGCGTACTCCGTCGGTGGCTCGACGGTCGCGACTGCGACCGGCCTCGCTGCCAACAAGTGGTATGCGGTGGAAATTTCCTATGTCGGTGGCGCCACGTACTCGATCAGCGTGCGCGGCAACCAGACCTACACCTTCTCGAACAATGGCGCGACCGCCTTCAACACCGGCATCGGTTCGCACACCCTGGGTATCGTGAGCAACACCGGTGCGGCCGGTTCGATCCAGTTCGACGAGTTCGAAGCGTCGCGCGCCACGACGGCCATCGGTTTCTATCCGCGCGGCAACGCGCGCGTCGACGGAACCGGCGCCATCGCCGACCAGAACTACGACATTTTCGACTTCATCGACGCGGCGCGTGAGCTGCAGACGGCTGTGCTCGCTTCGGGCAACAGCGATGCCGACGAAGACGGCGACGTGGATGTGTTCGACATCATTGCCATTGCCCGCCGCGTCCAGCTCGGCTCGTTCTAAACCATTCAGGGAAGGCTAAATCATGAAACTGACTAAATTTGCGGTTGCTTCGGCCCTGATGATTCAGGCTTCTTTTGCATGGGCGGGCGGCGTTGAAGTGCTGGTCGGCCAGAGCCTGGGCAAGAAGGGCGGCGACACCTACACCCTCGACGTCCTCAGTGACGGTCGCATGACGGCGTTCCAGTTCGACGTCGAGTTTCCGGGCGTGCCGACCAAGGCTATTGACCTGTCCAAGTGCGGCGGGGCCTCCACCAAGAAGTTCGGCGTGGACCTGACCTGCAACATGGTGGAAGGCAAAGTCCGTGTGGTGGGATTGAGCATGTCGTTGCAGACCCTGCCTGAAGGCTGGCACAATCTGGGCGCTATTCGGGTATCGAGCAAGCAGCAAGTCACTGCGCAGATCAGTGGCCTGCTTGCGGGCGATCCCGAGGGCCGGGCCATTTCGAGCGGCTCGAAAGTCGAAAGCATTGACTGAGTCCGTCTCGGTGTTCAGGCCGCGACCTAATTCTTGAATCGGGGAGTTCGATCCAGATGAAAATGATGAGAAACCTTGGCGCCTTGGCGGCGCTGATGCTGCTCGCGGGTGGGGCTCAGGCCCAGACCCTGACGTTCGGGACGCCGACGCCTGCGTCGGGCCCGCAGGGCAGTACCACCATGTATACGGTGCCCGTCAACTACACCGCGGGCGGAAGCGCGATTGCCTATCAGGCTGACTTCACTATTCCGCCGGAATTCACCAGCGTCACGGTCACCACCAGTATGGATGCAGGTGCTGGTACCTGTGCGGTTGGTGTTCCCGAAGCGGGTCGCATTCGCGTCTCTGACGTGGATGGCAGCTTGGTTGCGCTCGTGTCCGGTCTTGTCTGCACGCTCAACGTGACGATCTCGAATACCGCGACGGCAGGCAACTACAACTTCCCGACATGTTCGTCCGGCACTGGTGCCTGCGCCAATGCTGCGGCGGGTGACGCCGGCGGCGGTTCGCTGACGCTTACCGTCAACACCGGCGCAGGCTTCAATGTGGTGGTGCAGACCGGTCCGACCATCGTGCAGGGCTCGCCGCTATTCAACAGCATGACGGCGGTTCCCGGCGGCAGCCAGGGCGGTCCGAACGTCACCCAGAACATCTCGTTCAGTGCCTCCACCGGAGGCGCTCTGGGTGGTACGACTGATCTGTTGTGCACCACGGACATCGGCGCCCTGAGCAACGGCAACCAGCCCAACATCGCGATCAACGCGACGCCGACCACCATGGTATTCAGCATCGCTCCGGACATCACCATGGCCCGTGTGGCGACCGTCACCTGTCAGGCCAATGCTGACGGCGGCGGCGTGCAGAACTGGATCTACACCCTGAATATCGGCCAGGCCGCTTTGGTGGTCGGGCCGACCTTGAGCCCGCCGGCCAACACGACCGTCACGGTTGCCAGCAACCTGGTGGGTGCACAGTCGACCGCGGCGATTCAGTACACCGCTGCCAATGGTGATCCGAACCAGAGCACCTCGCTGACCTGCGGTGCGCCGACCGGCAATGTCATCCTGATCTCGGGTGCGCCGCAGTCGGTCACCACCGGCGGCAGCCCGGCTCCGATCATCGTCGGCGTCGTGCTCACCGATATGCCGCAGACCCCGGCTGGCACCATCACCTGCTCGGCCAATGGCGTGGACACCCTGTTCACCGTCAACGCGCCGGCTGGTGCCGTGTTCATCCCGCCGGAGAACATCCCGGCCTCGTCGCTGTGGTCGCAGCTGGCCCTGATCGGCCTGCTGGCGGCGCTGGGCGGCGTGATCGTGGCGGTGCGTCGCAACGCCTGATCCAAACGCACCAAGTAGCATCCAGAAGGGGCGCCTCGGCGCCCCTTCTTTTTTGTCCTTTGCGAGAGGTTCGTGTGATCGCCGGGACTATCCCGCCGGGCCCGGGAGACGGAGTTATTCGACGTCGGCGGCCTTGGCGATCGGTGAGCGGCTGAGCCGGCATCCCCGGGGCACTCCGGTGTCGACGCAACCGCCGCATGCCGTTCTGCACTTGCCCCGCCGGTCGCTCTCGACCAAGCTGCTGCGCTCCCAGAGACAGAACGGAGTGAGTCGGGTGAGCCAGAATCTCGAGCATCGCAGCCTGTACCCTGAGTGCGAGCCTTTCGACAGCGGATTCCTTCGCGTCTCCGAACGGCATCAGCTCTACTATGAGCAGTGCGGCCACCCGCAGGGCAAACCGGTCGTCATGGTCCACGGTGGCCCAGGCGGCGGCTGCAGCGAGGCCATGCGCCGGTTTCACGACCCGAACAAGTACCGGATCGTGCTGTTTGATCAGCGCGGAGCCGGCCGTTCGACCCCGCATGCGGATCTGGTCGACAACACGACTTGGCACTTGGTCTCTGATATGGAGCAGCTGCGAGGCCATCTTGCGATCGACCGCTGGCAGGTATTCGGCGGATCCTGGGGATCCACGCTGGCCCTTGCCTACGCCCAGAAGCATCCCGAACGCGTCACCGAACTGGTGCTGCGCGGCATCTTCATGCTGCGTCGCTGGGAGCTCGAGTGGTTCTATCAGTCTGGCGCTTCACGACTGTACCCGGACGCCTGGGAGCACTACCTGGCGGCCATTCCTGAGGTGGAGCGGGGTGATCTCATTTCGGCTTTTCACCGCCGACTCACTTCCGAGGACGAAGAAACCCGCCTCGCCGCGGCGCGCGCCTGGGCAATCTGGGAGGGCGCCACCAGCTACCTTCATCAGGATCCCAACTACCTGAGCTCGCACGGCGACGCACGTTTTGCCCTGGCCTTCGCCCGTATCGAGTGCCATTACTTCGTCAACGGTGGATTTTTCGAATGTGAGAACCAACTGCTGCGGGACGTGGCACGCATTCGTCAAATTCCCGCGGTCATCGTGCACGGTCGCTACGACGTCGTGTGTCCGATCGAGAACGCCTGGGATCTTCACCGGGCATGGCCGGAAGCGGAACTGATGGTCGTGCAGGACGCGGGCCACTCCGCCTTTGAGCCGGGCAATCGTGACGCATTGATCCGCGCTACCGAACGATTCGCCGACTAAGGCCAAGGTGCATGGCCCTTGCGCGGACGCGCTGGGGTGACGGCGAGATGGACAGGTCAGAAATGACAGGCGTCGATGCGAACGCCGAGGCTCGCAGCAAGAGTTCTGCGCCACGGCGCGCTGCGTTGCCTGGCCCCGCCGCCAAGGCCAATAGGTGAGCCTGCGCGCTTCCACGCGCCGCCGACAGGTGGGGCCAATGCGATAACCGCGGCGTGTTCCAAGCAGCAAGAGAGCGTTCGGCGAACCCGACGCTCGCCTACGGTGTATTGCCCTTCCACATGCTGGCTGTCCACCGCAAACAAAAAGCCCGCCGCGAAGCGGCGGGCTTGGCAGGTGCCAGAAGAGCGCGCGTCAGATCAGAACTTGATCTCGGCGCGGGCGTACAGGAAGCGGCCCGCTGGGAGATCATAGTTGGACGCGTCGTAGCCGTTGAGCGAGCAGGACAGACACACCGGCGGCTCTTTGTCGAAGGCGTTGTTCACACCCAGGGTCAGCTGGGTGCCTTCGAACCAGGGCGCCTTCCAGCCGAACTGGAGATCGCTGTAGGTGGTTGAGCCGAGATGGTTGGTGCCTTCGGCCTGATTGCTGCAGATCGGGAATCCCGCCGCATCGCCGCAGTCTTCGGTGAGATCGCTCATGTGGCGCAAGGTGTACGAAGCGAAGAAGTCGCCGTAGGTCCAGCCGAGGCTGGCATTGGAAGTCCACTCCGGAATGCCGCTGTCGTTGACTTCGTTGCCTTCTCCTCCGGGCTGCGGCGTGCCGAGCGCGTCGACGGCCTCCCAATCATTCACGAAGGTGTTCTGCCATGCGAAGCGCAGTTGTCCCCAGCTGGACTCGGGCAAGGTCCAGATGATGTCGACGTCGTAGCCGTCGGTGTCCAGCGAGCCGAAGTTCTGCAGCCGGTTGTTGAATCCGTTGATGCCGCCGGTGGAGGCGCGGGTGATACCGTCGCAGAACGGCGAAGCCGGGCCGTTGGCCACGCACAGGTCGAGCTGGGTCTGCGCATCGATGGCCTGAATCGCAGCGTCAAGTTCGTGACGATAGTAGGTGAACTCGAAGTCAAGACGCTCGGACCAACCCGTGTCGACGGCGAACTCCGGACTCCAGACCAGGCCCAAGGTCAGGCTGTCGGAGGTTTCCGGCTCGAGTTCCGGATTGCCGCCTGTGGTCACAGAGATCTGCGAGTTGGCCTGTTGGGCACCGCCAGGTACTCCGAAGGCCGAACAGTCCGCCTCGGCCGGTGAGCCGTCCGTGCCTATCAGGCACGGGTCGTCCAGCTGAGCGTCGAAGCGCGCTGCGGAACCGTAGAGTTCGCCGATGGAGGGAGCACGGAAACCTTCCGCGAAGGTGCCGCGCAGCAGGAGCGAGTCGCTGAGCTGCCAGCGTACTCCGAACTTGCCGGTGGTCTCGCCGCCGAAAGTCGAGTAGTCCGAATAGCGCGCGGCCAGGCTCAGGTCGAGTCGAGACGAGCCCGACTCGTAGACCGGCACCTGAAACTCGGCGTAGTACTCGTCGATGTCGTAGTCGCCCTCGGTCGGCTGTGACGGCACGCCGTTGTACTCTCCTGCAATGGTGAGCGCGTCGGGAAGGTAGCGGCCATCCACCGAGCGGTGCTCGAATCCAGCCGCGAACGCCGCCGAGCCAGCCGGCAGGTCGAACAGGTCGCCGGAAATGTTGGCCGAAAACAGCTGCAGGTTGTTCTCGCTGTAGTCACGGACGATGGGCTGGATGTAGCTGAGCATCTGTGGGGTGATCGAACCCGGCCCGCTGAAGATGTCGAGCGGTACGCACTGCGCATCAGCCTGGCAATTGGCGAGCGGCCCGAGGGCCAGATTGATTCGACGGATGTTGTAGCTGCCGTAGTTGGTCTGATTCGCCTCGTTGCGGCTGCGAACGTAGTTCACATCCCAGAACCAGGTGCGTTGGCCGACGTCGACGACGCCTTCCAGACCGGTCGCGAAGTACCAGGTATCCACGTCCTGGAAGAACCGGCGTGCGCCGCCTTCGATCGGCCGACGACCGACCAGCACGAGGTTCGCGCCCGGACCGCTCGAAATCAGATCGATGCCGAAGGGGTTATACGGATTGTCCGCCGAGATGAGGATATTGTCGGCATACGGATTGCCTGTGCCGGCATCCGGGCCGAGAAAAATGGGTTCTGGTGCAGCCCGGTTGAGCGACTCGCGCTGGTTGTACAGGGCACGGGTGTACCAGGTCACGCTGTCGCTGACGTCGAAACGAACCTGTCCAAACAGGCCCTTTCGCTCGCTGGGAGTCTGCAGCAGGTTGAACTGCGCGTAGTTGAACCGATTGGCGGTCGAGAAGCCGATGAAGTCATCGGGGAAGTTGGGGCCGTTTGCGAAAAACTGTCCGTTCGGCGTGGTGATGTTGCAGAACGGCACGGAAGGCGTGCTCGGGTCGTCGTCCAGGTCGGTCAGCGGGCAGGCGCTGGAGGCGTTCGGGGGGAAGAAAATGAATCGACCGTTTGGTGTCGCCGACGAACCGAACGATAGGCCGGTTCCGGGCTTGGGCACGCCGGCATGGCGATACCGGGTGGAATCGATGCCTTCCTGGTCGGTCACGCTGGCGCTGAGGAAGAAGGAGATGTCGTCGCTGCCGCCTCCGAAGGCGATATCGCCGGACTTGTTTTCGCCGCCTTCGTCATATTCGCCGTAGTAGACCGAGGCGCTGCCGCCCTCGAAATTGCGGCGGGTGATGATGTTCACAACCCCCGCGATCGCATCCGATCCGTAGATCGAGGAAGCGCCGTCCTCGAGCACTTCAATGCGCTCGATGATGGAAACCGGAATGGTGTTGAGGTCGACCGAGCTGGATACGCCCGACGCCGACGCTTCGCTGACCCAACGAACCCCGTCCACCAGCACCAGCACACGCTGCGAGCCAAGGTGACGCAGGTCTACTGTGGCCGAACCGGCGCCTACGCCCGCGCCATTGGGCGGGAAGCCGAAGTTGCCGCTGGAGTTGAATTTCGTGTTGAGCGCCGAGCCCGACCCGGTCAGCTGCTGCAAGATGTCGCCCACGGACGTCAGTCCGGTCCGGGAAATCTGCTCTCGGGTGATCACGTTGACGGGCGCCTGACCCTCGATGGAAGCCTTCTTGATCCGCGAGCCGGTGACTTCCACGCGATCGAGCGTACGTGCATCGTCGTCGTCGCCTTGCGCGAAGGCCGGGCTGACCAGAGGAAGGGAAACCAGGCCGACGAAGAGTGCTCTGCGGACGCCCAGCGAGAGCGCGTGCTTGTTCAGCTTCATTTTCAGCTCCATGGCAACAAACGGGTTGGGGTGGGAGATCGAACCCGCAGCCGCGATCGGGACTCCAGCACCGTCCGATCATGGCTACGAGCGCCCACGCGTTTTAACTTTTTGTTGCGGTTTTGTATAGGTTTCGTCAACGGGCGATGACAGTCGGCGCGCAAACTGAGCGTTGCGTGGCCCTAACCCACTGTTTCATGGCGCATCGTGGCAGGCCCCGAACTGGGGCGTATGGTCCTGTCGGGGCAAGGGAGGTTCAGGCCTCGACGTGATCCGCGCCCAGAAAGGTCGCCAACTCGTCCAGTACGCTCCGGAGAACCGGAGTGATCTCCGGGTCGAGCAGCCTTCGGCGGTCGACCCCTTCGGTCCACCCGAACACCGACTGCCTCAGCTGGTCTTCGCTGCGCACCCGGTGCACGAGATCGTGGATCAGTCGCCGCAGTTCGGTGGGCGTCGGTCGGGCCTGCAACGCTTGGAAGAGTTGTGCCAGCGATTCCAGCATGCCCTCCGCGTCCGGAGGCAGACCCACTTCATCCGGCCGGATCGCCACCCAGCTGCGCTCGGCGTCGGTCCATACCCGATAGCTGAGTCGCGCCAACGAGTGGTACAGGGGTTCCTCGCTGGCGAGCATCATGAGGAAGTGCTTCGGGTTGGCGGTGACGCTGGCCGAACCGGCAAACCAGTCGCCGGTTTCGGCGAAGCGCACGATGCGCAGCTGGTCGGCAAACGGTGCCTGCTGCAGCTGGTCAAGGATCAACGCCGTTCGTGCGGCCTCGGAATAGGCGCAGGCCTCGACGATGCAGCGTTCGAAGCTGCTCAGCCCGGGCTCGGGCGGCAGCGACGGATCGTCGCTCGCCAGAACTGCCGACGGCGGTTCCGGGCGGGTGAAGTCGTGGTAGAGGACGTGATCGAAATCGAGCGCGTGGGCGAGTGCATTGGCGAATGCGGTCTTGCGCCGGCCGCCTTCGCCGTCGACGTGCAGCACCCGCAGGTGGGCGAGGTCTGCCTCGTTGAGGCAGCGCAGGGCATAGTCGTAGTCGTCGTTCGATTCGAATCCGAAATCGGCAAGTCGTCGTCTGAGGGACACGTCACGGCTCTCGATGAAGGCTCGCGGCAGTGTAGGCCTTCCCCGCCATGCGCGGATCGTCGTTGGGCGCCGCTGCGGTCCGGCGGGTGAATCGATCCGCCCAACGGTTTGGCGGGTCCGGTTCCCGCTGCGCGACGCAGCTGCAATCGTATGCAGCCGGTGGGCCTTCATGGAAGCCAGTAATCTCGACGGTCGGTGGTAGCTTGTAAGGCGCGCCGCCATGGCGCGAAGCGAGCGCAGTTCGATGCGCGGTGGGTGCGGCGGCCGTCGATGCACGTTCGGTCAGTGTCGGATGCGATCGGATCGATGGCCTGCAGCGCCTGCCCCGGCTGGACGATTGAACGGCGTGTCGAGTTCAGGCGTTGCACCGGGTCGACGGCCCACTGCGCACCGGCCCGCAGACAGCCCAGTGACCAGGACCAGTTCGGAGCACACATCGTCACCATGATTCCCCACCCGGCCACCCAATTGGTGATCTTCGGCGCCACCGGCGATCTCGCCCAACGCATGCTGCTGCCGTCGCTGTATGGTCTGCAGCACGACGGTCTGCTGCATGAACGCTTCCGCATCCTCGGCACCGCGCGCAGCGAGCTGGACCGCGAGTCCTTTTGCGCCCAGGTCGAAGCCAACCTGAAGGATCGTGTCCCTGCCGCCGATCTCGACGCGGCGTCCTTGCGCGGATTGATCGAACGCCTCGATTACCGGCCGGTGTCGCTGGACGACAGTGAGTCGCTGCACGGGCTGGCTGCCGAAGTCGTTGCCCGGCGCGATGGCGACGTGGTGTTTCACCTGTCGACCGCGCCGCGCTGGTACGCGCCGATCTGCCGAGGACTGGGCGAATCGGGTCTCGGCGGCGAAGGCACCCGCGTGCTGCTTGAGAAGCCGATCGGCAAGAGCCTGGCAGGGTCCATTGAGATCAACGACGGCGTGGCGCGGGTGTTTGACGAGGACCGCGTGTTCCGGGTCGACCACTACCTCGGCAAGGAAGGCGTGCAGAACCTGATTTCGCTGCGCTTCGGCAATGCTCTGTTCGAGCCGCTGTGGAACGCCCGCCATATCGAACAGGTGCAGATCACCGTCGCCGAAACCGTAGGTGTGGAGGGGCGTGGTGACTACTACGACGACTCCGGTGCGATGCGCGACATGCTGCAGAACCACCTGTTGCAGCTGGTGTGCCTGACCGCAATGGAGCCCCCTTCCCAGTTCGATCCTTCCGCCGTGCGCAACGAGAAGCTCAAGGTGCTGCGCTCACTGCGGCCGATCGGCCGCGCCGAGGCCGCGACCCATAGCGTCGCCGGACAGTACACGGCGGGTGCCGTCGCCGGTGCCGCCGTTCCGGGCTATCTTGAGGAGCTCGGTCGACCTAGCCAGACCGAAACGTTCGTGGCGCTGCGTGCACACATCGACAACTGGCGCTGGTCCGGCGTGCCGTTTTACCTGCGCACCGGCAAGCGCATGCCGCGACGTTGTACCGAGATCTATCTGCAGTTCCGCGCCGTGCCGCATTCCATTTTCGCCCACACCGGCGCGCGCGTGGACCCGAACGCCCTGGTCATCCGCCTGCAGCCGGAAGAACGCATCGAGCTGATGCTCATGAACAAGACGCCCGGGCTCGACCGCCAGGGCATCCGTCTCTCGCAGGTCGCGCTCGATCTCGACCTCCACGAAGAGTTTGCCCACCATCGCCGCCGGCTGGCCTACG
Organism: Lysobacterales bacterium; assembly: GCA_020442465.1. Classification (GTDB taxonomy): domain Bacteria; phylum Pseudomonadota; class Gammaproteobacteria; order Xanthomonadales; family Xanthomonadaceae; genus Pseudomarimonas. The sequence goes on from JAGRJY010000041.1 coordinate 26,353, forward strand.
AGCGGCTCTATCTCGATGCCATCGAGGGCAATGGCACGCTGTTCGTGCGTCGCGACGAGACCGAAGCGGCCTGGCAGTGGGTTGACGCCATCCTCGATGCCTGGCACCACGCCGGCGGTGCGCCGAAGCACTATCCGGCCGGCACCTGGGGCCCGAACGCTGCGGTGAGTCTCACCGAGCGCCATGGGCATTCCTGGCGCGAATGAGGTCGCGATGAGCCGACACGACAGGTGCCCCGCATTGAGCGGATTCCGCTGGCTGGCCCATGCCTCGCTCGGCGAGGCGCAGTCAGCCCTCGCGCTCGATCTGGGCGTGTGCATCGATGCGGCGCTGGCCGATCGTGGTCGCGCGGTGCTGGCCCTGGCGGGCGGGCGCACGCCGCTGGCCCTGTATCGCGCGCTGGCTTTGCAATCCCGCGACTGGACCCGCGTGCACGTGGTTCCGACCGATGAGCGCTGGGTGGGTCGCGGGCACCCGGCGCGCAACGAAGACGAATTGGTGGCTGCGTTCGCGGCGGCGGACGGCATCCGCGTGCACGGCCTGCTCGGCCGCGAGGCCGCGCCGGCCCCCAGCGCGCAGACCGCCTGTGAAGTCCTGCAGGAGTTCGAAGGGCCGTTCGACGCAGTGCTGCTCGGCATGGGTCAGGACGCGCACACCGCCTCGCTGTTTCCGCATGCGCTCGGTCTGGATGCGGCCTGGCGCAGCGATGCCGACGCAGCCTGCGTCGTCGTGCCCGACCCGCTTCCGCCGGAAGCACCCTTTGCGCGCATCAGTCTCAGCCGTCCGCGGTTGCTGCAGACTTGCACGCTTGGTTTGCTCATCAGCGGCGCGCCCAAGCGCGCGGTGTTCGAAGACGCCGTCGGGCAGGCCGCTTCCCGTGAGCGACCCATCTCCGCCTTCCTGACCGGCACCCCGGTTTGCGACGTCCACTGGAGTCCGTGATGCACGAAGTCGTCCAGCGCGTCACCCGACGCATCGTCGAACGCTCCCAGCGGCATCGCGCCGCCTATCTCGACCGGATGGCCGCAGCACGCGAACGCGGCGTCGCCCGGGCGCGCTTGAGTTGCGGCAATCTCGCCCACGGCTTCGCCGCCGCTGGGTCCGACAAACCGGCGCTGCGCGGCCACCGCGCGCCGAACATCGGCATCGTCACCGCCTACAACGACATGCTGTCGGCGCACCAGCCGCTGGAGCAGTATCCGTCGCTGATTCGCGCGGTGGCGCGCGGCGTCGGCGCCACCGCCCAGGTCGCCGGCGGCGTGCCGGCCATGTGCGACGGCGTGACCCAGGGACGGCCGGCGATGGAACTGTCGCTGTTCTCCCGCGACACCATCGCCATGGCGACCGCAGTGTCGCTGTCACACGAGATGTTCGATGCCGCGATGCTGCTCGGCGTGTGCGACAAGATCGTGCCCGGGCTGCTCATCGGCGCGCTGTCGTTCGGGCACCTGCCCGTTCTCTTCGTGCCCGCCGGGCCGATGACCTCGGGGCTGCCGAACAAGAAGAAGGCGGAAGTGCGCCAGCGTTTCGCCGAGGGCAAGGCCAGCCGCGACGAACTGCTCGAGGCCGAGTCCGCCTCATACCACGGTGCGGGCACCTGCACGTTCTACGGCACCGCCAATTCGAATCAGATGCTGATGGAGGTGATGGGCCTGCACATGCCCGGTTCGGCATTCGTCAACCCGGGCACGGCGCTGCGCGACGCGCTCACCGTCGCCGCCACCGAATGCGCCGCCGGCGCTACGGCGCTCGGTGACGGCTACCGACCGCTGGCGCGCACGGTCGATGAGAAGGCGATCGTCAACGCGATGGTGGGTCTGGCCGCCACAGGCGGGTCCACCAACCATGCCATTCATCTGGTGGCGATCGCGCGCGCCGCCGGCATCCTGATCGACTGGGATGATCTCGACGAGCTGTCGCGCGCGACGCCGCTGCTGGCGCGCATCTATCCCAACGGCAGCGCCGACGTGAACCACTTCCACGCAGCCGGTGGCTTGGGCGTGGTGATCCGCGATCTGCTCGACGCGGGGCTGTTGCACGACGACATCGCCTGCGTGCACGGTGGCAGCCTGCGCGACCAGGCCCGCGAGCCCTGGCTGGACGGCGTGCGCCTGAAGTGGCGCGATCCGCCCGCCGAATCGCTCGATCACGATGTGCTGCGCGGCGTCGCCGAACCGTTCGCCGTCGAAGGTGGGTTGCGCCGTCTGAGCGGCAATCTGGGGCGCGCCGTCGTCAAGGTATCGGCGGTGGCCGCAGAACATCGGATCATCGAAGCGCCCGCGCGCATGTTCGATTCGCAGGACGCCTTGCTGGATGCGTTCAAGGCCGGCGACCTCGTCGGAGACTTCGTGGCGGTGATTCGCGGCCAGGGCCCACGCGCGAACGGCATGCCTGAACTGCACAAGCTCACGCCGACGCTGTCTGTGCTGCAGGACCGCGGACAGCACGTCGCCCTGCTCACCGATGGCCGCATGTCGGGGGCCTCCGGCAAGGTACTGGCCGCCATCCACGTCGTTCCCGAAGTCAGCGTCGGCGGCGCGCTCGGCAAGCTGCGCGACGGCGACCTCGTTCGCATCGACGCCGAGGCCGGAACGATGCAGGCCCTCGTCGACACAGATGTCTGGTCTCGTCGCACCTCGGACTTCGTGCCCGACCGCGATGCAGGCTGGGGCGTGGGGCGGGAGTTGTTCGGACTTTTTCGCCGGCACGCCGGCAGTGCCGAACAAGGGGCTTGTGCGTTGTTCGCGGATGATTGATATGGGGGATGTCAGATTGCTCGCCTGGGACGGGACAGAAGTGCCCTCTGACATCGCAGCAGGACGGAGGCGCCGGCCTCGCTCTGACATGCGCTGCTTCCAAAGCGCTCGAAAGAAATGCGTTTCGATGCGGTATCGGATCGATTCCGGCGACATGCAGACTTTGGAGAAGCAAAGCGTTTCAGTCCGACCTGCGGTCGGCCCGAGTTACTTCTCTTTGTGTCGCCAAAGAGAAGTAACCAAGAGAAAGGCGCCCCGGGGTCCGTGCAGCGCTCGCTTCGCGAACGCTGTGCCCTGCGCTACTCGCCATCCGCGGGCCGGCGCGAACTCGCACATCCATGTGCTCGAACATGCGCGCCTTGCTCCCGCGGCTGGCTGCGTTGGTCGGCACGAACACGGGAGAGTGCGCGGGGAAACGTTCGGAGAAATCGAAGCTTCGGCTCCGCGACCACACGTGTTCGAAGCGGGGCTGCGGCCAGGATGGCCGCCTGACGGGGCCCCTGCCAGTCGGCGGGCGGCTGGAGGACCAGCCCGAAGGGACGCGCACAGGAGGTGCGCGTGTTGCTCGATCGGTACACGGATGTACCGTCGAGCAACCCCGGAAGCCGAACGCGTACTCGCAGGGCAGGATGCCCGGAGAGCGACTGGCCTGGGGTGGCCTTCTCTTTGGCTACTTTCTCTTGGCCACTCAAGAGAAAGTAGCTCGGGCCGACCGCAGGTCGGACTGAAAGCTCTTGAGCTGCTGCGCAAGGAAGTCGCCTTCGTGAGTGTCCACGAGCCAGCTCGAGTCGCCCACCGCTCAGGTGCACAGCCATGAAGGGGTCGAAAGGGGCGCAGCCCCTCTCCCTCATCGCCGACATCGGCGGCACCAACGCCCGGTTCGCCCTCACCGACCCCACCTCCGGGTCAGTGGAACTGCATGCGGTGCAGTCGCTGCCCGCGGCCGAGTTCGCCAGCCTGCAGCACGCGGCCGAGCACTACCTCGCCTCGGTGGACGTCAAGCCGGTCCGGGCGGCCATTGCAGTGGCCTCGCCGGTGGAGGGAGATGAAGTGCGGCTCACCAATCGCGCGTGGTCGTTCTCGCGCAGCGAGCTCCAGCGGGTGCTGGGGCTGGACGAACTGCGGGTACTGAATGACTTCGGCGCCGTGGCCTGGGCTGTGCCGTCGCTGACGACCGAGGACCGGGTCACCCTGCACGGCGATGCGCAGGCACCGCTGCGTGGTCCGGTCACCGTGATGGGCCCGGGCACCGGACTCGGCGTCGCGATGCTGGTCGGCGATGCGGCACGCGGGTGGCAGGTGGTCGAAACCGAAGGTGGGCATGTGAGTTTCGCGCCCTTGGGGGATGAGGAACTGTGTATCGAGCGCTGGATGAGCGCGCGCTTCGGCCGCTGCTCGAATGAGCGTTTGCTCTGCGGTGCCGGGCTTTCCCACATCGACGCTGCGCTGGGTGGCGAAGAAGCGGGACGGCCGACCGGTAAGCCGCACCCGCTGCGCGAGCCAGCCGCGATCGTCGAGGCGGCACTTGGAGGGCACGATCTGCGCGCGCGCCGGGTATTGGCGCGCTTCTGCGCCGTGCTCGGCAGCGTCGCCGGTGACGCTGCGCTGATTCACGGTGCGCGTACGGTGATGATCGCCGGCGGCATCGTGCCGCGCTTCATTCCTTTCCTGCGCAGCAGCGCATTCCGCGAACGTTTCCTCGCCAAGGGCCGATTCGCTGCGCTGCTGGAATCGGTCAGCATTCACGTCATCACCCATCCCGGCCCGGGCCTGCTCGGTGCGGCGGTTTCGCTGCGCCAGGCCGGCTGACCCGTTTGCAAGCACATCTTTCCGGCTGCACAACCTGAGCGAGACGCCATGAGCCACTGGACCATCGAGTCGAGAACCCGCGCCGCCGATGCGGTACTGACCGCAGCGCCGGTCGTGCCGGTGATCCAGATCGAGCGCCCTGAACAGGCGGTTCCGCTGGCGCGCTGCCTGGTCGACGCGGGTCTTTGTGTGCTGGAGATCACGCTGCGATCGGACGTCGCGCTCGAAGCCATGCAGGCGATCGCCGGGTCGGTGCCGGATGCCATCGTCGGTGCGGGCACGGTGCTCGGTGCGGAGGATCTGGCCGCCGTGGAACGCGCCGGTGCCAAGTTCGCGATTTCGCCCGGCGTGACCGAAGCACTGTACGACGCGGCCGACGAGGCGCGCATTCCGTTGATTCCTGCCGTCGCGACCGGCGGCGAGCTGATGCGCGGGCGCGAACGCGGCTATCGGCGTTTCAAGTTCTTCCCGGCCGAGGCGGCGGGCGGCATTGCCATGCTGAAGAGCTGGTCGGGGCCGTTCCGCGACGTGCGCTTTTGCCCCACCGGCGGGATCGATGCCGACAAGGCGCCGGGCTATCTGGCGCTGCCGAATGTGGTGACTGTGGGGGGCTCTTGGATGCTGCCTGCTGCGGCGTTGGCGGCGGGAGACTGGGACAGCATCGCGCGGCTGGCCTCAGCGGCCGCGCGGCTGGGCCGATAGGTTGCGTCGCCGCACGACTGGGCGTGCGCTGAGGGGTTGCCATAGGAGCATGCGATGCGCGTTGCAGTGATAGGTGCGTCGATCTTCGTTGCCTTGTCGCTCGCCGGGTGCGGTCGCGGAACCAACCCGCCTGACGACGGCGCGGCCAGGTCTGCAGCAGTGCCGACCGCCCGCGACGGGCAGGCAACTTCGGGCCCGGACCAGGCCGCGCCCGCCTATGGCGAACCGCATCGGCCCCAGGTCCACTTCTCGCCGCCCGCCCACTGGATGAACGATCCGAACGGGCTGGTTTACTTCGATGGCGAGTACCACCTGTTCTATCAGTACTATCCCGACGCGACCGTGTGGGGGCCGATGCATTGGGGCCACGCAGTCAGTCGCGATCTGGTGCACTGGCAGCATCTTCCGATCGCGCTCGCGCCCGATGAGAAGGGCTACATCTTCTCCGGCAGCGCGGTGATCGACTGGCACAACACCAGCGGTTTCAGCGACGGCACGACGCCACCGATGGTGGCGATGTTCACCTATCACGACGCCGAGCGCGGCAAGACGGGCAGCAACGACCACGAGAGCCAGGGCATTGCCTACAGCAATGATCGCGGGCGTACCTGGACGAAGTTCGCGGGCAATCCGGCGTTGCCGAATCCCGGCGACCGCAAGGATTTCCGCGACCCCAAGGTGTTCTGGCATGCGCCGAGCCGGCGTTGGGTGGCAGCGGTGTCGGTGACCGACCACGTTCGCCTGTACGCCTCACCCGACCTCAAGTCCTGGCAGTTTCTCAGCGACTTCGGCGCGGGCATTGGCGCGCACGGCGGCGTCTGGGAGTGCCCGGATCTGTTTCCGATGCGCGTCGAGGGCAGCGACGAAGAGCGTTGGGTGCTGATCCTCAATCTCAACCCGGGCGGGCCGCAGGGCGGCTCGGGTACGCAGTACTTCGTCGGTGATTTCGACGGCACGCGGTTCGCGCTGGATGCGGCGTTTGCCGAAACACTGGAGTCACAACCAGCTGTTTGGCTGGACTGGGGGCGCGACAACTACGCCGGAGTCACTTGGTCGGACGTGCCCGGCGACGACGGACGCCGGCTGTTCCTCGGCTGGATGGGCAATTGGGACTACGCCCAGCAGGTGCCGACCACGCCCTGGCGCAGCGCGATGACCCTGCCGCGCGCGTTGAGCCTGCATCGCGACCCGGCTGGCCTGCGCCTGCATGCCGGGCCGGTGGGTGAACTGGAGGCATTGCGGGTTGAGCCAATCCGCTTCGATCGCCGGCCGGTGCACGACCCGCTGCTCATCGCCGAGGATGCCGCAGGACTGCTGCCGCGCGAAGTCGTGCTCGAGGTCTCCCTGCAGGGCGAGGGCGATGTGGGCATCGAGCTGGACAACGATCTTGGCCAGTCCTATCGAATCGGCTTCGATCGCACGAGTGCAACCTTCTTCAGCGACCGGCAGCGCGCGGGCAGCCACGCGTTCTCACCCGCGTTCGCGGATCGCGTGCACCGTGCTCCGCGGGCAAGCAACGACCCCGTGTTGCGCATGCGCCTGCTGTTCGACACGGCGTCGGTGGAACTGTTCGCCGACGACGGCAGCGTGGCGATGACCGAGACGTTCTTCCCCGATCGCCCGTTTCGGCGCATGCGTCTGTTCACGCAAGGCGATCCGGTTGAACTCCTGCGCGGTGAGAGCTGGCGATGGCGCTCGATCTGGTCCGGCGTTGGCAGCACCGCGGAGCCCGCGCATCCGCCGGAATAGATCGCCCGACTCGGGCGTTCGGACTCACCGATCGGCCAGCGCCCGGAGCGCGTCGTGCCGGTGCACGAATCGCCCCGGCTCGGCGGCACCAACGAGTGCGTCCATCGCGGCCGCCACGGTGGCGGCGGGAATCGATCGGTAGCGACGCAGCGGTCCGGGCATCAGCAGGTCGGTGAGGGGGGCGACGCGTTGCGCCAGCGACTCGCCGGTGCGTCGCTCGTCGCGCGGGCCGAGCAGCAGCCCCGGCTGGATGAGGTCGAGGCGTGCGAATCCCAGCGCTGCCAGGTCGCGTTCAGTGTCGCCCTTGACGCGCAGGTAGAAGCTGGTGGATCGGGCTGAGGCACCGACCGACGAGACCACGATCGCCTGCCTGACGCCGGCCGTGCGCGCTGAGCCGGCCAGCGCCATCACCAGGTCGTGGTCGACCGCCGCGAACGCCGCGCGCGACCCGGCGCGACGCAGCGTGGTGCCGAGGCAGCACAGGAACACGTCGGGACGACCCTCCGGCATCGGATTCCATTCCGCATGGCCCAGCCCGTCCAGGCCGGACTGGCGCAGGCGCGGATGATCGACATGCACGGCGCGGCGACCGAGCGCGAGGACATGCAGATCGTCGCGCTGGGCCCGGTCCAGCAGTCGGTCGAGCAGCAGACCACCGACCAGGCCGGTGGCGCCGGCGAGCAGGATGCGCATCACTCCGCGGCGCTCGCAACGCGCGCGGCGCGCGGGCAGGGTGGTGCCAGGCGCAGCGCACCCGCACACGTCGGCGGATTCCGTTCCCCCGGCGCGAACTCGAGATCCGGAGCGGCGAGTGTTTCGACGCCGTATCGGTAGCACATGCTTCCGCGCCCGGCTGCGTTCAACGCATGGCCGCGGCGAAGGCTCCGGCCGCTTCGCCGAGCAGCAAGTGGAACACGCCTTGGCCGACGTCGAGTGTGGCATCCGCACCGGCTGCGTGCAGGTCCTGCGGTCGCACCTTGGCCGCATCGCGCACCTGCACGCGCAGACGGGTGTGCGCGACGTGGGCGAGATCCTCGAGGTTGTCCCGGCCACCCAGTGCAGCGAGCAGTGCCGGCGCAGCTTCCTTCACCCACGCCTCGGTGGCGGCGGAATTTGGCGCCGATGCCATGGACGCGGACGAGGTGGCTGCAGCGGTCGCCATCACCTGCACCGGGCCGGTCGATGCGGGAACAGTTGCCGCATCGCCTCCCTTGCGGAGTACCTGTTCCATGTCGGTCTTGAGGTTTTCCGATGCCGGGCCGAACACCGCCTGCACGGCCTTGCCGACGCTCATGACGCCGGCCGCGCCGAGCTGCTGCAGACGAAAGCGGTCGACCTTCTGTTCGTCGTGCACCGCGACCCGCAGGCGGGTGATGCAGGCATCGAGGCTGTCGATATTGGCGGCGCCGCCGAACGCGGCGATCAGGTCGCGTGCCTTCGACGAGGTGCCGCCGGCGTCCACGGTCTCGGCTTCGACGGTGTCTTCGCGTCCGGGTGTGCGGGCATTGAAGAAGCTGATGTAGGCGCGGAACACGGTGTAGTAGATCGCGGCATAGATCGGGCCGAGCACGAACACGTACCAGGCGTTGTGCGCGTTCTTGCCGACCAGGTTGAACACCACGAAGTCGATGCCACCCTGCGAGAAGGTGAACCCCATGTGCATGTCGAGTGAATTGGCGACGAATTGCGCCGACGCCGCGAGCAGGGCGTGGATCACGTACAGCGCCGGCGCCACGAACAGGAAGGCGAACTCGATCGGTTCGGTGATGCCGGTGAGGAACGACGTCAGCGCAGCCGAAATCATCATGCCGCCGATCGCCAGTCGCCGCTCCGGTCGCGCCGCGTGCCAGATCGCGATGGCGGCGGCCGGCAGCCCGAACATCTTGAACAGGAAGGCGCCGGCCAGAACGCCCGCGGTCGGATCGCCGGCAAAGAACCGGTTGATGTCACCGCTGACCACCTTGCCGGTGCTCGGGTCGGTGAACTGCCCCATCTCGAAGAAGAACGGCACGTTCCAGATGTGGTGCAGGCCGAACGGAATCAGCATGCGCTCGACGAATCCGTACACCGTGGCGGCGGTGCGCGGGTCTTCTTGCGCAGCCCAGTCGGAAAACACCTTGATGCCGCTGCCGATGGGTGGCCAGACGAAAGACAGCAGGATGCCGAGCCCGATCGCAGCCAGCGCGGTCACGATCGGCACGAAGCGCTTGCCGGCAAAGAACGCCAGGTAGTCGGGCAGGCTGATGCGGTAGTAGCGGTTGAACAGCCACGCCGCGAGCCCGCCGGCGAGAATGCCGCCGAAGACGCCGGTCTGCATCGAGGGGATGCCCATGATCAGGTCGGGCTCGATGTGGCTGATCTTTGCCATGACGCCGAGTGTCGCCGTCATCACCAGGTAGCCGATGGTGGCAGCGATCGCGGAGACGCCGTCGTTCTCGGTAAACCCGAGGGCGACGCCGATGGCGAAGATCAGCGGCAGGTTGCCGAAGATCACGTCGCCGGCCATCTTCATCATCTGCGAGAGGTCGGCCGGAATCCACGAGAACCCGGCAGCGCCGATGCCCAGCAGCAGGCCGGCCACCGGCAGGACGGCGACCGGCAGCATCAGCGACTTGCCGATCTTCTGCAGGGTGGTGAATGCGCGCTTGATCATGGGCGACCTCGGTGCAGAGCCAGCGGCGGACGCCGTTCAGGCAGACAGGAAAGCGCGCAGACGCGCACGTACGGACGCCGCATCGTCGAGCAGCAGCAGCTCGCGCGCCAGACCGCGGCAGGTGTTGGAGTCGAGTCGCGCCAGCGCGGCCTTGATCGTGGCGATGGCCGGCGGCACCACTGACAGTTCGCGCACGCCCAGGCCGATCAGCGCTGGCGTGGCCAGCGGGTCGGAGGCCATGCCGCCGCATACGCCGACCCAGCGTTCGTGGCGATCGGCTGCCTCACAAGTGGTGGCGATGAGACGCAGCACCGCCGGGTGCAAGGCATCCGCCTGTTTGGCCAGCGCGGGATGGCCACGATCCATGGCCAGGGTGTACTGGGTCAGGTCATTGCTGCCGATCGAGAAGAAGTCGACTTCGCGGGCGAACTGCTCGGCCATCAGCGCTGCGGAGGGCACTTCGATCATGATGCCCAGCGGCGGTACGGCCACGCCGAGCTGGTTCGCTTCGTCGGCGAGTACCCGTCGTGCCTCGCGCAGCTCCTCGAGCAGGCCGACCATCGGCAGCATGATGTGCACGCGGGCCCGGCCCGCGGTGCGCAGGATCGCCCGTAGCTGAACACGGAACAGTTCGGGATGGGCGAAGCTGACGCGTACGCCGCGCACGCCAAGAAAAGGGTTGTCTTCACGCGCCATCGGCAGATAGGCCAAGGGTTTGTCGCCGCCGGCATCGAGGGTGCGGATCACCAGCGGTCGGTCGCTGCCCAGCTGGTCGGCGAGACTGCCGTAGCAGGCGGCCTGTTCGTCCTCGTCCGGTGCCTGCGCACGGTCGTCGAACAGGAACTCGGTGCGCAGCAGCCCCACACCCTCGGCACCGGCAGCGACGGCTGCCTCGGTGTCGCGCAAATTCGCGACGTTGGCGACCACCTCAACGCGAACGCCATCCCGGGTGCGCCCTTCGCGCTGGGCAAAGGTCTGCTCCAGCGATCGCTGTCGCGCGTGCGCGTCGATGCGTCGGCGCGCGGTTTCGATGGCCTCGGCGTCCGGCTGCGGCTGCAGCCAGCCCTGATCGCCGTCGAGCAGCACATGGGTGCCTTCGCTGATCCGCAACGCGGCCGCATCGATGCCGCACACCGCCGGAATGCCCAGCGTGCGCGCCAGGATGGCGACATGGCCGGCTGCGCCGCCGGTGACACAGGCGATGCCGGCGATGTCCTCCGGATCGAACGCCGCCACGTCCGAGGGCGTCAGCTCCTCGGCGATGAGCAGGGTGCCGGCGTGCAGCTGCGGCTGCCGGCTGCGGCCGCCGAGCAGGCGCGCCACGCGCAGGCCGAGGTCGCGAAGGTCGATCGCGCGTTCCTGCATCAGCGCGCTCTCGAGTCGACGCAAGGAAGCCGCCGCCGCATCGGTCGCCACCAGCCAGCCGTGGCCAGCGCTGCGCCCCGAGGCGATCGCCGCATGCGCGGCGGATAGCAGTTCGGGGTCGTCGAGCATCCTGGCCTGGGCGGCGAGAATCTGCCCGCGCGAGTCGTGGGCATGGGCGGTGGCCAGGGCGACCAGCTCGCCGCGCGCGCTGTGCAGGGCGTGCTCGAGGCGCAGTCGCTCGACCGCCGCGTCGACGGGTACATCGGACTCGGGCAGCTCGACACTGACGCGCCAGTGGACCACATTGCCGATGGCCAGACCCGGTGCTGCCGGCACGCCGGACAAGGCTCCGGTGGGCACATCGACCGCTGCCGTGGCGGGCGTCGGATGCAGAGCGTGCGCGGCTTCGACATCCTCGCCGCAGCCGCTGCGGAGCAGCGCGTCCAGCGTGTCGACCGCCTCGCGCGCATCCACGCCGCGCGCTTCGACGAGCACCTCGCTGCCCTGCTGCAGGTCAAGGCCCATCAGCGCGACCACCGATTTCGCGCTGGCCCGGCGCTCGCCGCAGACGAGTTCGATCTCGGCGCGATAGCGGCGCGCCTTGTCGGCCAGGGCCGCGGCGGGACGCGCGTGCAGCCCGGACGGATTGGGGATCACCAGCAGTCCTGAACGACAGGTTTCGCCGGAAGTCGCAGACGAAGGCGCGTCGTCGGATGCGAACCGGACCAGGCCGAGGCTGGAGCGCCCGGCTTCGAGGAGATGCTCGGTGCGCAGCGTGTCGATCGCGCGCACGGCATCGACATTGGTGACCAGGACCGGTGTCAGCAGGCTGCGCGCCGAGCGGGCCACGGCATCCAGGTCGAAGCGCAGCAGGGGGTGGCCTGCATCGACCCTCTGTCCGACACGGACGAGAAACTCGAAACCGGCGCCGCCCAGCGTCACCGTGTCGACGCCGACATGGATCAGCAGGTCGAGCCCGTGTTCGCTGCGCAGCAGCACCGCATGGCCAGCGCGGTGCAGGTGCACAACCTCGGCGGCGCAGGGCGCGAGCACGGTGTCGGAGGTGGGATCAATGGCCCAGCCCTGGCCGGCCATGCCTTGGGCGAAGATCGGGTCCGGTACGTCGGCCAACGCGCGCCGCAGCCCGGACAAGGGCGCCAGCAGGGTGATCTCCCGGGCGTTGGACGGCATCCGCGGCTCCCCTTCTCACATGCACCGTGGCACGTGCGCCGAGCGCGCCATGCCGACTGAGCTTTGCCCAAGGAGCATACCCCGGGCCGCAGCCGATCGGGTTGCCGCGACGGGCCGGTTTTCGCCGCTCATGATTCCGGCACCACGAACACCACGGCACTGAGAGCGGGAACGCGCAGGGTGCCGCTGCCGGCGTCCCAGCTGGCGCGTTCGCGTGGCCGTGCGTCGGTGGCCTTGTCCGACGCCTGCAGCGGATGCAGCACGAAGGGCAGGCCGACCAGCTCCGGCACGCTGATCGAGCGGTCGGTGGCGTCGACATTCAGCGCGTAGAGCACGCGCTCGTATCCGGCATCCGGATAGCCCCGGCCATCGAGGTGCGCGGCCAGCACACCGGCCACTTGATTCGGCCCGGTGTTGGCGAACCTGAGCCGCGTGCGCACGTCGTTCGCGTCGTCGATGCGGAACAGCGTGCTGCCGCGGCGAATGCGCAGCAGGTCGCGAAAGGCGTCGCGGCTCCAGGCCATCCAGTCCGGCGCCGGTTTCAGCGCGGCATCGGCCAGCAGGGGGCGCGCGTACGGCCACATGACGCCGTTGTCCTGCTCGATCGGCAGGCCTCGGGCGAATCCGTTGTCGCGATACTGCCAGTCGATCGCGTTGAACCAGTCGCCGGAGTCATAGCTGTTGCGGTCGAGCGACTTGCTGCGCAGGATGTCCTGGCCGGCGTGGAAATAAGCCACACCCTGGCTGAAGGCGACCAGCGCCGCGCCGAGCATCTGCGCACGCACACGGTGCTCCATGCCGACGCCCTGCGGCAGCTTGTAGACGTTGATATCGAACAGGGTCGGGTTGTCGTGGTTCTCGACATAGTTGACCACCTCGCCGGGCTGCTCGGCATAACCAGCCGGTTGGCCGGCGTAGTCGATCAGGTTGGATTCGACCGTCGTACCGAAGCGATTCGGTATCGGCATGGCGCGGATCGTGCCGGCCAGGGCGATGCGCAGCAGGTCCATCCCACGCAGCAGGTCATCGCGGGTGAAGCGGCCCGCGGCGCGGGCATTCGGGGCGAGGAACAGTCCGTTCAGCACCCCCTGGTTGATCAGCACCGACTCACCACTGTCGCAGCAGCCGCCGCCACGCGCGGCATCGCGCCCGCGATCGCTGAAGGTGGCGATGCCGCTGCCACCGAGCGAGAGCTGCGAGGCCTGTTCGAAGCGCGCGCCGTTGGCCACCTCGCCGAAGTTCCAGCCTTCACCCAACAGGTGGACATGGCGGCCTGCCTCGGCGTCGACAGCCGCCTGCAGTCGCTGCATGGCTTCTCGCGGCTGATGTCCCATGAGGTCGAAGCGGAACGAGTCGATCGCATAGTGGCGTACCCAATGCACGGTCGAGTCGATCATCAGCTTCGCCATCATCCGATGCTCGGTTGCGGTGTTGGCGCAGCAGGTCGAGTTGGTGACGCCGCCGCGGTTGTCGAGGCGGTGGTAGTAGACCGGCACGATGCGGTCGAGGATCGAAGGCGGGTAGGCGCCTGACGCGCTCATGTGGTTGTAGACCACATCCATGCCCACGCGCAGGCCCAGCGCGTGCAGGCTCTGCACCATCGCGCGGAATTCCCTGACGCGCACGGCGCCGTCCTGGGCGTCGGTCGAGTAGCTGCCCTCGGGCGCGTTGAAGTGCGCCGGGTCATAGCCCCAGTTGAAGCAGTCAGCCTGCTTCTGTGCCGCGACGGCAGCCTGTTGGGCGGTGTCGCTCGGGCCGCCCTTTGGTACGACGCCCACGCATCCGATCTCGGGGACGGTGGCAAAGTCGAAGGCCGGAAGCAGATGCAGGTCGGTGATGCCGGCGCGCGCCAGCCGGCGCAGGTGGCGCATGCCATCGCTGTCCTGCTCGGTGAACGCGAGGTAGCTGCCGCGATGCGCCGCCGACACGCTGCGGTCGCCCGCCGAGAAATCGCGCACGTGCAGCTCGTAGATCGCGAGGTCGGTGTTCCGCAGTGGCGTAGCCGGGCGTGCATGCGTGGTCCAGCCCTCGGGTGTGACTTCCGCATGCGCGGGGTCGACCACCATGCTGCGTGCGCCGTTGGCGCTGAGGCTGACGCTGTACGGGTCGGTGACGCGTTGCCGCACGCGACCGATGCCGGGCTGGAACACCTCGACCAGATAGCGGTAATAGCTGCCGTGCTGCGCGGCATCCGTCGACACGCTGTAGATGCCGGAGTCGTCATCGCGCTGCAGCGACAGCCGGGCGACCGCCGGCGCAGTGGGATTGGGGTACACACACAGATCCACCGCGTGCGCGCACGGCGCCCACAGCGCGAACTGCACGTTGTCGCCCTGCACGCTGGCGCCCAGCGCGGCAGGCTCGGCCGCCGCCGCGTAGCGCGCATCCAGCGCGGCGGCAGGCTGCACGCGCGTCGCGTCGGCGACCCGCCCCTGGGCATCCTCGCGCACCAGCACCAGCTCCCCGATCAGCAGTTCGTCGATGGATGCAGCGTTCGCGTCGACGAGCTCGAGCAAGGAGCCGGCTCCCATGTATGCGAAGCGTTGGACCTCTTCGGCGCTGAGACCGCCCGAGGCGGCACGCAACGGCAGACGACGGTCGGCGCCCTGCACGGTCTGGCCCGTCTGCGTGCGCATGCCGCCGGCGACGGCGTGATAGAGCGCCAGCGTCGAGCCTTGCGTGGTGCCGGTCCACAGCAGACGCGTGGTGTCGACCCACGCTGCGCGCGCGTCGAGCGCAGGCGCCGCAGCGCTGAGCAGGTCGAAGGGAGGCGCGGCATCGCAGACGGCGGTGTCCCCGCCCTGTGCACACAGCGTCGAGGCATGCGCCAGGCACGACATGGCCAGGCCGATGGCCCAGGCGCGGCTTACGCTCATCCGATCCCTCCCGATGCGGAACAGCCAATGCGGAACAGCCCGATGGTAGGGCCTGTCGCAGCGATTCCGCTGCTGCATACGTATGCGCGCGGGACAGGGCGATCGCGCGCCTTGGCGGGGTGGCCTCGCTGCGGCCATCCGATAAGATGCGGCTCGACCCAGCCCCACCACTCGGAGCGGAAACGAGGCATGAGCGAAGACGCCATCAGCAAGGTCGTGATCGTCGGCGGCGGCACGGCCGGCTGGATGACCGCCGCCGCATTCGGTCGTCTGTTCGCCGGCAAGCTCGATGTCCGGCTGGTCGAGTCGGAGGCGATCGGCACGGTCGGCGTGGGCGAGGCGACCATTCCGCCGATTCGCCGCTTCAACGGCGTGTTGGGCATCGACGAGAACGAGTTCATTCGGGCCAGTCAGGGCACCTTCAAGCTCGGTATCGAGTTCAAGGACTGGCTGCGCGAAGGGCATAGCTACATCCACGCCTTCGGCAACATCGGCGGGCGCGATCTGGGTCTGGTGCAGTTCTATCACTACTGGGTGCGCCAGCACCGGCTTGGCCTCGCGGGCGAGATGGACGAGTACGCGTTCAACTGCGTGGCCGCGCGGCAGAACCGCTTCATGCGTTCGGCGAACATCCAGAACTCGCCGCTGTCCGACATCGCCTACGCCTTTCACTTCGATGCCGGCCTGTACGCGAAGTTCCTGCGCGGCTTCGCCGAGGCGCGCGGCGTGCGACGCACCGAGGGCAAGGTCGCCAGCGTGCAGCAGGACGGCGAGTCCGGCGACATCGTGTCGATCACCATGGAGAGCGGCGAGGTCATCGAGGGAGACTTCTTCGTCGACTGTTCGGGCTTCCGCGGCCTGTTGATCGAGCAGACCCTGAAGACCGGCTACCACGACTGGACGCACTGGCTGCCCTGCGATCGCGCGATGGCGGTGCCCTGCCAGTCTGTGTCGCCGCTGACGCCGTACACCCGCTCGACGGCGCGTTCGGCCGGGTGGCAATGGCGCATTCCGCTGCAGCACCGGATCGGCAACGGCATGGTGTACTGCAGCGAGTTCATGTCGGACGACGAGGCAGCCGGTACGCTGCTTGCGAACCTGGACGGCGAGCCACTGGCCGATCCGCGTCCGCTTCGCTTCGTCACCGGCATGCGCAAGCAGTTCTGGCACCGCAACTGCGTCGCCATCGGGTTGGCCAGCGGATTCATGGAGCCGCTGGAGTCGACCAGCATCCACTTCATCCAGTCGAGCATCACCTTGCTCGTCGCCTGCTTCCCCAATACGCGGAACGACCGCGCGATGATCGACGAGTACAACCGCCAGGTGCAGTTCGAGTTCGAGCGCTCGCGCGACTTCCTCGTGCTGCACTACATGGCGAACGAGCGCAGCGAACCGTTCTGGCAGCGTTGTCGCGAGATGTCGATCCCCGACACGCTGCGCGCGAAGATCGAACTGTTCCGCGAGAACGGGCGCTGCTTCCGCGAGTCGGACGAGCTGTTCATGATCCCGAGCTGGGTGCAGGTGATGGTGGGGCAGGGCATCGTGCCCCGGCGCTACCACCCGATGGTCGACCTGCAGTCGCCGGAAGAGATCCAGCGCATGGTCGAAGGGGTGCGCCACGTGCTCGCCCGCTCAGCGGAAGTCATGCCCGACCATGCCGAGTACATTGCGAAGAACTGCCAGGCACCGCCGCTGCCGATGTAGTTGGAATGCGTTCGTGTTCGTGCATCCCGGGATCCGTGCCGGAGGCGGCGATCCGCCCGGCCAGCGGCGCGCGCAGTGAAGGTGACCCGGCAGACCCTTGGGCCCGAAGCGATACGAGGCCGATCGTCCACCTCCGTCGGGCTCGAAGGCGTCGCGCCGGAGCGTCCCGGTGGTGAGACGCCATCCGGATCGACGCGGGCACGGGCGCCTGGCTGGTCCTTGACGTGCCCGGTTCACACCGGACTTGGACTGATACGAGCCGGGGCTTTTTCGCAGCGGGAAGTCAGGCATGATTCCGCATGCATTCGGGCGCGGGTCGGGTCGGTAGCCTGGCGGTGACTCCAGAACCTCCGCGGACCCATGCCGGTCCACCATCCTGAGGAATCGTTCGATGTCGTACCTGCGCGGTGTGGTGTTCACCCTGGGTTTTCTGGCTGCGCCGCTGTCGGCCGCCAATCGGGTCGTCGTGCCTGCAGAGTTCGTGCACGATCAGGTGTGGGTGACGCCGACACTGAATGGTGAACGGCTGCGGTTCTTCACCGACACCGGCGGCGGTTGGAACGCGATCGGTGCGCAGCTGGTGAAACGTCTGGAGATGCCGGTCGAAACAGGCGGCGAAGTCGAACTGGTCGCCTGGCCCGCGTTCGACCCACGGCAATCGATCCCTGCTGCGCCGGCGTACTTCATGGGCGGCCGGCTGGCCGTTGCCCCGAATGAGCACATGCATGGTCGCGACGGGTTCCTCGGCGGTCGCTGGTTCGCGGACGGCGTGTGGGCGTTCGACTACCCCAAGGCGAGTCTCGACCGCGTCCAGGGGTTCGAGGGTGACGCCGCGCATCCGCACCGGGCGCCCCTGGGCTTCCAGACCAACGATGCGGGAGCACGCACCACGCACTTCCCCAGCATCGATGTCGTCGTCGATGGCGAGACCCTGCCGATGCTCTACGACAGCGGTGCCACCGCGACCACTACCGAATCCTCGGCGCCGGTATTCGGTGTGGCCGTCGGTACCGACATCGGCACCAGCTTCATCGAGCATGCGGTGTTCGAGCGCTGGCGCGCGGCGCATCCCGAGTGGCGCGTGATCGAGTCTGCCGATCAGAAGGGGCCGCAACAGCGGCGCATGATCCAGGTCGCGAGCGTGACTGTCGCGGGTCTGAGCACCGGCCCGGTATGGTTCGCCGAACAGCCGGAAGGCGCCTTCCAGCAGTACATGGCCGGAATGATGGACCGCCCAACCTGGGGCGCGCTCGGCGGCTCGGCGCTCAAGTACTTCCGCGTGGTGATCGACTATCCGGGAGCGGCGGCCTATTTCGAGGCGGCGACCGCGTCCCCGTGACTGGGCGCGCGCCATGCATTCGTTGCGTGGCGTGACCGCGTGGTGGTTTCGCCGCAGCCGTGCCGGTGACTACGGCGCCGGACCCGCCTGGACAAGCCTGGCCTGCAGCGACTTCCAGAGCGTTCGCGCCGGTGCCTGCGGCACCAGGCCTGCATCGAGGACGGCCTCGCCACGCGCCAGGGCTTCGCGCGCGAGGTCGGCTTGTCCGATGCGCATGGCCAGATCGGCCAGGTGCAGTTCGGTCAGGGCGGCCCGCATCGAGTTCGCCCCCTGGTACTCGCGCAGCGACTGCGCCATCTTCGTCATCCGCTCGATATCGTCCGCGTCACCCCCGCTGGAGGCGAGCAGCCAGGCGAAGCGCATGGTGCGCGTGACCTGCGAGGCGCCTTGCTGGTTGAAGCGCTCGTAGCGATCAATCAACCAGGCACGATCCGGATCGGCGCTCAGCCCTTCGACCACGGCACGGCTGTCGTCTGCCTCCGGGTGCGCTTCGCCCAGCAAGTTGCGACGTCGTTCGAAAACATCATGCGCACAGGCGCGCGCCTCGACCAGCTTGTTCTGCGCGGTCAGCACGCGGCAGAGGTTGTGTGCCGCACGCAGGGTATTGAGATGTTCCGTGCCGTACAGCTGCTCGCGCAGTTGCACCGATGTGCGTATGTCGCGTTCGGCCCCTTCAAGGTCGCCTCGCAGCTCCCGCAGCGCGCCGAGGTTGTTCAGCAGTATCGCTGCGTCCGCGGAGTTCGGGTCGACACGGCGGGTGATCTCCAGAGCTTCGAGGTAGTGCGCCTGCGCCTGGGCCAGGTTGCCTTGGCCATGCAGGTGGAAGGCGAGCTCGTTGAGCGCAGTGGCCGTTTCCAGGCTTCGGTCGCCGTGCGCTTTGCGGCGTCCTTCGACCGCGCGCTGCAGCCACTCGATGGCCTGGTCGTAGTCTCCGGAGCTCCCCAGTGCCTGACCCAACACCATCATGGTGAGCAAGGTGCGTGGGTCGTCGGCCCCGTAGAACGACGTCTTGTCTTCGATCGCTTGCCGAAACCGACGAATGGCGAGATCCAGATCGCCACGCTTCTGGGCGACCCGACCCATGTTGTGGCGCGACGATGCCAGCGCCTCCAGATCGGGAGGCTGCTGTGCGGCGAAAATGGCTTCCGCGCGAAGAAACGACGCTTCGGCTTCGACGTCGCGGTCTTGATCCTGCAACGCCACGCCCAGCGAATTCAATGCGTGGCCCACCGCCGGGGCATCGGGGCCCAGACTCGCCTCTCGCAACGCCAATGCCTGCCGCGCGGAAGCTTCCGCCTCGACATTGTCTTTCTGTCTTGTCAGCGACCGGGCGCGCTCATGCAGCAGTTCAGCCCGCATCAGTGGATCGGGTGGTTGAGCGGCCAGGCCGGCGTCGAACTGCGACACGGCGGCCGCGGGATCGCCGATTCCGGCAAGCAGCACGCCCATGGTGAGACGCAGCTGGGCATCGATGCCGGCATCGCCACTGCGGTGCGTGGTCAGGCGCTCGGCGCCGCGTTCGAGCAGCGCACGGGCGCTGACGTCGGCGTTGCGGGCGACGCGCGGGTCGGCACCGCTGAACAGGTCGGTCATCAGATCGGCTACCGCTTGCGCGGTACGGGCCTTCTGCTGCGCCTCCTGCTCTGCGACAAGCGCGCGCTGCAGCGACGACTGCAGCTGCACGATGAAGAACGCCGTCGCGACGACGGCGACGGCTGCAACCGAGACACCCCATCGATGTCGGCGCAGCCACTTGCGGCTGCGATAGCGGACGGTGTCAGGCATGGCCTGGACCTGCAGCCCGTGCTGCCATCGCTCGATATCGGCGGCCAGATCGGCCGCGGACCGATAGCGGCGTTCGGGCTCTTCGCGCAGAGCCATGGCGACAATGCGGTCGAGCTCGACGTTGATCGCGTCCGCGCCGCGGCGGACCCAGGGCACGTTGGATGCACGCGCGACTTCGCCAGGGCGCGTTCTCGGCGCTTGCTCGTTCTCGACCCGGGACGGCTCGCCACACAGCAGTTCGAACAGCAGCAAACCGAGCGCATGGACGTCGGTCGCCACGGTGACCGGCCGCCCGGCAATCTGCTCCGGTGCAGCGTAGGTCGGTGTATAGACGCGCGTGGACGTGACCCGGTTGGCATCTTCGGCGTCGAGCAACTTGGCGATGCCGAAGTCGAGGAGGACCGGACTGTCGTCGCCGCGCACCAGCAGGTTTGCGGGTTTCAGATCGCGGTGCACAACCAGATTGGCGTGCGCGTGATCCACCGCCCGCGCCAGCGCCACGATCAGGTCCAGTCGCTGCTGCAGACTGGGCTGGCGTTTTTCCAGCCAGCTGGCGAGCGACTGGCCTTCGACGTACTCCATGACCAGATAGGGCTGGCCCGCGACCGTGCCCGCATCGAGGAAGCGCGCGATGTTGGGGTGCTGCAGGCTCGCCAGCACGTTTCGCTCGCGCTGGAACAGGTCGTTCGCCGCAGCTTCTCCGCTGCCACGCACCAGCTTCAGCGCCACCTGTTGCCGTACGCCGTCGGCATCGCGCTCGGCCAGATAGACCCAGCCCATGCCGCCAACGCCGAGCAGGTGCAGCAGGCGGTAGGGGCCGAGCTGCCCGTGCGCGGGTGGTGCGCCGTCGAGGCTGCGCAGGAGACGCTCGGCCACCGGGTCGTCGGCTTCGCCGGACGTCCCACCTGTCGGCAAAAGCTTGCGCAGCTCCTCCGCCAGTTCGGGGTACTGCGCATCGAGCTCCGTCAGCGCCATATGGCGCTGCTCGGCTGTCATCTCGATCAGCCGATCGAAGCTTTCGCGTAGCCCGGGCGCGGTACCGTTGCTCACTCGCTCAGGGCCTGACGCAGCCAGGCCTGGCCGAAGCGCAGGGCGCGGAACACGCTGGAGACCGAACAGTCGAGCGCCTCGGCGACCTCTTCACGGTTCAGTCCGCCGAAATAGGTCAACTCGACGACCTTTGCCGCATCGGCATCCAACTCTTCCAGGCGCTCCAAGGCCTGATGCAGTTCAAGAATGCCGAGATCGGCATCGGGGTCGACCAGTTCCTCACCCAGGGTCACCTGCACGAAGTCGCCACCGCGCCGCTGTGACTGCCGGGCGCGGGCCTGGTCAACCAGCACGCTGCGCATGTGCAGCGCCGCGAAGGCAAAGAAGTGCGCGCGGTCGCGCCAATCCACGTCGCCGCCGAGCAGGCGCAGCATCGCCTCGTTCACCAGAGCGGTGGGTTGCAGGGTGACTTGCCGCTCGCTGCGCAGACGCACCGCAGCGAGCTCGCGCAGCTGTCCCTGGACCAGAACAGCCAGCTCATCGAGGGCCGCCCGATCGCCGGCTTTCCAGCGCTGCAGACATTGGGTGATGTCGAGCGGAGATCGCATGGATCGTGCCGAAGATGGCTCTGGAAGGAGGGTGTAACCAGCAGTCTAGCCCGACTGGCGGGAAGATCGGGGCCAGCGCCTGAGCGCGACTCCCGATTTCTTGACCGGTTTTCGCGCGGACTTGCGCTTGGCGTCAGAGAACCCCTCCTGACCGGGAACACGCCATGTCCACACGCGCACGCACCCACGCTTCGAAAACCCTCGAAATAGGCATGGTCCTCGTCGCCCTTCTGCTGCTGGGCCTGGCCGGCACGGCTTCGGCCCTGAACGACTACCCGCGTAACGACCTGTGGATCACCGACGGTCGCATCGAAGCCGTGACCCGCTCAACCGACACGATCTACCTCGGTGGCACGTTCAACACGGTCGCGCAGTTCACCGGCTCGGCGTTGCTGATGGATGCCGCCAGCGGCACGCCGGTGCAGCCGCTGGCGAAGGTCAAGGGCAATGCCGTGCATGCTGCGGTGCCGGATGGCGCCGGCGGCTGGTATCTCGGCGGATGGTTCGAGCTCGTCGACGACACAGCGACTTCGCCGCTCGTGCACATCCTGCCGGACGGCAGGATGGATCCCGATTTCTCCTTCTCGTTCGGGACGGGAATCGGTGGCTCCACCACTGTCCTGGATCTCGCACTTTCCGACAGCGGCGTGCTGTACGTGGTCGGCAACTTCTCATCGATCGACGGCCAGCCCCGACCCAGCGCTGCGGCGATCGACACGACGACGGCCACGCTGACGTCCTGGGTACCTGCACTGACGCCAGGCCAGGTGAAGGCCGTCCTGCTCTCGGGCAACACCGTGTTCTTGGGCGGCCTCCTTTACGCGGCCGATGCCACGACCGGGGCGGTGCAGACACTCGACAGCAGCATCTCGGTCGAAGCGATCGTTCTCAACGACGCCGGCACCACCCTGTACTACGGCGGCAGCGGCCTCAAGGCCTACGACCTCACGAGCCAGCAGGTCGTGTCGACCTGGAACCCGGCACCCAACGGGCGGGTGCGCGCGCTGCAGATTTCCGGCAGCACGGTGTATGTGGGCGGCGATTTCACCACGATCGGCGGCCAGTCCCGACCCTATCTCGCCGCCATCAACGCGAACACGGGCACCGCATCCGGCTGGAACCCTTCACCCAACGGCGCGGTTGCGGCCCTGCTGCTTCGCGGGAGCACCTTGCATACCGGCGGCGCGTTCACCCTCATGGGCGCGACCGAGCGTCGCGGCTATGCCGAGGTGGACATTCTGGATGCCTCGGTCGGCGTCAACGACCCCAGGCTCAACGCGCCGATCCAATTGGCGACGGTCGTACCGGCCGTGGACACCATCGCCTTTGCTGACGGTCGCCTGATGCTGGGGGGTGGATTCAACGGCTCGGGCGCCGTGAGCCGACGCAACATCGCCGCGCTGGATGCACACACCGGCGCCGCCACCGACTGGGCACCCGACGCCGACAACGAGGTACAAGGACTGCTGCTCGATGGCAATACGCTTTACGCGCGCGGACTCTTCAGCACCATCGGTGGACAACCCCGCCTTCGTCTGGCCGCGCTCGACGTCACGTCCAACACCAACAATGCCACGGTGTTTGTTGCCGACCTCAACAACGTGGCGAGAGACATGGCGAGGGCCGGCGACGCGCTCTATGTCGTGGGCTTCTTCACCAGTGCCAACGGTGAGCCGCGCGCCTATGTCGCAGCGGTCGACGCCGTCACCGGCAGCCTGACAGCCTGGAATCCAGGGGCCGATGCGGGGGTGTATGCGATCGATATCGCCGGCGACTTCGTCTATCTCGGCGGCGACTTCACCCAGGTCAACAATCAGTTCCGCAACAAGCTCGCTTTGGTCAATGCATCCACCGGAGCAGTCTTGCCTTTTGACCCGAACGTGACCGGCTCGGGCGCGATCGTCTTCAACCTGCTCGTCAGCGACGGCAAGGTCTACGTATCCGGAATATTCACCAACGTCGGGGGGCAGCCGCGCAGATCCGTCGCGGTCGTGGATGCCTTCACGGGGCAGGCGACCGACCCGGTCGTGAGCATTGTCCCGGATAGATCTCCCATCAGTCTCGCCAAGCGCGGCAACACCCTGTACATGGCCGCCAACATCGGTTTCGGCACGGTGCAAGGCGTAGCGCTATCCAATGTGGGGGCGCTCGACGTCACGACGGGCATGGTCACGGATTGGCGGCCTGCTCAAACCAACCTTATGAAAAGTATCTTCGTCAGCGGGGACTATCTGGACCTGGTGGGTGCCCCACTCGCCTTGGGCGCGCCCCGCATCAATCCCGCACACTTGCGTGAGTATCCGCTGGCCGCCGATGAGAACGGCGTCGACTTTAATTTCATCACTCCCTACAACGCGCTGAATGCCAGCCTCGCCCCGCCATTGCGGGATGGAGACATCGACGACAACGGCCGGCAGGATCTCGACGAGTTCGCCTGCTTAGCCGAGCTGCTGTCCGATGGCGACGCCAGTGTGGTGCCGCAGATTGCCAGTACGTTCGAACTCAACCGGGACCAGGCGGAGCTTGACCTCGGCGGTGCCTTTCTTGCCCAGCAACCCGGCGCTGATGCCTTGTTTGGGGCATGGCTGATGTTCGGCAGCGAGAACTGGATCGGCGACTACGTGGAGCATTGCACCAACTGTCAGGGAACCTATTCGTCGAATGCCTATCACTTCACGGTGAATCCCGACGTCGAGCTGGCCTTTTTGCTGTGCACGATCGCTGTCGAGGAGGGCATCTTCAGTAGTGGTTTCGAGTAGCGGTAGCGCTGGCGCCTTCCCCGTCGCGCCCGAGCAGAAACCGTAGCGGCCGGTCGAGCCGCGCGGCCCAGGCCTGTTCGCTGTGTTCGGCGCCGGGGAATTCGAGGCTGAGGAAGTTCGAGCTGTCGTAGCCGCGGTCGAGAAAGACGCGATCAACGGCATCCTGCAGCGGCGGATACAGCGCATCGAGCGTGGCGGTGCCGTGGTCGAAGTAGAAGCGCAGTCGGCCGGGATCGGGCAGGGCATTCTCGACGTAGCTGCGGAAGGCCGAGGGCATGGGATTGTTCTCGGTCTGGAAGGTGCCGGGCCAATGCGTCGACAGACACGCTGCCGCGCCGAACACGTCGGGATATTCGAGCGCGGCGTACATCGAGATCAGTCCGCCCATGCTCGACCCCAATACAAAGGTGCTATCGCGACCGCTGGCGACGGCGAAGCGCCGGTCCACTTCGGGTTTGAGCTCCTCGACCAGAAAGCGCAGGTAGGCATCGGAGGCCACGGGTGCGGCGAACAGGGGCTGGTCCGGGCTGCGCCGCGCGGCGAGCAGTGCATTCCGCTCCGCGTCGGGCAGCGACTCGAACGGCCGCTGGGGAAAGTACTCGCTGTGTCGGCGCGGTCCGCCGTTGTGGATGCCGACGATGATGAACGGCCGCACCTCGGCCGAGGCCATGAGCCTGGCCGCGACTTCGTCGGCCTGCCATTCCTGATGGTTCCAGGTGTGCCGCGCGTCGAACAGCATCTGACCGTCGTGCATGTACACCACGGCGTAAGGCGCGGCAGCGGGGTAGCCCTCGGGAAGCCAGATATCGACGTGGCGCGCTGGAACATGAGTCGATGGGAACGCGCTCCAGCGTTCGATGCGGCCGCTGCCCGGCACCGGCAGGGTTTCCTCCGCCGATGCCGTGTCACCGGCGCGCACTGCCGACGCGGCGTCGGAGGGCGCGTCGGGCCCGGCGCAACCAGCAAGGCTCAGCATGCATCCGGCGAGCAGGGCGAAAGCGACGCGTCCGGTGTGTGTCGCCGATCGGGTCGGGGCCAGCTTGGCTCCGTGCCAGCCGCCGCTGCAAGGACAGGCCAACTGACCTGTCGGCGTCCTGGCAACGCGATCGCGTAGCATCGTCAGCATGCTCCTCTCCTGTCCGGGTGGTCGGATCACGGATGTTCAACCCTCATCCCATCGTGCAGTCGCTGCCGCTGTTCGGCGGCCACCACTGCTGGATCATTGATGATGCGCTGATCGAACCGCAGCGCTGGGTCGAGCGCGCGGCGGCCTTTGCCGAGCACTTCGAGCGCACTCGGGGCAACGCGTTTCCGGGGCCGGAGTTTCGCTTGCCGGAACCCATGACCGCCGCGCTCGACGGCTTTCTTGCCCGCACCGTGCGCACCAGCCTCAGTGCACGCCGGACATTGCAGGCCTACAGCCGACTGTCGATCGTCACCGATCCGCCCGAACGTCTCGAGCCGAGACAGTGGATCTGCCACCGCGATCGCATGCAGGTGCCGCCGGGCCAGCGCGTGCTGGCCTCGGTGCTCTACCTGTTCGACGACCCGAGGCTGGGCGGCACCGCGTTCTTCGTGCCGACCTGTGAATCGTCCACGGCGGACCTGCTGGTGCATGAGTCAGGCGTGCTGGACGCGGCAGCCTTCTCCGCGAAGTACGGCATCGAGCCGGGCTATCCCGACGACAACGCCTGGTTTCGTCGCGTCGCCGTGGCGCCGCCCCGGTTCAACCGCATCATCTTCTACGACGGCGCCTTGTTCCACAGCAGCCACATACCGCATCCAGAGCTGTTGAGCGCGGATCCGCGGCGTGGACGCCTGACCCTCAACGGCTTCTTCACCTGCCGTCGCAGCGCTGTCTGATCGAACCGCCGCGCCGGGCTTCACAGTCGCAGCTCCAGCACCGCAGTGTCGTCCATGACGCGCGGCGCATCGGCGGCGCCGCCACCGAAAGTGTGTCCGACCGGCTCGGCGGCAAGCGCCCGGTAGCCGGCGTCGTAGTCCCAGCTGGTCAGGTAGACGGCGAGTCCGTCCAGCGTGCGCGGCCATCCTAGCGAAGCGGGTGGAAAGGTCATGCGCAGGGTGCGTCCGTCGTCGAGTCTTTCCAGTTGGGCGCCGACCGGCTGGGGCTGACCCTCGTGGTCGGCTGATGCGCCGTCATTCGATGTCAGGCTGTTGGACCAGCCGCCGACGCGCAGGCGGCGTTGCCAGGTGAACCCTGCGGGCGCCGACGCATGCTGCAGCGGAAGCAGGCTGCTGCCGGAGTCGTGGCCGGGAATTGACAGGTACGCGGTCAGCGCCAGATGGTCGAAGCCCTGCGCTGGATTCCACAGCGCGACCAGATCGGCCATTTCGACGTCCAGCTGCAGCGCCGTGCCGTAGCTGCGCAGGGTGACACCGCGGATGTCGAGCGTGCGATGGCCCTGCCAGGTGGCGTCTTTCGGGTACACGTAGGTCCCGTCCGGCCCGCGGTCGTCACCGGCGGTGTCGCGTTGGTGCAGACGCACGGTCCAGAACGGATCGGCGTTGAACAGGCACGGGTTCGATGCCTGCCGCGCCTGTGGGTCCCAGGCCACGACCCGATGCTGCGTGCCGGGCCGCAGCCAGTCGGAACGATCGACGCTGGTTTGCCAAGCACCCTCTGCGCTGGCGCGCACGGGTAGGGCGCGATCCAGCGCGCCGTCGACGACGATCAGCGCCGACTGATTCGCTGCGGCCCTTCCGCGCAATGTCGTGGTACCGGTGTCGCAGTCGATGCGCAGTGGATGATCGGCAGCGGCGCTGTCCGGCGAGGTGGACGACGCGGTGGTGTCGGCGTTGTGCAACTTCCAAACGTAGGCCGCCCGCGCAGGCAGCTGCACACTGATCTGCGCGGGTGCGACGTGCTGCAGCGACGGCGTGTCGCCGAGCAGGCTGTAGCGCAGCTCGAGCTCGTCGGCGTCGCTCCCCAGCTCGATGCGGTCGGCGAGCAGCGCGTGGCTGGCCGTGTTGAAGGCCACCAGCAGTGACTCGCCTTCGTAGTCCATCCGCCAGGCGATCAGGCCCGGCCCGCTCCCCTGGTGCGCCACCACGCTCGGTGTGCCGCGGCGCAGGGCGGGCTCTGCACGACGCAGCGCGCTCTGCTGCTGGATCGTGCGGTAGAGCGGGTGATCCGTGTCGAAGTGATCGCGGCCCCCCGATCCCCAACCGTTGGCGAACAGGCTGGCCCGCTGGGCGCGGAAGCCCTGTTCGGTGCCCATGTAGATCGTCGGAATACCCGGCAGGGTCATGATCGCGAGCAGCGCCTGGCGCAGGCCCGCCTCGCTGCCGGAAGCAAGAAAGCGGTCGACGTCGTGGTTGTCGATGAAGCTCGGCATGCGATGCGGCTCGGCGTGCACGACCAGCGTGCGCTCGATCCGGTCGGCGAGCTCGTCGGTCGCATGGCCGCGCGCGAACACATCGCCCAGGGTGCCGTAAAGCGGGAACTGGATCATGCTGGGCAGGAAGCGTCGCCCGCTTTCGTCGCGCATGTAGGCGTCGATCTTGCGCATCTGGCTGTCTTCGAACGCGCGGTCGATGGCGAAGCCCTCGCCGAACAGCAGGAAGTCGTTGCGCCCGGTCTGTGCTGCGACCTGGGCCATGCCCAACGCCTTCGGATCCTTGTTCCAGATGAAGTCCGCAAAGTACTCGGGCGGTACATAGAACGCGGTATCGACGCGGAAGCCGTCGACACCGACTTCGCGGATCCAATAGCCGTAGGCGTCGCGCAGCGCGCGCCGCACGGTCGGGTTCTCGGTGTTCAGGTCGTCAAGGTCGGCGAGCTGGAAATTCAGCTCCTGCTCGCGGTCCTGCAGGTTGGCGATGTGCGGGGTCCAGTGGTAGATCGCTTCGAGACGCTGATGCTTGTGGCGCGCGTCGTTGTGCGAGAACGGCGGCTGCGCGGGTGCGCTGTGGCCGCCCCCGTCCGGCTGCAGGTGGAATCCATCGGCCGGGGCGTCGGCGCGCCAGCTGCTGTAGTGGAAGTAGTCGGCGACGTGGTTCACCACCACGTCCTGGATCAGCAGCATGCCGCGTCCGTGCAGCGACGACGACAGCGCGCGGTAGTCGTCGAGGCTGCCGAAATGCGCATCGACCGATTTGAAATCCGACGCCCAGTAGCCGTGATAGCCGCCGTACTGGGCACGCGTGTTCCACCACTGGTTGGCCACCGGAGGGGTGATCCACAACGCGGTCGCGCCGAGTCCGGCGATGTAGTCGAGTCGCCGGGTCAGGCCGACGAGATCGCCGCCGCTGAACTTGCGTCCGTCCTGGGGCGCGTATTCGCCCTGACCCTGGTCGTTGTTGCTCGGGTCGCCGTCGTCGAAGCGGTCGATCATCGCGAAATAGATGATCTGGTCTTGCCACTCGGGGGAGGGCACATGCAGTGCGGCGGTGTCGGCCCCGGCCTTGGATGCGGAGTCGGCAGCTTCCGATTCACTGCAGGCTGCGCTGCAGACGCATAGCATCGCGACGACTGCTGCGCTGCAGCAAGCCGTCATGGCTTTGAAGCTGCGTGGTGGAACGTGACGGCTCGTTCGGAACTGCAGCCCTGTGGTCGCCATGCGTGCCCATCCCCGAGAACAAAAGTTGCCGATGTAACGCTCGCGCTGCATGCATCGGCCGGGGCCGAATATCCCACTGCGTATGACGTTTTCCGCGGTGCCCAAGCTTAAGTTTGCATGAATACGTATGCAGGAAATCCGCGCGGGAAGCGCACGGGGCTACCATCGCCGCACGTTACGAAATCGTTCATTTCGGACGGATGCGGCCACGTTCCACCGCGCCTGCGGAAACCTGGACCGGCAGGTACCCACACTTGAGACAGTTCTACTGGAGGGAGAAATGGTTAATCTCAAGCGCAATGTGCTGAGCGTCGCCCTGGCTTCGGCCACGATGATGCTCGCAGCCGGCGCCCAAGCGCAGGACGAAAACGATCAGCAGGCGGCAGCTGCTGCCGACGAATCCAAAACCGCACGCGAGAAAGAAGAAGACAAGGCGACCCAGCTCGACTCGTTCGAAGTCACCGGTTACACCCGGGCGATCCAGAAGTCGATCGCGATCAAGCAGGAGTCGACGTCGATCGTCGAAGCGGTGTCGGCCGAAGACATCGGCAAGCTGCCGGACACGTCGATTGCCGAGTCGATCGCGCGACTGCCGGGCCTGACTGCCCAGCGTGTCGCCGGTCGTGCATCGTCGATCAACATCCGCGGTCTCGCCGGTGACTTCTCCACCACGCTGCTCAACGGTCGCGAACAGGTCAGCGCCGGCGACAACCGCGGCGTCGAGTTCGACCAGTATCCGTCCGAGCTGCTCAGTGGCGTGACCATCTACAAGACGCCCGACGCGACGCTGCCTGCGCAGGGCATCTCCGGTACGGTCAACCTCCAGACCGTGCGCCCGCTGTCCTATACCGGTCCGAAGTTCGCCGGTAGCGTGCGCTTCGAAGAGAACTCGCTGGGCGAGTTGAACGACGGCTTCAGCGACCGTGGATACCGCATCAGTGCGGCGTTCATCGACAAGTTCGCCGACGACACCATCGGTCTCGCGATCGGCTATGCACGACTCGACTCGCCCGGCCAGTTCCGCGAATGGGAAGCCTGGGGCTTCCCGACCGACATCAACGGCGCGCCGGCCGGCACGTACACGCTCGGCGGCAACAAGCTCAAGGCGGGTTCGGTGGACAACGTCCGCGACGGCCTGATGGCGGTGGTCGAGTTCCAGCCCAACGACCGCTACACCGGTGCGATCGACGTGTACTACTCGAAGTTCGAGCGTGCCGAGACCACCCGCTGGCTCGAGTTCGGGCTCGGCTGGTCGGGCGCGCAGCTGTCCAACCCGGTGGTCGAAGACGGCCTGCTGGTCGGCGGCACCTGGAGCAACGTGACGCCGGTGGTGCGCACCGATTTGTCGAGTTTCGACGACAAGCTGTTCGCGATCGGCTTCAACAACGAGTTCTGGTTCACCGATGAGTGGAAGGGCATCGCCGACTTCTCGCTGTCGAAGGCCGACCGCAACCAGGAGATCCTCGAGGTCTACGCCGGTGCACAGACCAGCGACACCGTCGACTTCACCATGGGCCCGAACGGCCCGGCACGCTTCCAGTTCGGTCTCGATTATTCCGATCCGTCGGTGATCGGCCTGACCGATCCGGGTGGCTGGGGTCAGGACGGCTACGTCAAGTATCCGAACATCGACGACGAACTGCGTTCGGCGCGCCTTGCGGTGGAGCGCAGCTTCTACGACGGCTTCCTCAGCAACATCCAGTTCGGGGTGAACTTCTCCAATCGCGAAAAGAGCCGCGAGTCGGACGAGTACTTCCTGATGAACGGCCGCGCCCGTGGCGAGCCGCCGATCTTCACCCTGATCCCGTCGGAGTTCCTCGATTCGCCCACCGGCGGCGCGTTCTCCAACACGAATGTCATCGCCTATGACACCCGCGGCGTGGTGTCGGCGTTCTACGACCTGATCCCGAACCTGTGCCGCGACTGCGCGGCCAAGAACTGGACCGTTGAAGAAGACATCGTCCAGGCCTTCGTGCAGTTCAATATCGACGCCGAACTCGGCTCGATTCCGGTGCGCGGCAACCTCGGCTTCCAGAACATCGACGTCTCGCAAGAGGCGCGCGCGCTGGCAGTGATCGGCGGCAACGGCGAGGCGGCGGTGCCAGTGATCGACGGCGACGACTACAACGATTTCCTGCCCAGCCTGAATCTCGCGTTCTCGCTGACCGATCAGGACACCGTTCGCGTCGGTGCAGCGCGACAGGTCGCCCGTCCGCGCATGGACGAGATGCGTTTCTTCGCCGACTACGGCATCAACCGTGAGCGCAACATCTGGTCCGGAAGCGGCGGCAATGCCCGACTGCGTCCGTGGAAGTCGGACAGTTACGACCTGTCGTACGAGCACTACTTCGAAGACAGCCGTGGCTACCTGGCGGCCGCAGCGTTCCACAAGGACCTGAAGACCTACATTTACACCCAGACCAACCCCGAGTTCGATTTCAGCATCTTCGACCTGTCGACCTTCGTGGCACCGCTGCCGCCGACCACCATCGGCGAGTTCAGTCAGCCGGCGAATGGCGAGGGTGGCTCGATCAACGGTTACGAGTTTGCTGCGTCGATTCCCTTCGGCACCTGGTTCGAAGCGCTCGAAGGCTTCGGTATCCAGGCCAGCTACTCGGATACGCGCAGCTCGATCAAGCCGAACGGTCCGGGTTCGTCGCAGACGCTTCCCGGCCTGTCGCGCTACGTCAGCAACGTCACCGCGTACTACGAGCAGGGCGGTTTCTCGGCGCGCGTCAGCCAGCGTTCGCGTTCGTCCTTCCGCGGCGAGATCCAGGGCTTCGGTGCCGATCGCGAGACGCAGTGGATTCGCGGCGAGGACATCGTCGACTTCCAGACCAGCTACGAGTTCAGTGAAGGCATGCTCGACGGGGTGACCTTGCTGCTTCAGGTCAACAACCTGACCAACGAGGAATACCGCGAGTTCTTCCGCGACCCGGGCGCTCCCGACCGGCCGCGCAAGTACACCGAGTACGGGCGCACCGTGCTGGTGGGTCTGAACTACAAGTTCTGATCGGACGCGTCGGCGGGCAGTCGGAGCATGCATCCCCTGTTCTGCTCCGGCTTCATCGGTCCCGTTGCACGTCGGGACCGGTGACCGCCCCGCGGCTCGATCGGATGTGCGACGCCACGGCGACCCCGTGGCGGCAACGATCCAAGCGTGTCGGCTGAACCATTCGGCACGGCTCCAAGCGGAATTGATCACACAGTTCGGGCCCCGGCTGACATGAAGTCGGCAGGGGCCTTTTCTTTGCACCGCCGTCGACGCCTGAGACGGCGCCATCGAGAGGGCGCTCCGATGCCGAAGGCGAATCGCCTGTTGTGGATGCTGCTGGTCCTGACCGGTATCAGCAGATGGAACGACGCGACGGCCGCCGCCGAGACGGTGGCGCGGGTCG
Organism: Lysobacterales bacterium; assembly: GCA_020442465.1. GTDB lineage: Bacteria > Pseudomonadota > Gammaproteobacteria > Xanthomonadales > Xanthomonadaceae > Pseudomarimonas. Next base: position 58,617 of record JAGRJY010000041.1, read on the forward strand.
AGTCACCGGGCAAGGTGCTGGCGGTTGAGCTCAGCCTCGACGAGGGCCGCATCCAGTACGCCGTGACGCGATTCGGCGAGCCGCTGATTGCACCGTCGCGCATGGGTTTCCAGCTGCGCAATGCGGAGAAGCTGCAGCGCGGATTCGCCCTGGTCGAGAGCGCGGTACGCAGTCACGACGAAACCTGGGAGCAGCCCTGGGGCGAATGGCGATTCGTCCGGGATCATCACAACGAGCTTCGTGCCCGCTTTCGCGAGACCGGTCGCGCCCGGCGCACGCTCGACGTGGTGTTCCGCGTGTTCGACGACGGTGTCGGGTTCCGCTACGAGATTCCGCGCCAGGACGGCGTCGATGAAGTGATCATCGACGACGAGTTGACCGAGTTCGCGATCGCGCCGAAGTCGACCGCCTGGTGGATCCCGGCGGGCGAGTGGAATCGCTACGAATACCTGTACCAGAAGACGCCGCTGGTCGAAGTCGGGCAGGCGCACACGCCGATGACCCTTCGCACCGACGACGGCATCTACCTGGCGTTTCACGAAGCGGCGCTGGTCGACTACGCCGGCATGTGGCTGCGGCGGGTCGAGGAGCAGCGGTTCCGGGCCCAGCTGGCGCCGGCTTCGGAAGGCTGGAAGGTGCGTCGGTCGACGCCCATGCAGACGCCCTGGCGGACCATCCAGATCGCCGACTCGGCCGCCGCGCTGTATGCATCCAGCCGACTCACACTCAACCTCAACGAGCCGAATGCGCTCGGCGACGTGAGCTGGTTCCAGCCCGCCAAGTACGTCGGCGTCTGGTGGTCGCTGCACCTGGATACCGAGACCTGGGCGCGCGGGCCGAAGCACGGCGCGACCACAAGCAACACCCGCCGCTACATCGACTTCGCCGCTGAGCATGGCTTCCGCGGCGTGCTGGTCGAAGGCTGGAATCCGGGCTGGGATGGCCAGTGGTTCGGCAATGGCTACGACTTCGACTTCACCCGGCCGACCGACGACTTCGATCTGCCCGGCCTGTCTCGCTATGCGGCCGAGCGCGGCGTGCATCTGATCGGCCATCACGAGACCGGCGGCGCGGTGAGCCACTATGAATCGCAGCTCGGTGCGGCGCTCGATCTGTACGCGAAGCACGGCGTCGACGTGGTGAAGACCGGCTACGTCGCCGACGGCGGCCAGCTTGAGCGGCGCCTGGACGACGGTCGCATCGTCCGCGAGTGGCACGATGGCCAGTGGATGTCGAACCACCACCTGCGCGTGGTGCAGGAGGCAGCCAAGCGACATATCGCGATCAACCCGCACGAACCGATCAAGGACACCGGACTGCGCCGCACCTACCCGAACTGGGTGTCGCGCGAGGGTGCGCGCGGCATGGAATACGCCGCCTGGGGCAACCCGCCGAACCCGCCCGAGCATGAGGCGAACCTGTTCTTCACCCGCCTGCTGGCCGGCCCGATGGACTTCACCCCCGGTATCGTCAGCCTGCAGGGACGCGGTCAGCCGGTCGAGACCACGTTGGCGAAGCAGCTCGCGCTCTACGTCGTGCTCTACAGCCCGATCCTGATGGCGGCCGATCTGCCCGAGCACTACGCAGCCCACGGGGACGCGCTGACGTTCATCAAGGCGGTGCCGGCCGACTGGCAGGACACCCGCGTGCTGGCTGGCGAAGTCGGCGACTACGTGGTGGTGGCTCGCCACGATCGGGCGGGCGACGACTGGTATCTCGGTGCGGTCACCGACGAGCAGGGCCGCAACATGGAGGTGGCGCTCGATTTCCTCGAGCCCGGGCGTCAGTACACCGCGACGATCTGGCGCGACGGCGACGCGGCGCACTGGCGCGGCGACAGCCGCTTCGCGATGCAGATCGAGTCGCGCGTCGTCGACGCCTCGACCCGGCTGCCGCTTCGCCTGGCTGCCGGCGGCGGTCAGGCCATTCGCTTCCAGCCGCTGCAAGCGGAGCGGTGAGCCACTTCGTCATAATCGCGGCCGATGATCATGAGGCTGCTGTGACGACCGCTTCCGTTCCGCACGATTTGCTTCGCTCCGGGGAGCGTCCATGGCACGCGTTGTGGCCATGGCTGCTGTGCTTGCTGGTGTTCTATGCCAGCTGGACGCTGCTGGTGGTGCAGGGCGATTCCCTGCACACCCTGGCCGAGCACTGGGGCATCGCGGTCGCGATGGGTCTGGGTTCCTACGTCGCCGGTTCGACGCCGATGGGCGGCGGGACCGTCGGGTTCCCGATCCTGGTGCTGCTGTTCGAGCAACCCGCGCAGCTCGGGCGCGATTTCAGTTTCGCTGTGCAGAGCATCGGCATGGTCAGCGCATCGATCTTCATTCTCTGTCGTCGGCAGACCATCGAGTGGGCGATGCTCAAGTTCGCCCTGCTGGGGTCCTTGATCGGCACGCCGCTGGGCATCCTGTTCGTGGCGCCCGTCGTGTCGGCGTTGACCATCAAGCTGCTGTTCGCGGTGATCTGGGCCAGCTTCGGCGTGCTGCATCTGTATCGCACGCGCGAATTCTGCGCGCCGCACGGCGAGATGGAAGAGCTGCCGCGTTTCGATGCGGTATGTGGAGGGCTGGTCGGGCTGGGCGCGGGGCTGAGCGTGGTCGCGGTCACCGGTGTGGGCATCGACATGGTGCTGTACGCGGCGCTGGTGCTGATGCGTCGCGCCGATCTCAAGATCGCCATCCCGACCTCGGTGCTGATCATGGCGTTTACCTCCCTGGTCGGCATCGCCTTCAAGGCGGCGGTGACCGGTGTGCAACCGGGGGTCTACGAAAACTGGCTCGCTGCTGCGCCGGTGGTGGCGCTGGGTGCGCCGCTCGGCGTGTTCATCGTCCAGCGCATCGGTCGCCAGCCCACGCTGTATGTGGTGGCCGTGCTGTGCATCGCGCAGTTCTTCTGGACGGTCAGCGACGAATGGCGCGCGCTGGGGTGGCCCGGGCTGGCGCTTGCGCTCGGCGGTGTGCTGCTGTGCAACCTGGGCTTCGAGTGGATGCACCGCTGGGGCATGCGTCGGCACCCCGACCGGGCCCCGCTGTGATGCCGGGTCGGGCACGACGATGAAAACGAATGCAACGGGCCGCCTGGCAGTAGCCAGTGCACGGTGGCGACTGCAAGATGCGGGTACGACCCGCTGCTGCGGCCGCTAGTCGAACAACGCAAGACGGGTTCCGGGAGGGGAACACCATGACGAACAAACCGAACCTGTCGTTCTGGCAGATCTGGAACATGTGTTTCGGCTTTCTCGGCATCCAGTTCGGCTGGGGCCTGCAGATGGCCAACATGTCGGCGATCTACCAGATCCTCGGCGCCGAGGAATCCCAGCTGGCGATACTCTGGCTGGCGGCACCGGTCACCGGACTGTTCGTGCAGCCGGTCATCGGCTATCTCAGCGATCGCACCTGGAACCGCTTCGGCCGCCGACGTCCGTACTTCCTGATCGGCGCCGTGCTCGCCTCGGCCGCGCTGGTGTTCATGCCCTACAGCAGCACCTTGTGGATGGCCGCCGGCCTGCTGTGGGTGCTCGATGCCTCGGTCAACGTCAGCATGGAACCCTTCCGCGCCTTCGTCGCCGACAAACTGCCGTCCTCGCAGCGCCCGCAGGGTTATGCCGTGCAAAGCCTGTTCATCGGGCTGGGGGCGGTGATGGCCTCGGCGCTGCCGTGGGTGCTGGCCAACTGGTTCGGCGTCGAAGGCACGGCGCCGGCGGGGACGATTCCGCCGGCCGTGCGCATCGCCTTCCACGTCGGCGCCGCAGCCTTCTTCTGCGCGGTGCTGTGGACGGTGCTGTCGACACCCGAGTACCCGCCGGAAGACATCGAGGAGTTCGAGCGCGCCAAGCGCAGCTCCGGAGGCGTCAGTGGCTTCGTGCAGGAGTTCGGCTCGGGCCTGTCGAACATGCCCGCGACCATGCGCCAGCTCGCCGCCGTCCAGTTCTTCACCTGGATGGGCCTGTTCTGCATGTGGATCTATTTCTCGCCGGCGATCGCCCGCCAGGTGTTCGGCGCGGTGAAGGGGGCAGACAACTACAGCGCGCTGGTGGCCGAAGCCGGCTATTGGACGGGCGTGTGTTTCTCGGTCTACAACGGCGTGTGCTTCGTGTTCTCGTTCGTGCTGCTCGCCCTGGCCCGCAAGATGTCTGCGCGCACCATCCACATCGTCTGTCTGCTGCTCGGCGGCGCCGGGCTGATGTCGGTCGCCGTGGTCGGCGACAAGAACATGCTGCTGCTGTCGATGGTCGGCGTCGGCATTGCCTGGGCGTCGATCCTGTCGATGCCCTACGCCATGCTGTCGGAGTGCCTGCCGGCGGAGAAGATGGGCTTCTACATGGGCGTGTTCAACTTCTTCATCGTGCTGCCGCAGATCGTCATTTCGCTGGGCCTCGGCAAGCTGCTCGAATTGATGCCGCAGACGAATTCGCTCTACGTGGTCGTTGGCGGCGGTGCCGCGATGGTGCTGGCGGCAGCACTCACCACCCGGGTGCGCGAGGCGGCCGCTGCCGAGGCGCCGGCTGCTCGCGGCGTGCGCGCCAGCTGATAGGCTTCTGATTTCGACGATCCGGCAGGGGATGCATCCGATGCGAATTCTGGTGAGCGCGTGCATGGCGGTGCTGTTGGCAGGCTGTGCGTCCACGGCCAAGCGCAGCGCCGACGCGGATGTCCTGCAGGGCACTGCCGAACCTTGGGCGTCGGAAGCGATCTATTTCGTGATCACCGACCGCTTCGTGAACGGCGATGGCAGCAACGATCATCGCGACCAGGGTGGAACCCATCCGACCTTTGGTCTGCCGCTGGCACCCTGCAACGGCGTGCAGGCCAACATCGGCTACATGGGCGGCGATTTCGCCGGCCTCCTCGGCTCCGCGAACTACATCCGCGGCATGGGGTTCACTGCGGTCTGGATCACGCCGATTGTCGACAACCCGGATGAGGCCTTCACTGGCGGCGACGAAATCACCTGCACCTCGTTCCTGAGTGATCGTGGCAAGGCGGGCTACCACGGCTACTGGGCCACGAGTTTCCACAAGGTCGATGAGCACTGGCCGAGCGAAGGCTTGGGTTTCGCCGAGCTCACCCAGGGGCTGCGCGAGAAGGGGCTGAAGACCGTGCTCGACATCGTCGGCAACCACACCTCGCCCGGCTACACGATGCCCGAGCCGCAGCCCGGATTCGGCCAGCTGTTCGATGCCAGGGGCAAGCTGGTCGCCGACCATCAGAACCTGCCGCCCGAGCGGCTCGATCCGAACAATCCGCTGCACGCGTTCTACAACACGAAACGCGATCTCGCCCAATTGGCCGATCTGAACGCCGACAACCCGGCGGTGATGAAACTGCTGGTGGACGCGTATCTCAAGTGGATCGATGAGGGGGCGGCCGCCTTTCGCGTCGACACCATCCGCCACCAGCCGCTGGCATTCTGGAAGACCTTCGCCGACCGCATCCGCAAGAAGCACCCGGGCTTCTTCATGTTCGGCGAGGCCTACGACTACGACGCGGCGAACATCGCGCCGTTCACACAGCCCGAGAACGGCGCGTACAGCGTGCTCGACTTCCCGTTGCGTCAGGCCATGGTCGACGTCTTCGGCGACAAGCAGATGGGCTACGAGCGCCTGGGCGAGGCGCTGTTCCTCGAGGGCGGCCCGTACCGGAACGTCTACGAGCTGATGACCTTCTACGACAACCACGACATGCCGCGCATGCAGGCCACCAACGAAGGATTCATCGACGCGCACAACTGGCTGTTCACGGCGCGCGGCATTCCGGTGATCTACTACGGTTCGGAGATGGGATTCTCGCGTGGGCGCGCCGAGCATGCCGGCAACCGCAACTACTTCGGCCCGCACAACATCGCGCTGGCGCAGTCGCATCCGATCCAGGCACACCTTTCGACGGTGGCGCGCGCACGCCAGACCTTCGCCTCGCTGCAGCGCGGCGTGCAGTGGAACCTGCAGCTGGACGGCGACCATGCTGCGTTCTACCGCGTACTTGAGGACGCCGACGACGGCGAGATCGCGCTCGTGCTGCTCAACAAGTCCGACGAGGTGCACGACTTCAAGATCGACCAGCACGTGCAGCCCGGGCGGTGGCGCGACGGCATCACCGGCAAGTCCAGGCTTGTCGACCCGGGCCGGCCGTTCGGCGTCAGCGTCGAGCCGCACGGGGTGGCGATCTGGGTACGCAAGGGACGCATCGACGATCGCGCCTGGGTCGATGCCTTGCGCGCGCGCATGCCCAAACCCTAGCCGGTGACAGTCGGCACCGACCGACTGCTTCGCGCCGTCGGGAGCGCTGCGCGACGACACCGGTAGCGACGCTTTTCTCTCTGCGGAACGTTGCGCCCTCAGCCTGGCGGCGCCGGTTTCCTGCGCGCGTGCGTTACGGGTGAACGTCGCGGCGGGTAGCGCCACCACACCGCGACCACCAGCGCGCCGAAAAGCGTATAGACCACGGCAAACACCCAGGTCGGTGCGTCGAAGAACAGCAGACGGTGCAACCAGTCCTCGATGAAGCTTCGGGTGTAGGCGGTGTCGCCGGCCCGAATCCGCAGCCAGTTCTCCAGCGTGGTCAGCGGACACTCGATGCCGAACCACGACTGCACGACGACGATCGCGATGGCGAGCACGTGGGCGAGACGGAACCCACCGCGATTGACCCATCCCCAGCCGCGAACATTGCCGGCCACGATCAGGATCACTCCACCGACCACGAAGAGCACCACCGCCGCGTGCACGGTCAGCACCGCGTCGGCGAGGAGTCGAAACAGGTTCATGCCCTGATCGTGAAAGGCCGGCCCGTCACGCGGACGACCGGAGGCCGCTCAGCCGCCGTCGCGACCGCTCGGAGCACCACAGGAGCCGCGCACGATCACCCGGCTCGGCAGCATGTGGCTGGTGGCCGGTTCGCCGCGAATTTGCCGGATCACACAGTCGACCAGTTCCTCGCCGGCGCGCCGGGTGTCCTGCTGCACCGTGGTCAGCGGCGGGGTACCGAAGCGGGCGATCGGGATGTCGTCAAAGCCGGCGACCGAGACCTGCGCGGGCACCGCGATGCCGTGACGAGCCAGTGCGCGCATCGCGCCCAGTGCCATCAGGTCGGTGGCGGCGAACACCGCGTCGAACGGTACGCCGCGCTGGATCAGCGCATCGACGGCGAGTTCGCCGGCCTGCTCGGTCGACTCCACTGCGTCGCTTTGCAGCGCCGGATCGACGCCGAGCCCGGCTTCGGCCAGCGCTTCGCTGTGGCCGAGGTAACGGTCGCGGAACTCCGGGCAGTGCTCGGAGATGTCGCCGACGAAGGCGATGCGCCGGCGTCCGAGGCCCAGCAGGTGGCGGGTCATGTCGCGTCCGCCCTGGATGTTGTCGCAGCCGATCGAAATGTCCGGCTGCCCGTCCACCACCGCGCCCCAGCGCACGAAATGCGTGCCCTGTTCGACCAGGTGCTGCAGCTTCTCGCGTGCCTCGACGTAGTCGCCATAGCCGAGCAGGATCAATCCATCGGCCTTGTGGCTGTCCTGGTACTCGGCGTGCCAGTCCTCGGAGAGTTGCTGGAACGACACCAGTAGGTCATAGCCCTGGCGGGCGCAGGCGCGGGTCAGCGAACCCAGCATCGACAGGAAGAACGGATTGATCAGGGAATCGTCGGGACTCGGATCTTCGAACAGCAGCAGGGCCAGAGTCACCGAGTGCTGGCGACGCAAGTTCGACGCATTCTTGTCGACCTTGTAGTTCAGCTCCTTGGCGATCGCCTGGATCTTCTTGCGGGTGTCCAGGCTGACCAGCGGGCTGCCGCGCAACGCACGGGAAACGGTGGACTGCGACACGCCGGCGCGGTACGCGATATCGAATGAGGTTGCCTTGCCTTTCATCGCGCCTGTCGCCAAGAAACCGGGTGGGCCGGCACGACGACTGCGCTCCGACCACACTCCGGGCGATCGCGTCCGACTGCGATGCATACTAGCGAGGCAGCCCCGGCTCGCCATGCTGCAACGCAACAAGCGGTTGCGTGGGCAACGGGTTGCTCATCCGGGCAGGCCGAGCTTGTCGAACGCGGCGCGACCGCTGCCGGCACAGATCAGGCCGAGCACTCGGCCGGCCTCATCGGCCAGCACCGGCCAGTCGAAACGCCACGACCAGTTTCCGCCGTTCATCGTGCCGGGCGTGTTCATGCGGTGTGCGGCGTCGAGGCCGAGTACGTCCTGCAGCGGAAACACCGCCAGGTTCGCAACCGAATTGCAGCAGGCGCGAATCATCGCCCAGTGGATGTCGTCAGCGCCGCAGGCCAGGTAGCTACCGGCGTAGGCCTGTTCGCGGGGAGTCGCCGCGTTCCACCAGCCGCGCACGGTCTCGTTGTCGTGGGTACCGGTATAGGCGACGCAGCTGCGCGTCCAGTTGTGCGGCAGGAATTCATTGCCGGCGTCGTCGCCGAAGCCGAATTGCAGGATCTTCATGCCGGGAAAATCGCAGCCGTCGCGCAGGGCGATCACGTCAGGCGTGATCAATCCGAGGTCCTCGGCCACGATCGGCAGCTGGCCCAGACGTGCCTCGATGGCGTCGAACAGCGCCTTGCCCGGGCCGGGCACCCACTGGCCCTCCTCGGCGGTGGGGCAGCTCGCCGGAATCTCGTAATAGCCGGCGAAGCCGCGAAAATGGTCGATGCGGAAGACGTCAGCCTGATCCAGGGCGCGCTCGACCCGGTCGGCCCACCAGGCGAATCCTTCGGCAGCCATGCGGTTCCATCGGTACAGCGGATTGCCCCAGCGCTGGCCGGTCGGCGCCATCGCGTCCGGCGGGCACCCGGCCACCACGGTCGGCTGATAGGCCTCATCCAGGTCGTACAGATCGGGCCGCGCCCAGCAGTCGGCGCTGTGGTGGGCGACGAAGATCGGCAGGTCACCCATGATCGCGACGCCGCGCTCGTTGGCGTAGCGCTTCAGGGCATGACTCTGGGTGTCGAAGCACCACTGCACGAACTGCCAGAAACGGTACTCGTTGGCGTGCGCTTGCCGTGCTGCCGCCAGCGCCGCGGCATCGCGCGCGCGCAACGCCGCGGGCCATTGCCACCACGGCCGTCCCTGCTCGGCGGCCTCGATCGCCATGAACAGGCAATAGTCGTCCAGCCACAGCGCGTGCGAGGCGGCCCAGGCGTCCAGCGCCGCGTGCTCCTCCGCGCTGGCGCGGGCGGCGAAGCCTTCGGCGGCCGCACGCAGCTGAGCCAGTCGCCATGGCACGACGGCGGCGAAGTCCACACGCTCGCTCGAAAACGTCGGGCTCTCGATGCCCTCGATCCAGCCGGCGCCCACCAGGGGTTCCAATGCGATCATCAGCGGGCTGCCGGCGAACGCCGAAACGCTTTGATAAGGCGAGTTGCCCGGCCCGATCGGGTTGGTGGGCAACCACTGCCAGATGCGCTGGCCCGCACCCTGCAGCCAGTCGACGAAGCGATAGGCATCCGGCCCGAAGTCGCCGATGCCGTGCGGCCCGGGCAACGAGGTCACGTGCAGCAGCACGCCGGCGCAGCGCTGGTGGAGGTCAAACATGGCCTGAGCCTTCTTCTTCTGGGTGGGCGCGCAGGGCAATCAGCGCGATGGGCGGAACGGTCAGATGGTGGTGGGCCGGCGCTGCGCAAGCTGCGCTGGAGTCGATCAGCACGGACCAGTCACCGCGTGGCAGCTGGAATGCAACGGCGTCGGATTCCGGGTTGATCAACAGCAGCACGTCGGGCTCCCCGGGCAACGCGATGCGCGCCGCAAAGCAGCGTCGGTCGGCATCGTGCCAGTCGCGCGTCTGCAGCGGCTCGCCGTCGGGAAGCAGCCATTCGGCATAGGCGCCGCCGCGTTCGGCGTTGGGCGCGAACCATGTCTCGCAGCGCAGGGCCGGGTGTCTGCGGCGGAGGTCGATCAACGACGCCAGCCAGTCGACGTCTTCGCCGCGCGCACGCGTCCAGTCGATCCAGCTCGTCTCGTTGTCCTGACAGTAGGCGTTGTTGTTGCCGCCCTGCGAATGGTCCAGTTCGTCGCCGGCGAGCAACATGGGTGTTCCCTGGGCGAGCACGAGGCTGGCCTGCAGCGCGCGGGTGGTGCGCCGACGCGCGGCTTCGATGCTGGCATCATCGCTGTCGCCTTCGATGCCGAAGTTCGCACACGGCTCGCCGTCGCGTCCGTCGCGACCCTGTTCGCCGTTGGCATCGTTGTGCTTGCGGCTGAAGCGGACCAGATCGTGCAGGGTGAAACCGTCGTGCGCGGTGACGAAATTCACGCTCGCCCAGGGGCGGCGCTGTCCGTGGTGGAACAGGTCGCTGGAGGCGGTCAGCCGCCGCGCAAACTCACCGCGCAGCGCGCCCTGGCCCAGCCAGAATCGCCGCACACCGTCGCGGAAGCGATCATTCCAGTCACGGAAGCGGGCAGGGAAGCGGCCGACCTGATAGCCCTCGGGGCCACCGTCCCAGGGTTCGGCGATGAGGTGAACATCGGCCAGCACCGGATCCTGGCGCAGCGCCGTCATGAAGGTGCCGTCAGCGCGGAAGCGGCCGTGCGCGTCGCGCCCCAGGGTGGGCGCCAGGTCGAAGCGGAATCCGTCGACGCCCATGTCCTCGACCCAGTGGCGCAGGCAGTCGAGCACGAACTGGCGGGTGCGTGGGTGCGCGGCGTTGAGCGTGTTGCCGCAGTGGCTCCAGTTCTCGTAGTGCGCGGCGTCGTCGGCGCAGAGCCGATACCAGCTGCGGTTGTCCAGTCCGCGAAACGACAGGGTCGGGCCCTCGGCGCCGCCTTCGGCGGTGTGGTTGAACACCACGTCGAGTACCACCTGGATGCCGGCCGCATGCAGCGCATCGACCGTGGCGCGGAACTCGGCGTTCAGTGCGGCCGGGTCGTGGCGGGCGTGTCCCAGGCGCGGATCCGGGGAGAAGAATCCCAGCGTGTTGTAGCCCCAGTAGTTCACCAGCCCACGCTTGACCAGTGGACGCTCACTGAGGGCGTAATGCACCGGCAGCAGGCACAGGGTTGTGATGCCGAGGCGCTGCAGGTGCGCGATCACGGCGGGATGGGCCAGCCCGGCGTAGGTGCCGCGCAGCGCCTCGGGCACTTCCGGATGCCGTGCCGTGAGGCCTTTGACGTGCGCTTCGTAGAGGACGATGTCGGCATCGCCATAGCGTGGCCGCGGTGGACGGTCCTTGGTCGAAGCCGGTGCGGCGACGCGCGCTTTCAGCGCGTGCAGCGCGTTGTCGCGCGCGTCGAAGGCACGCGGTCCTTCGGGATGACCAAGCGGATAGCCGAAGTGCACGTCCTCCCAGTGAAAGCGACCGACGATCTCGCGGGCGTAGGGATCGAGCAGCAGTTTGTGGGCGTTGAAGCGGTCGCCGCGGTCCGGCGCGAACGGGCCGTGTGCGCGCAGACCGTAGACCAGACCGGCGCCGAATCCGGGTAGCCAGCCGGAGAACAGTCCGTCGGCCTCGGCGTGCAGCGCAAAGCGGCGAATCTCCCGCTGCCCGTCGCCGTCGAACACGCAGAGTTCCACCGATTCTGCGTGCGCCGAGGCCACCGCGGCGTGTACACCGCCTTCCACTGCGTGGGCGCCGAGCCGGCGCAGCGGCGAGCGTTCGAGTCGGGCAGGCAGGTGCACGCTCACGCTGCCTCCAGGAATACGGTAGCCAGGGGTGGCAGGTCGAGCGCCACCGAGCGTGCGCGGCCATGCGCGGCCACCGCCTCGGCATGCACGATGCCGCCGCCGGCGGCGTCCACGCCGCTTCCGCCATAGCGACGGTCGTCGGAATTGAGCGCGGTGCGCAGGGCCCCGACTTCATCGCTCACCCCGATGCGGTAGCGCGATCGCGGCACCGGAGTGAAATTGCTCACCACGATGCAGTGCCCGCCAGCAGGGTCGCGGCGCAGCCAGGCCAGCACCGATTGCTGGGCGTCATCGATCACCAGCCACTCGAACCCGTCGGCCGCGCAGTCCAGCTGGTGCAGCGCGGGCAGCCGGCGGTACAGCTGGTTCAGATCGCGCACCCAGTCGCGCACCCCGGCGTGGCGGGAGTCGTCGAGCGCCGACCATGGCAGCTCCGTGTCGTGATTCCACTCAGACGCCTGGGCGAACTCCTGGCCCATGAACAGCAGCTTCTTGCCCGGATGGCCCCACATGAACCCGTAGTAGGCGCGCAGGTTGGCGAAGCGCTGCCAGTCGTCGCCGGGCATCTTGCCGAGCATCGAGCCTTTGCCGTGCACCACCTCGTCGTGCGAGATCGGCAGCACGAAGTTCTCGCTGAAGGCATACACCAGGCCGAAGGTCAGCTTGTCGTGGTGCCAGCGCCGATGCACCGGGTCCTCGGCGATGTAGCGCAGCGTGTCGTTCATCCACCCCATGTTCCACTTGTAGTGGAAGCCGAGGCCGCCAGCCGAAACCGGTGCCGACACGCCGGGGAAGGCCGTCGATTCCTCGGCCAGGGTGATCGCGCCGGGGTGTCCGGCGCCCAGCGAGGTGTTCAACGCGCGCAGCAGGCTGATCGCTTCGAGGTTCTCGCGGCCGCCGTGCACGTTCGGAACCCATTCGCCGGCGCTGCGCGAGTAGTCGCGGTACAGCATCGATGCCACCGCGTCGACACGCAGGCCGTCGATACCGAAGCGTTCGATCCAGCTGTGCGCGCTGCCGATCAGGAAGCTGCGCACCTCGTGCCGGCCGAAGTTGTAGATGAGCGTATTCCAGTCGCGATGGAATCCTTCGCGCGGATCTTCGTATTCGTACAGCGCCGTGCCGTCGAATCGGGCCAGGCCGTGGGCGTCGGCGGGGAAGTGCGCCGGCACCCAGTCGACGATCACGCCGAGCCCGGCGCGCTGGGCAGCGTCGACGAAGCGGACAAAGCCCTGCTCGTCGCCGTGGCGGGCGGTGGGCGCGTACAAGCCCAGCGCCTGGTAGCCCCAGGAACCGTCGTAGGGGTGCTCGCTGACCGGCAGCAGTTCGAGGTGGGTGAATCCCAGCTCGAGTGCGTAGCCGACCAGATGTTCGCCAAGCCAGTCCCAGTCGGCCACCCGGCCGTCGGGGCGACGCCACGACGCCGCATGCACCTCGTAGATGCTGATGGCCTGGTCGCGTCGGTTGCGTGGTGCCCGCGTATCGGGCAGACCACGTTCGGGGCGCGTCGCGGTGACGATGCTTGCCGTGTGCGGGCGCATTTCGGCGGCGCGTGCGAAGGGGTCGGCTTTCAGCGGCAGCAGTCCGTCCGCCGCCAGCAACTCGTACTTGTAGTGCGCCCCCGGGTCGACGCCGGGGACGAAGATCTCCCATACGCCGGCCACGTGTCGCTTGCGCATCATGTGGCGGCGACCATCCCAACCGTTGAAGTCGCCGACCACGCTGACCCGCGTCGCATTCGGTGCCCACACGGCAAACCGCGTGCCCGGTACGCCATCCAGACTCATCGCATGCGCACCGAGCCAGCGGTCAGGCCGCAGCAGGGTGCCCGACGCCAGCATCTGCAGCGCTTCCTCGTCCAGCAGGGCACCGTAGCTGTAGGGGTCGGCCGTGCGTTGCGTCGCGCCGTCAGCCCAGAGGATGGCCAGTTCGTAGTCGAAGCGCTTGCGTCGCCGCGGCACCCTGGCGCTGAACCAGCCCTCATGCGCGCCGGATTGCAGCGCGACGAGCGCGCGCCCGCTCGCGGCATCGTGCACGGTGACGGCCTGGGCGCCGGGCAGCAGTGCGCGCACCCACAGCGCCCCTGCGTCGTCGGCGTGCAGGCCGAGCACACTGAACGGATCGCCGTGCCGCGCGGCGCACAGTGCAGCGATGGCGGCCGTGTCAGGCAAGTCGCGCCCGCGGGCTCTTGTGCACACCGCTGCCGGAGGCGGCGCGACGCGCTGCCGGCGACCACACGCGGTCGCGGTACTCGCTGACGGCGCGCTCCGCGGAAAATCCGCCCATGCCGGCGATATTCGCGATCACCTTGGCCTGCCACAGCGCCGGACTGCGATAGGCGCGTTCAACCGCTCCCTGCGTCGCGGCGTAAGCGGCGAAATCGGCGAGCAGGAAGTAGCGGTCGTGCTGCAACAGTCCGTCGATCAGCGCGCGATAGCGGTCGGGTTCGTCGGGGCTGAACAGGCCCTCGGCGATCGCGAGCAATGCGGCGCGCAGACTCGGATTTGCTGCAGCGTGCGCCGCCGGATCGTCACCGCGCTGCGCCATCTCGGCGATGTGCTCGGCACGGTGGCCGAAGATGAAGACGTGGTCGCGGCCGATCGCCTCGGCCATCTCGATAGTCGCGCCATCCCAGGTGCCGAGGGTCAATGCGCCGTTGAGCGCGAGCTTCATGTTGCCGGTGCCCGAGGCCTCGGTGCCGGCGGTGCTGATCTGCTGGGACAGGTCGGCAGCGGGCATGATGCGCTCGGCCAGGCTCACCCGGTAGTTGGGCACGAACACCATGCGCAGGGACTGTCGCGTGGCGGCGTCGGCATCGAGCACGCGCGCGACATCGTTGATCAGGCGAATGATCTGCTTGGCGGTGTGGTAGCCGGCCGCGGCCTTGCCGGCGATGAACACCGTGCGCGGCAGCCATGGGTTGCCGTCGTGGTCCACGCGCGACGTGCGCATCTGCAGGTAGCGCGACACCACGAACAACACGTTCAGCAGCTGCCGCTTGTACTCATGGATGCGCTTGACCTGGACGTCGAACAGGGTGTCGGGTTGCACGCTGATGCCGTACTCGCGCAATAGGAACTCGGCGAAGCGCGCCTTGTTGTGCGCCTTGATCGTGTGCAGGCGGCGGCCCAGTTCGACCGGGTCGGAGGCGGTGCGCAGGCGCGCCAGCTGGGTGAGGTCGCGTCGCCATCCGTTGCCGATGCGGCGGTCGAGTTCTGCGCCGAGTTCGGGGTTGCATTGCTGCAGCCAGCGCCGCGGCGTGACCCCGTTGGTGACGTTGTGGAAGCGCTCCGGATAGACCCGTGCGAAGTCGGCGAACAGGGTTTCGACCATCAGTCGGCTGTGCAGCGCGGCCACGCCGTTCACCTTGCTCGAACAGACGATGGACAGGTGCGCCATGCGCACGCGGCGCTCGCCGTCTTCGTCGATCAGCGACAGCCGGCGGATCATCGCCTCGTCGTCGCCGAACCGTTCGCGCAGTTCGGCGAGAAAGTGGTGGTTGATGTCGAACACGATCTGCATGTGTCGGGGCAGCCAGCGCTCCAGCAGGTCGACCGGCCAGGTCTCCAGCGCTTCCGGCATCAGCGTGTGGTTGGTGTACGCCGTCGCGCCTTGCACGATCCGCCAGGCGCGGTCCCAGCCGAGGTCGTGCTCGTCGAGCAGCAGGCGCATCAGCTCGACCGGGGCCAGCGACGGATGGGTGTCGTTGAGATGCAGGATCGCCGAAGCGTCGAATTGCTCGACCGGCAGGCCGAGCGCTGCGTGCTGGGCCAGGGCGTCCTGCACAGCGGCGCCGACCAGGAAGGCTTCCTGCTTGAGGCGCAGCAATCGCCCGGCGTCGTGGCTGTCGTCAGGGTAGAGGACCCAGTTCAGGGATTCGGTATCGAGGCTCGGCGCCGCCGCCTGCGCGAGGTCACCGCGCCCGAAGGCCTGCAGGTCGATGGCCGCTTCCGATTGGGCCTGCCACAGACGCAGCGTGCTCACATGTGCGCTGCCGTGGGCGGGGATCACGAAGTCGCTGGCCTGGGCCTGCACGCGATAGGCCGGTTGCCAGCGCGAGCGCCCGTCGGCCGCGCGCTCGAGCGTTCCACCGAAACCGACGGTGTAGCGGATCTGCGGGCGAGGGTGCTCCCAGAACACGCCGTGGCGCAGCCAGTCGTCCGGCGCCTCCACCTGCAGGCCGTCGCGGATCTGCTGCAGAAACATGCCGTAGTGGTAGCGCAGTCCATGCCCGAAGGCGGGCAAGTCGATTTCAGCCATCGCGTCAAGAAAGCAGGCAGCCAGCCGGCCCAGCCCACCGTTGCCCAGTCCGGCATCCGGCTCGGCCTCGATCGCATCGGCCAACGTCACGCTGGCGGACCCCAGCGACGACTGCAGTGACGCGTCCAGGCCGAGGGCAGCCAGCGCATTGCGCAGCGCGCGGCCCATCAAATACTCCATCGACAGGTAGTGCACACGCCGGCAGGCGCCGCTGCGCAGCCGCTCACCGTCGCGTTGCTGGGTGGCCTGCCAGCGCTGCTCCAGCTCGGCACGGCAGTCGGCGCTGACATGCGC
The DNA here is from genome assembly GCA_020442465.1 of Lysobacterales bacterium. Taxonomy (GTDB): domain Bacteria; phylum Pseudomonadota; class Gammaproteobacteria; order Xanthomonadales; family Xanthomonadaceae; genus Pseudomarimonas. Next base: position 74,788 of record JAGRJY010000041.1, read on the forward strand.
CAACGCACGCAGGGGGTCGCCGCCCGGCGCGGCTGGAGACATGGACGAAGTCGACACGGTGTCGTTCTGGGGTGCTTGTGGCTGCATCAATGGCTCGCGGTAGACGAAAGACAGTGCGTCCGCTCACACGGCCCAATAGCTCGCCGCGAAGTCAGACGCGCGCCCGACCTCCCCCAGGACAGGCAGTACGCCGCGAGCTTACAAAGGCGCCGTCATGCATAGGACGCAATGCAAACGTATTCATGCGCCATGGCGCGTCCAGTGGTACGAAAGTCGTATCTCTCGAACGGGCAGATCGCAGGAGCGCGCAAGACCATGGCGAAATGGTGGGTGACCGGGGCCAGCCGCGGCCTGGGGGCCGAACTCGTCTGCCAGCTGGCGGCCGCCGGGCACGAGGTGCTTGCGCTCGCGCGCGACCGGGTAGGGCTGAGCGCCGTGCAGCAGCGCGGTGGAGACGGCGTGCGCGTCGATCTGCTGGACCTGGCGGCGGGCGATGCGCTCGCCGCACGCATCCATAGCCTCGTGGCGGCGCATGGACTGCCAGACGGCATCGTCCACAACGCTGGCATCGGCTGGTACCGGCCCATCGTCGAGCATGACGAGGCGACGCTGCGCGCGATCATCCAGGTCAACCTCACCGCGGTGATCCAGATCACCCACGCCCTGCTGCCCGCCATGATCGAACGCGGCAGCGGCTACGTCGTCGCCATTGGCTCTGACCTCGGCCGCCGCCCGCTCGCCAACATGGCTGCCTACGTCGCCAGCAAGCACGGACTCAACGGGTTCATGCACTCACTGCTGCGCGAGGTGAAACACGCCGGTCTCCGCGTCAGCCTGATCCAGCCCGGCATGATCGACACCGGCTTCGGCGGGCACGAAACCGGCCGACACGCGCGCGGCACGGTGCTGCGGCCCGACGCTTTGGCGAAACTGATCGTTCAGGTCGTCGAACAGCCTGATGACTTGCTGGTGGATGAACTGACGGTGCATCCGCCGGGGCAGGGAGAGTTCTGAACGACGAAGCATGCGTCGTGCGGTGTGGCGGCTTTCTCCCGTCAGCGCTGGGCAAATCAGGTTGGAGCGAGTTGACACCGATCCGCCCGGCGGCGTTGACGTCAAGCCGGTCGTTGACCCGTCGGCGATGCGCCGGCTGCAAAGCGGGCCGCGCATGCGAAGTCGTGCGATGTGTCGCCTATGGCCGGGATCCTTCGGTGATTTCCAGGTCGAACACGCGGGAATATACGTAGAAGTCGCCCGGGACCCCGCGAACCATGCGGTAGGCGCGAAGCAGTCCCTCGCGCTCAAACCCCAATCGCTCCAGAGTTCGAATGGATCTGTGGTTGGACGGAAGCGCCGTGGCCTGCACGCGGATGAACCCCGCGGTGTGATGCGCCCATTGCACCACTGCTCTGGCGGCGGCGCTTGCGAAGCCCAGGCCCCAATGGCTTGGTCGTAGATCGAAGGCCAGCTCAAGCGATCTGTTGTGGGAAGAGACGGAGTGGAACCCTACGGTGCCCACCAACTCACCGCTTTCGCGCAAGGCGATCGCCAGGCGCATCGGTGCATCCCATTCGCCACTGCGATGGCTTCCTTCATGCACGAGCAAGTCTGTGGCAGACGGCGCATTCCAGCTGGTGTGCTCGTAGACGGCGGGCAAGTTCAGGTACGCAGCCCAATCAGCCATGTCGCCTTCAGTGAGCGGTCGCAATTCGATGAGCGGATGTTCGAGCACGGGCAGGGTCGAGAAGCGCATGGGTGTGAGCGAAGTCGTCGCATGGAGCCGCGCAGGGCGCTGCGGATGGCCGGCATCATCTCAAGAACGCTGCGGTCCGGGTCCACTGCCAACAACTCGATCTGACGTTGGGGTGCGAGCCACAGACCTTGGGTATGTGGGGAATCCCTGAAGTCAACCGCGCTAGGCCTGCATCAACAACCGGGCGAATCCGGTGGCGAGTAGGTGAAGCGCCCGGCTTCGCCCACCCATTCGCCGGGCTGGGCGAGGCTCGAAAGCCAGAGTGACAGGTCCCAGTAGTACCCGCTGTGGTTGATCAGCAGGTCCGGTCGACCATCGCCGTCGAGATCGCCCAGCCATTGCAGCACTTCGCCCAATTCGACGGCATGCTTGCCGTCTCCCATGTGCTCGGAGTGGGTGCCGAGCGACTGGCGGACGCCATCGAGTTCGATTTCGATCTGCAGTTCGGCGGCAAGCGACTCTTCGTTTGCGATTTGGCGCAGGCTCAGGATGCGCCCACCATCGACGCGGATCTGCCGCTCGGCAGCAGGCAGCAGCTGACGACTGAAAGGCTCGCCCGCAATTGCCTCGCCACGGGAGGGACGGCTGTACCACCAGGTGGTGACCGGGCCATGCGCGAAGCTCAGCGCAGCGAGTGTGCGCACCGGCTTGAATGCAGCCAGGATGACGCCGGAGTCGGCAGGAGGCAGGTGCGCGCCGCCTGGCGATGGACCGGCAGCACGCATTGGCAGGGAACTGTCCGAACGCCGCGGCTGCAGATGCAGCAACTGGCCGGGCACATCGGGTCCGTCGTAGGTGTGATGCGCGGATTCCTCGACGTCGAGGCGCGCCGGCTCCAGCATGCAGCGTTCGTCACGACAGACCAACACCCACCAGTCATCCCCGGATACGAAGTGGCGCCCGGCAACATGCTGCAAGGCCCCGTCCACTTCAGTACCCGCACCGTAGTTGCCGTCGGAAAGCTCGCCACCCAGCAACACCATGTCGCCTCGGGTGGGATCGGCAAACCACGACCGATCGACACCCTCCGGCCAAGGCAGGGATGCCGCGGCCGCCGCCGAGGCAATGAGGCTGCAGCCGAGCGCAGCGCTGATCAGGATCGGACAAGGCATTCGGGTCATCGGAGGGCTTCGATTCGCGTGGGAGTGCGCGCCGTGGAACCCGGCGCAAGGAGAGTTTCCCTGCAGCTTGCGCCGGGCGCCGGGAGCAAATCGGGCATTCTTCGGGCGCTGGCCCGTCGCGCAGCAGGCAGGCCGGTCAGCGCATGAGACTCTGTCGAAGGGACCCGGTTGAAGGAATCCGGTCAGATCGGGGTCGGGTGAGAGCGCGTGCTTCATCGCCCCCGACGCTTGCTCGCGTGCGTGGAGCCAAGCATGTGACCTCACCGGGGTCGCAGTCCGACCGTGCATCCGGTGCCAGGGGCTGTCCGATTCAGACGCGCTCCGCCAGCTTCGCCTCCAGCTCCGCCACGCGCTGCTCCAGCGCTTCGATGCGCGCTTCCAATCCTGCACGGGCAGCGGCGGGCGCAGACTGCGCCATGTTCTGGGTGATGGCTTCGATGTCGATCTCGCCGCCGAGCAGATGCATGACGCGTTCTTCGCGTTGTCCGGGGGCCTTGGGCAGGCGAACGGCCATGGGCGGGCTGCGGGTGGCAAGGCGTTCGATCTGGTGCGACACGTCGTCGGTGTCGGCGAAGCGGTGCAGGCGGTCGCTGCGCTGCAGCAGTTCGCCGAGGGTCTGCGGGCCGCGCAGCAGGAGCAGGGCCAGCACGGCCTGTTGGGCGGCGGTGACGCCGTAGTGTTCGGCGAAGCGGTGCTCGTAGCGCTGCGCGCGACTGCCGTGCACGCTGCGCACCAGGCGTCGCTGCTCGAGCTGGCGCAGGGCGTGGCCGACTTCGCCGGGGCTGAGGTCCATCACCGGGTCACGGCTGGTCTTCTGGTTGCATGCCACGGTGACCGCGTTCTCGGTGAGCGGATACTGCTCGGGTGTGGTCGACTCCTTCTCGATCAGGCAGCCCAGCACGCGGGCCTCAATGTCGGACAGGATCGTCAGTGGCGTATCGGATTCGCTCATCGTGTGGGCCAGCTCAGGGGCGACGCCGCGCAGTCTGGCACAGCGGGCGCGGATTCTCATGGGACAGTGTCCGATCGAAACTGACCCGATCGGAGCTGGCTCGATGGAGACCGGCTCGATGGGGCTGGCTCGATGGGGCCGGTTCGATCGGGTCGAACCAGTGGCAAAACGGAATGCATCGACATGCCGGCGCAAGCGCCACCCGTACGGCTGTGCTCCCGCTGCCGCGTTTGGGTGCAGGTCAGGGATGGATCCCGACTGACTCGCACCGTCCTGGCGTTCGCGCTTTGGTCCGGTTGCGGCGTCCAGCAGCGCTGCTGGACGCCGCGCGCCGCCGGGATGCAGAAGCGGGGACCACGGGTCTCGTCCGGTCGAAAGCCCAGCCCGACCTTTACAATGCGCGCATGATCGGTTTTCAGAATATGGCGCTGCGTCGCGGCGGCAGGCTGCTGCTGTCCCAGGTCGACCTCACCCTGCATCGGGGCTGGCGGATCGGGCTGGTGGGACGCAACGGCTCGGGCAAGAGTTCGCTGTTCGCGCTGATCGCTGGCGAACTGGAGGCCGACCAGGGTGACCTGTCGCGGCCCAGCGGGCTGCGCATCGCCAGCGTCGCACAGGAGACCCCGGCCTTGCCCGACCCGGCGCTGGAATACGTGCTCGGTGGTGACGCCGAGCTCGCAGCCGCCCGCGCGGCGGAATCGGCGGCGTTGGCCCGCGACGACCATGAAGCCGCGGCCGCGGCGCACCACCGCATCGATGAATTTGGCGGCTATGACGCCGAGGCCAGGGCAGGGCGCCTGCTGCACGGGCTGGGATTTGCGTCGAGCGTGCATCGGCATCCGGTGGCGAGCTTCTCCGGCGGCTGGCGGGTGCGCCTCAACCTCGCCCGCGCGTTGATGGCGCCCAGCGAGCTGCTGCTGCTCGACGAACCGACCAACCATCTCGATCTCGACGCCGTGCTGTGGCTGGAGCAATGGTTGCTGCGCTACGCCGGCACCCTGATCCTGATCTCGCATGACCGCGAGTTTCTCGATGGCGTCTGCGACCACATCGTGCATCTGCACGATGGCCGGGCGAAGCTGTACTCGGGCGACTACACCAGCTTCGAGCGTCAGCGCGCCGAGCAGCTGCGCCAGCAGCAGATCAGCTTCGAGCGCGAGCAGGCCGAACGTGCGCATCTGCAGAGTTTCGTCGATCGCTTCCGCGCCAAGGCCAGCAAGGCGAAGCAGGCGCAGTCGCGGGTGAAACGGCTGGAGAAGCTGGCCGGCACCGAAGCAGTGCGCGCCGAGTCGCCGTTCCGTTTCAGCTTCGAGACGCCCGCCGAACTGCCCAGTCCGTTGCTGCGCTTGCACGATGTGGATGCCGGCTACGTCGGCGAGCGCGACGTGCATCGCGTGTTGTCCGGCGTGCGCTTCAGCCTGGAGCCCGGCGATCGCGTGGCCCTGCTCGGGCCGAACGGCGCCGGCAAGTCGACGCTGGTGAAGACCCTGGTCGGCGAACTGGCGGCGCTGGCGGGCGAACGTGTGGCGCATCCCGCGGCCCGTATCGGCTACTTCGCCCAGCACACGGTCGAGTCGCTGCGCGAAGGTGAATCGCCGATCCAGCATCTGGCGTCATTGGCGCCCGGCGTGGCCGAGCAGCTGCTGCGCAACTGGCTCGGTCGTTGGAATTTCGCCGGCGACCGCGCCTATGAGGTGATCGACGGATTCTCGGGCGGCGAGCGTGCGCGACTCGCGTTGGCGCTGATCGCCTGGCAAAAGCCCAGCGTCTTGCTGCTCGACGAACCCACCAACCATCTCGACATGGACATGCGTGAAGCCTTGGCCGAGGCGCTCGCCGAGTTCGACGGCGCGCTGGTGCTGGTCAGCCACGATCGGCACCTGATCGGCATGTCCTGCGATCGTTTCTGGCGCGTGGCGGGGGGCGCGGTGCAGGCCTTTGATGGCGATCTCGATGAATACGCAGCCTGGTTGCGCAGTCGCGACCGCGATGCCGATGCGGCGGCCGCGAAGGGCGTCGCTCCCCCCGCGGCGAACGAGGGCATCTCGACCGAGAGCGCGAAAGACCGTCGCCGCAACGCCGCCGAGCAACGCGAGCGGCTGCGACCCCTGCGTCAGCGCATCCAGGGCATCGAGAAGCGACTGGCCGAGATCGAAGTCGAGCTGGGCCGCATCGACCAGCAGATGCTCGATCCCGAGTTCTTCACCGCCGACGTGCGCGCCGCACAAGAGGCGATGCACCGGCACGGCGTGCTCAAGCGCGAGCAGTCGGAGCAGGAAGAAGCCTGGCTCGGCCTGCACGACGAGCTGGAGCAGGCGGGCGCCTAGGCGCTAACCGATGCACCGCGGACGACCTGCGCGGTGGAGGTGGATGGGTCGAGGTGGGATCGGTCGGGGATGAATCCCCTCCTACAGTGGCTTCGGTGCGACATCCGGGACGCGCTACCAGGCACTGTAGGAGCACCCTTGGGTTCGCGTGCACAGCCAAGGAACCGCGGGAGCGAGCCCCTTTCCCCATCCCCAGACCCGGCCCACTTGTTGGAGGGGATTCATCCCCGACCCCACCTCTTCACGCACAAAACGCCTGATGCGTGCTCGATCGACGCCGCACGGCACGGCGGCCCGAGCAAAGCGTGATGGCCCTGCCCTGGCCCGGGCCCGCTCGCATCGCGGCGAAGGCCGGCGCGCACCCGTGCACGACACGGTTGGGTGATGGGCGCCGGGACCTTGACGACACCGGGCCACGCGTCGTCGACAATGTCGGCCGGCATGATCAGGAGCGCTCCATGACACATTCGACCCTACGCATCGCTGCCGCCCAGATCGCACCGGTCTGGCTGGACCGTGCCGCGACCACGGCGAAGATCGTCGAATGGATCGGCCGCGCGGCGGGCGAGGGCGCCCAGCTGGTGGCGTTCGGCGAGGCCTTGCTGCCGGGCTACCCATTCTGGGTCGAGCATACCGACGGCGCACGCTTCGAGTCGGCGCTGCAGAAAACCTGGTTCGCCCACTACGTGGACCAAGCGGTCGACATCGAGGCGGGCGATCTTCGTCCGCTGTGCGCGGCGGCCGCGGAGCACGCCATCTGGGTCACGCTCGGCATCATCGAGCGCGACCGTAGGCGCGGGCAGAGCGTGTTCTGCACGGCGGTGCAGATCGACGACGGCGGCACGGTCCGCTCCGTCCACCGCAAGCTGATGCCGACCCACGAAGAGCGGCTGGTGTGGACGCCGGGCGATGGCCATGGTCTGCAGGTGCACGACTGGCGCGGATGGCGGGTCGGGGCGTTGAACTGCTGGGAGAACTGGATGCCGCTGGCGCGCTCGGCGATGTACGCCCAGGGCGAGAACCTGCACGTGGCCCTGTGGCCGGGCAGCGCACGCAATACCGAGCAGATCACGCCGTTTCTCGCGCGAGAAGGCCGCAGCGTGGTGATGTCGGTCAGTGGACTGCTACGCGCCGAAGAGCTGCCTGCGGATCTTCCCGAACACGATCGCCTGCGCGCCGCTCTGCCTGCGGTCATGGCCAACGGCGGAAGTTGCATCGCCGGCCCGGACGGTCAGTGGTTGGCGTCGCCCTGTGTGGATCGGGAGCAGCTGCTGCTCGCGGAGATCGACCTGCAGCAGGTGCGCGCCGAACGGCAGAGCTTCGATCCGTTCGGCCACTATGCGCGCCCCGATGTGCTGGAACTCAGCGTCGACCGGCGCCGTCGTTTCGGCGCCGGGTTCGCCGACGGGCATCTGCCGGACTGAGTGGCCCGGTCCGTTCAGCGGATCGGCAGCAGTACCTCGGTGCGCAGTGCCTCGGGCGCCACCTGGGTCGGATCGTCGACCCAGATGAACATGACGTCGCCGTCACGCTCGAGCTTGTGCACGGCGACGTAGGCGTCGAGCTTCAGCAGCGTGTCGCCGAGGCGCTCGTACGAGCCCGTGTGGATGGTGCGCAGCACACGCCCGGCCCGGGTCTGCACTGACTGGATCGGTGCCTCGGGCTCGCCGACGTCGCCGTTGACGAACAGTCCGGCCGAGAACTTGTAGGTGTCCGGGTCGGCGGCGTGCTCGATGCCGAAGGGCGCGTCGGGTACGTCGAGCTTGTGCCGGGTGGTGTAGGTCATCAGCTGGCCGTAGGCCTCGCCGTAGGCCTTGCCGATCGATTCGGCGTCGGTCGACGCAGTCTGCTCGATCAGCAACGCCGGGCGCGCCTCGCGCTCGACGATGCTGATGTCGAGGCCGGCGAAGTCGGCGTCGGGAAAGCTCTCGATCAGCTTCTTCAGCGAGGCGAGCCCGGTCTCGTAGTCGTGACCGACCCAGCCATCCATCATCAGGCCCATCCAGCGTCCGATCGGGTTGTTGCCCATGTCGGCCTGCATCGTCCAGGTGACCTGGGTGCCGTCGCCTTCCGGGCTGAGGACATAGGCGTAGTCGGCCGGGTCCATGCCTTCGAATTCGAGCTTGACGTCGATGCGTTCGAACGGTTTCGAGGCGGTGATGGTGCTGCGGCCCTTGCCGACGTCGTCGTTGCCTTCCCAGGCATGCGCGGCGCCCACGCCGAATTCGGGCCCGCTGCGGGTGTAGGTCGCGTTCGGGTCCTTGGGAAACCACGGCGACCACTCGTTGAAGCGGCTGAAACCGTCGAGCATGGTGAACACCTGCGAGGCGGGGCGATCGATGACGATCGATCGTTCGACCTTCACATGGCGTGGCAACAGGTAAGCGCCGATCACCAGCAGGCCGATGACAGCAGCGACAGCGATCAGAATCTTCTTCAGCATCGACAACCTCTTGGTTAAGAGTCGGACATGATGAGACTTGAACTTGTCGTTCGACTTGCAGTCGACCCCATCGGCCTCGAAGCAGCAGCGGGCCTGAAGGCGAGGATGCGGCGGAAAGCCTGCGTCCATCGCCGAGCCGGATGCCGCCACGAACCCGCCTGTTCAGTGCGCAGGCCAGGTCCCGGGCCAAGGGGACCCGAAGTGTAGTGCGTCAGGGCCGATCGCGCACGGTCGACCGCAGCGTAGGCCGCGGGATCGCGCGTGCTGCATGATCCGGGCTGTGCGGACACGCCACCCGAAGCAGCGCCGGGCCCACTCTTGAAAGACCGTCGCGCCGACGCCATCTGCTGTCCGGATGGATGGGGCGCGCCGGACTTCCGGCTGGACGCTTCCAAGGTATCGAACGAACGAGCAGGAAGGCCTCATGCCCATTTACGGATTCGAATGCACCCAATGCGGACATCAGTTCGACCGCCTGCAGAAGCTGTCCGATCCCGATCCGACCACCTGCCCGTCCTGCCAGGCCGAGAGCATTCGCCGCCAGCTGACGGCGCCGGCGTTTCGCCTGGCCGGCAGCGGCTGGTACGAGACCGACTTCAAGAAGGACGGCGACAAGAAACGCAATCTCGCCGGCGAGTCGGACGCGGCCAAGCCCTCCGACAGCGCCAAGACCGAGTCCAAGCCGGATGCCAAAGCCGAGACCGCCAAGCCTGCGGCCGCGCCGTCCAGCGCTCCGGCAGCCGAGAGCAAGCCCAAGCCCGCCGCCTCGACCGACTGATACGCAGGCTCAGGCGTCCGCGCGAAAGCGGCTCGATCAGCGCCCTGACACGAGCCCAGCAACCCGACGAAACACCGGCTCCGAGGCCGGCGAAACGATGCCTCGGAGACAGGGGCGTCCGGCGCCCTGAGCGCGCCGGACCATCCCATGCATGAACTCAGCGCGTGCCGAAGCGCGCTCGGCAGCCCTGGTCGACCCAGATTTCGCCGCGGCGATAGCCCCAGGTGCGCCCTTCCACGCAGGCGGTGCGGGAGATCTGCTCGATCAGCACCGGGTAGCCATAGCGCTCCTGCCACGCACAAGTGCGGTAGCGGTCGTCCTCGCTGATGCAGGTGACCGAGTAGCTCGAACCGCCGCCGTAGCCGTTGCCGGGCAGGCCACCGTTGCGCGACGGTGCGAAACGGCCGCGGCATCCGTTGTCGACCCAGACTTCACCGGGTGACGAGCCCCAGGTGCGGCCTTCGATGCACGCCGAATCGGAAAGCTGCTGAACCAGCATGGCGGGTGCGCGGAACCCGGTGGCGCAGCGCTGACGCCGATTGTTCTGGCTCTCGCAGATGACTTCCGATCCCGAGCCGCTGCCGTAACCCGGTCCGCCGTAGCCGGGACCGCCGGCACCATGCCCGCCGCCATGGCCGGGACCACCGCCACCGCCCTCGGCGAATCGGCCGCGACAGCCGGCATCGACCCAGACCGCGCCCTGCTTCCAGCCCCAGGTGCGGTTCTCGATGCAGCTTGCGCTCGACAGCTGCTCACGCAGCACCGGCCGGCTGCGGAACGGCGCCAGGCATTCGGTGTAGCGTTTGTTGACCGACGAACAGGTGACGTAGCGCGCGCGCCAGCCGTTGTTGGGCGGCCGCCAGTTCGACCCGCGCAACGACTGCGCGATGTCGTTCTGGATGTCGCGGAACGCCCAGCCCGAGTCGATCTGGTCGAGATAGAACTCGAGCTGGTCGTCGGGGATAGCGCGCCCGCCGGACTGGTCGGCGTACTCGCGCTCGATGACGCGAACGCGCTCGCGCACGGTGAGCTGACGCAGGTCCTGGGGCGCGTAGGCCTTGCCCTGCGCCCACGCCGTGGTCGGGGTGGTCACGCACAGCGCGACCAGGATGAAGGTTGCAAGGCCAAGCAGAATGCCGATCCGAGACGCAGGCATGTCGCACACTCCGGTTCCGGGGGTCGGGCCAAGCTTAATTCCTGCAGCTGAACGAAGGAAACCATGCCTGACTGCCTGTTCAGACGGGCAGGGTGCGTACCGGCTCGGGCCGGGCGCTTTGCCGCACCGCAGCACTCCTTCGTACAATGGTGGGCTTTCCGGCGTCGCGCCGGACCTCCGGAGTTTCCCCATGCGTACCCATTTCTGCGGTCTCGTCGACGAGGCCCTGATCGGTCAGACCGTCACCCTGTGCGGCTGGGCCGATGTCGCCCGCAACCTTGGCGGTGTCTGCTTCATCGATCTGCGCGATCACGAAGGCATCGTGCAGATCGTGGCCGAGCCGGACAACCCCGCCTATGCCACTGCGGCCGACGTGGGCTACGAGTTCTGTCTGCGGGTGACCGGGACGGTGCGTGCGCGGCACAGCGTCAACGACAAGATCCGCACCGGCAAGGTGGAAGTGCTGGCCGAGCGGATCGAGATTCTCAACCGCGCCGACAGCCTGCCGTTCTACAGCCACGAGAATCCGGGCGAGGACGTGCGTCTGAAGTATCGCCACCTCGACCTGCGCCGGCCGGAGATGCAGCGGATGATGCGTCGTCGCACCGCGCTGGTGCGCGCGCTGCGCAGCTATCTCGACGCCGCCGGTTTCCAGGATCTGGAAACGCCGATCCTGACCAAGGCGACGCCCGAAGGTGCCCGCGACTACCTGGTGCCTTCACGCGTGCATCCGGGCGAGTTCTTTGCGCTGCCGCAGTCGCCGCAGCTGTTCAAGCAGCTGCTCATGGTGGCCGGCTTCGATCGCTACTATCAGATCGCGCGCTGTTTCCGCGATGAAGACTTGCGCGCCGATCGCCAGCCCGAGTTCACCCAGCTCGACATGGAGTTTGCCTTCGTCTCCGAGCGCGACGTGCAGGACTTCGTCGAAGACCTGATCCGCCACGTGTTTCGCGAGGTGCAGGGCGTCGAACTGGCCAGTCCGTTTCCGCGCCTTCCCTACGCCGAGGCGATGCGTCGCTACGGCTCGGACAAGCCCGACCTGCGCATCGACCTCGAACTGGTCGACATCGCCGAGGCGGTGAAGGGTTGCGAGTTCAAGGTGTTCAGCGAGTGGGCCAACCACGCCGACGGCCGGGTCGCGGCGCTGCGCCTGCCCGAAGCGGCTTCGATGAGCCGCAAGCAGATCGATGATGCCGGCGCCTATGCCGCCAAGTACGGCGCCAAGGGCGTGGCCTGGATGAAGGTGGACGATCGCGCCAAGGGCCGCGAGGGCGTGAATTCGCCGATCGCGAAGTTCCTTGATGACGCGACGCTCGCTGCGGTGCTCGACGCCGTGGGTGCGCAGAGCGGCGACCTCATCCTGTTCGGCGCCGGCCTGTACAAGACCGTGTGCGACTTCATGGGCGCGCTGCGCCTGAAGCTGGGCCGCGATCTGGGTCGCGTGGCGAACGCCTGGTGCCCGCTGTGGGTCACCGACTTTCCGATGTTCGAGTACGACGATGAAGCGCAGCGTTATGTGGCGCTGCATCATCCGTTCACCGCGCCCTCGGTCGATGACATCGCCGACCTGCGTGCGAACGCGCGCACCGCGGTCTCGCGCGGCTACGACATGGTGCTCAACGGCAACGAAATCGGCGGGGGTTCGATCCGTATCCACCGCCCCGACATGCAGAGCGCGGTATTCGAACTGCTCGGCATCGGTGCCGAGGAAGCCCAGAACAAGTTCGGCTTCCTGCTCGATGCGCTGAAGCATGGCGCGCCGCCGCACGGCGGTATCGCGTTCGGCATCGATCGCATCGCCGCGCTGATGGCGGGCACCGAGTCCATCCGCGACGTGATCGCGTTCCCGAAGACGGCCTCGGCGCAGTGCCTGCTCACCGACGCGCCGTCCGCGATTCCCGACGCCCAGTTGGCCGAGCTGCATATCGCCACACGCGTCGAGGGACCGACGGCCTGACCATGGGGCGTGCGGCACAGCGGGGTGAACCGCGCTCCGCAGTCGTGCGCAGTGCGCGCGACCTGGGGTAACCGGGTGGCCAGGCTGTTGCCGACGATGGTGCCTGTACGGTGTGGAGATTGACGTGAACCCCGATCTCCGCGAAGCACCCTCGCGCGAACGCGTCATCCTGCTGCACGGACTGTGGATGCGCCGACCGGCACTCTGGCCGCTGGCGCGTCGATTACGTGCGTCAGGCTTCGACGTCGATCTGTTTCCCTACGCAACGCTTTGGGCCGAGCCTGGGCAGTCGCTCGCCCGGCTGGCCAGCTGGATGCGGGCGCGGGCGCCGGGCCCGGTGCATCTGGTCGGCCACAGTCTGGGCGGCGTCACCGCGCTCGCCCTGTTCGCCGTCGAGCGCGACTTGCCTGCCGGGCGCGTCGTGTGCATCGGCTCACCGATCAACGGCAGCCAGGCAGCCGCCCGGCTGCGCGACGTTCATCTGCCATGGCTGGCCGGACGCAGCCGCGCCCTGCTGGAACAGGGTGTTCAAGTGCCTGGCGATCGGGAAGTCGGCATGATCGCCGGCGACAAGCCCGTGGGTGCGGGCGCCTGGTTCGCCCGCTTCGATGGTCCGCACGATGGCAGCGTTGCCGTCGCCGAGACCCGCAGTGATCGCCTGGCCGGTCATCTCGTGCTGCCGCTGAGCCACTCCGGCACGATGTTCTCGCGCGCGGTGGCGGCGCAGACCGCACAGTTTCTGCGTCACGGCAGATTTGCCGCCGACGATCGCGGGTAGGCGGGGCAGCGAAAGCCTGCACCGAGTCCGTCCCGGGTGAGCCCACTGAGCGCGCGACTCGTAGCTGCTTCCGAGGCCGAGCACGTACCGGGTCCGCCGTCGCGATGATTCGGGTCGCGGCGACGATCGCTTCAGCAGCGCCGATCCGACGCGCCTTCCATAGTTCAAGACAACCTCGCTGCACCGGGCGTGGTGCCGCCTTCGCCGGCACAGTCGGGTCCGTGGCGCGTTGCTCCGGCGACGCGCGCGCTGCGCGCCTGCTGCACCGCAGCCCAGCGGGCAACTTGACGATAGTCAATGCTCAAACGACAATTATTCGTGTTTGCAACACCAGGCGCGTCTGAAGGAGCGCTCTGGTGTGCGCCGCGTGCTGGGAAACGCGCCAGTCGCCGGTCGTGGCCATGCCTGCCGTCCTGCGCGCCGCCCCGGTGCAGCCCCTGTCCCCCAACGTGACGAAGATCATGAGCCCAGATCGAAACCTGCCCTTGCCCCTTCGCGTCCTGCCGCATGCCCTGCTCGGTGCATGGCTGCTCACGGCGAATCCTGCTCAGGCCGACGAGAACCTGTGGATCTACACCCGCAGCGCGGACACCATGCCCGAAGGGGCGGTCGAGCTGAAGGTGAGTGATGTGTTCCGAACCGGCAAGAACTCCGGCGACTACGCGTTCCACGACATCCGCTTTGAAGCCGAGTACGGCCTGACCTCGCGGCTGACCCTGATGGCCGAGGCGCTGGTGTTCGACCACGATTACTCGGTGCTCGATCCGGACTTGCAGCCGATGTTCGATTCGCAGGGCGGTGAGGGCGGGCGCTTCCGCGACACCCAGTTCGCGGGCTTCGAACTCGGCGCCAAGTACAACGTGCTGAGCACGTACAAGGATCCTGTCGGCCTGGCGTTCTCGTTCACCTTCGAACACCGCAGCCGCTATCGGCTCGACGGTGCCGACATCGACCAGGACTCGTTCGTCGTGCAGACCTATCTGCAGAAGAACTTCCTCGAGAACACGCTCATCTTCGCGCTGTCGCCGAAGATCGAGTTCGAGCGTCGCAAGTCGCCCGGCGTGCTGGAAGAGGAAATCGCCTTCGATTTTGCCGCCGGCGTGAGCTACCGCTTCAGGCCGAACTGGAACGTGGGGCTGGAGTTCCGCCACCAGTCCGACTATCTCAACCCGCAGGAAGACGGCGAGTTCAATCCCGAGCTGGATCGATCGAGCTTCGACCTCACCGATTTCCGCGTTGGCTCGCAGCATCAGCGCGGCAACTACTTCGGCCCGACGCTGCACTACGCGTCGCGCGAATGGTGGGTGACCGGGGGCATCCTCTGGCAGATCCGCGGCGGCGGGTCACCGTTCTCCTACAGTCGCGACCATCGCAACTGGGATGAGCACGAGCGCCGACACATCGGCCTGACCGTGGGCTTCGAATTTGAGTAACAGCGACCACGATCGCGGCATGCCCGTGGCAGGCCCGGCGAAACGGCGGGTGCAGCGTCGAGACGTGCTGGCCGCGCTCGGTGCCGGCCCGCTGCTGTGGTTTTGTCCGCCGCTGCGCGCCGAAACCTTTCTGAGCGCGGACGAAGCGCGCGAACTGATTTTTCCCGGTGGCCAGTTCGTGCCGACCGAAGTGACCCTGAGCAAGGATCAGGCGGCGCGGATCAAGTCGCTGTCGGGTGTGCGGGTGCGGAATCTCACCATGCAGGCCTGGCGCAGCAGCCAGGGCGAATGGTTGGTGGTCGACCAGGTGATCGGCAAGCACGAGTTCATCGACATCGCCGTCGGCTATGACGCGCAGGGTCGCGTCGCGGGCGTCGAAGTGCTGACCTATCGGGAGTCGTACGGCGCGGAGATCCGCCATCCGAAGTGGCGCGCGCAGTTTCACGGGCGCGACCACAGCCAGCGGCTCGAACTCGACGAGCAGATCCACAACATCTCCGGCGCCACGCTGTCCTGCCAGCACGTCACCCAGGGAGTCAATCGGCTGAACGCCACCTGGGCCGAGGTGTTGTCGAAGCGCTAGGCCATGAGCTGCGTCGCGCCCGCTCGAGTCGGAAGCAGCGCCCAGTGCGTGCGTCGCTGTCGCCCGCTGATGGGCAGCTACGCCGAGCTGACGCTGACGGCCGACCTGCCGCGCAGTGAATTGCTCGCGCTGAGCCAGACCCTGTTCGCCGAGCTCGATCGCCTCGACGCCAAGTTCAGTTTCCATCGCTGCGACAGCGCATTGAGTGCGCTGAACCGCCGCGCCGCCGCCGCGCTGCCGGCTGATCTCGACGACGAAACCGCCGCGTTGCTTCGCCAGGCCCTGCGCTTCAGCGCGGCCACGGCAGGCCGGTTCGACATGTGCGTGGCGTCCGATCTGGTTGCCTTGGGCCATCTGCCGGCGCATGTCGGGACGGTGGCACCGGGCGCGAGCTGGCGCGATCTGGCGGTGCAGGGCAACCGCCTGCACGTCGGCCGCGCGGCGTTGCTGGATCTCGGCGGCATCGCCAAGGGCTACGCGGTGGACCGCGTCATCGCGCGGGTGCCTGAAGGCGTGTCGGCCACGGTGAACCTGGGCGGCGACTTGCGCATGACCGAATGGCGCAGCGTGTCCGTCGACCTTCGCGGTCCCGGGCTGGATGCCTGCGCAGCGTCGCGGATGTGGGCGTCGGCGGTGGCCACCAGCGTGGCCGCACCCGGCGCACAGCTCGGAGTCCTGGTCGATCCGCGCTCCGGACAGACAGGAGATGAAGCGGCCAGCTACAGCGTCTTCGCCGACGACGCCATGACTGCCGATGCGTTGACCAAGGCGGCGATGCTCGGGCTCGACCGCGATGATCTTTGGCGTGCCGGAGCGCGCGCACTGCTGCGCATCGACGCCGCGGGAGGCGTGCAGTGCTGGCGTGCGCAGCATGAGCCCGCACAAGAACTGGGTTCGGCCCGTATGGCCAGCACGACGGGTCTTCGCTGATGCCGCTCGTCCGCATGCTGATGCCGCGATGGCTGCGCCGCACCATCTACGGGGTGCTGGCGAGCAGTTGGCTCACCGGCACGACGTTCTTCGTGCTCAGCCGTTTCGTGGAAGTCGAAGGCGAGTTCGGGCCGCAGAAACACCCGATGCAGGCGTCGGTACTGGCCGCACACGGCGCTTGCGCGTTTCTGATGCTGCTTGCGCTGGGGGCGCTGTGGACCAACCACGTCCCGGCGGCTTGGCGCAGCCGGCGGTCGCGGCGTCTCGGCATCTCGCTGGTGAGCATCACTGCCTTGATGGCGATCTCCGGCTGGGTGCTCTACTACGCTGCCGGCGACACGCTGCGACCCTGGATCGGCAATCTGCACTTCGCCATCGGTGTGAGCCTGCCGGTTGCGCTGGCCTGCCACGTTGCGGCCGGTCGGCGTTCGCGCCGGGCTCGGACCCCCGCAGGCGAAGCGCCGACGCGCGCTGCCGCTCCGGACGCGACCGCCGGCTAGGGCAGGCGCTTCGCGCCCGGCTCCGTCTGAGCGCGGCTCCGATCGAGGCCAGCTCCGATCGAGCCCGGCCCCGTTCGAGCATCGCTCTGTTCGAGCATTGCTCCGCACGCGCCCCAATCCGACTACGCCCGTCCGCGCCGCGCCCGATTCCCATCACGGCAGACACCGCCTGCAAGCGGCCTGGCAGCCACAGAAAGCCCGTGCACGACGCCGCGACCTATAATGCTGCGGTTTGCAGGCAAGGCGTTTTCGAATTCATGGCCGGTCATTCCAAATGGGCCAACATCCAGCACCGCAAGGGCAAGCAGGACGCGGTGCGCGGCAGGATATTCACCAAGCTGGTGCGCGAGATCACGGTCGCGGCGCGACAGGGCGGCGGCGATATCGCCGGCAATCCGCGCCTGCGCCTGGCCGTCGACAAGGCCGTGGCCGCGTCGATGCCCAAGGACAACATCGAGCGGGCGATCAAGAAGGCGATCGGCGAGCTGGAAGGCGTCAGCTACGAGGAACTGCGCTACGAGGGCTATGCGCCCGGCGGCGTCGCGGTGATCGTCGACTGCATGACCGACAATCGCCAGCGCACCGTCGCCGACGTGCGTCACGCCTTCACCCGCCACGGCGGCAATCTCGGCACCGAAGGTTCGGTTGCTTTCATGTTCCGTCGTCTGGGCGTGCTCAGTTTCGCGCCGGGCGCCGACGAAGCGCAGGTCAGTGAGGCCGCCATCGAGGGGGGCGCCGAAGACATCGTCGTCAACGACCAGGACGGGTCCATCGAAGTGCTGACCTCGGCCGAGGAGTATCAGTCGGTGAAGGACGCGATGGAGGCCGCAGGTTGCGCGGCCGATGACGCCGAGCTGACCTGGCGAGCGGACAACGACGTGGCGGTGGACGGCGACACCGCGCAGCAGGTCGCGCAGCTGCTGGAGAAACTCGACGATCTCGACGACGTGCAGAACGTCTATTCGAATGCCGATCTGCCGGCGGAAGCGTATGAGTAGAATTCTGCTGTGGGTCGCCGCGCGACGACGTGGTCGGCACGCGCTGGGCCATCGCTGCGCCCGGCCGGGCGGGTTGTTGGAGACGGCGATGCGGCGCTGTGCTGCGGATGCCGGCGCAGTATGGCTGTCGCCGTCGCCGTCGCCGTCGCCGTCGCCGTCGCCGTCGCGCGCTGCGCGTGCGGCATCACCTTCGCGAAACGACACGGCGGTGGCGCTGGAGTACGTGCCTTCGCTGCCGCGCATCGGCGGTATCCGATGATCCGGATTCTTGGCATCGATCCCGGTTCCCAGCGCACCGGCGTCGGGGTGGTCGATGCCGACGCCAGCGGGCGCTGCCAGCATGTCTACCACGATGCGCTCAAGGTGCTCGATGCGGAGAGTTTTCCGCAGCGGCTGAAGGCCATCTTCGAGGGCGTGGACGCGCTCATCCGCGCCCATCGCCCGACCGAGGTGGCGATCGAGCGGGTGTTTCTGGCCAAGAATCCCGATTCGGCGCTGAAGCTCGGTCAGGCGCGCGGCGCGGCAATCTGCGCGGCCGTGCTGCACGACCTGCCGGTCCTCGAGTACTCGCCGATGCAGATCAAGAACGCCGTGGTCGGGCGCGGTGTGGCGGAAAAGTCCCAAGTGCAGCATATGGTCGGCGTGCTGCTCGGGCTCTCGGGCAAGCTGCAATCCGACGCCGCCGATGCGCTGGCGGTGGCGATCACCCATGGACACGGCCGCGTGCTGGCGCAACGAACCGGGCTGCCGGCGGCGGCCCTGATGCGACGAAGAGGATGGCGATGACGGCAGGCGTACAGCGGGAGGCAGCATGATCGGTCGACTCAAGGGCGTGCTCGCCTACAAACAGCCGCCCTGGCTGATGATCGACGTCGGTGGCGTCGGCTATGAGCTCGAAGCGCCGATGAGCACCATTTACGATCTGCCCGAGATGGGCCGCGAGGTGGTGCTGTTCACCCACTATGCGGTGAAGGAAGATTCGGTCGCGCTGTACGGCTTTCTCACCGAGGCCGAGCGACGGCTGTTTCGCGACGTGCAGAAAGTCTCAGGTATCGGCGCCAAGATCGCGCTGGCGATTCTCTCCGGCGTGAGCGTCGGTGAATTCTCCCGGCTGGTCGCCGCCAGCGACGTCAGCGCGCTGACCCGCATTCCGGGCATCGGCAAGAAGACCGCCGAGCGCATCGTCGTCGAGCTGCGCGATCGCGCCTCCGACTTCGCCCAGGCCGGCGCGGCGCTGCGCGCAGGCGGAGTGCCGCAGGACCCGGTCACCGAGGCGTCCGTGGCGCTGCAGCAGCTGGGCTACAAGCCGGCAGAGATTTCTCGCCTGCTGCGCGACGCACCCTCGGGCGCCGACTCCGAAGGCCTGATCCGCCACGCCCTCAAGTCGGCGTTGAAGACCTGAGGCGGTGGTTCCGGTAGGCTGCGCAGTCGGCGCGGGCTTGGTCTCCCGAGGCCTTCCGGCGTGGACCGAATCCCGTCTCGACTCAGGAACGAGATGGATCCCGATTCTCGCCGGGATGACCGGGCGCGGGTCACGACTCCTTCGAAGGCCTGGGGGAAACGTGCTCTGGGCCTCCGGGCCTTCCGCGCTCGGATGAAGCCCCCCGCATCCCGGACGCCGAGTACAGACCACCGAAATCCGAATTCCGAACGCCCGACTGCCCACCCCTCATCCACTCTTCCCGCTTGCCGATGACCGACCGCATCATCTCCGCCGCCGCCGAACTCGACGAGGAACAGCTCGAGGCGTCGATTCGTCCGCGTCGCCTGGACGAGTACCTGGGCCAGGAGCCGGTGCGCGAGCAGATGAAGATCTACATCGAGGCGGCGAAACGTCGCAGCGAAGCGCTGGATCACGTACTGATCTTTGGTCCGCCCGGCCTCGGCAAGACCACGCTGTCGCACGTCATCGCCAACGAAATGGGCGTGCAGCTGCGGCAGACCTCGGGGCCGGTGATCGAGCGCGCGGGTGATCTTGCCGCGCTGCTGACCAACCTGCAGCCGCACGACGTGCTGTTCGTCGATGAGATCCATCGCCTCTCGCCGGTCGTCGAAGAAGTGCTGTACCCGGCGATGGAAGACTTCCAGATCGACATCATGATCGGTGAGGGTCCGGCCGCGCGTTCGATCAAGCTCGACCTGCCGCCCTTCACCCTGATCGGTGCTACCACCCGCGCCGGATTGCTGACCGGGCCGCTGCGCGACCGTTTCGGCATCGTGCAGCGGCTGGAGTTCTACACGCCCTCCGAGCTCACCGCGATCGTGCGCCGCTCGGCGCAGATCCTCGGCATCCACTGCGACCCCGAAGGTGCGGCGGAAATCGCCACCCGCTCACGCGGCACCCCGCGTATCGCCAACCGGCTGCTGCGACGTGCGCGCGACTTCGCCCAGGTCAAGGCCGATGGGGTGATCTCGCGCGACGTCGCCGATGCGGCGATGGACATGCTCAAGGTCGATCCGCAGGGCTTTGACGAACTCGATCGTCGTCTGTTGCGCGCCATCATCGAGAATTTCGATGGCGGCCCTGTTGGCGTCGAATCGCTGGCTGCCGGACTGTCCGAAGAGCGTGGCACGCTGGAAGACGTGATCGAGCCCTTTCTCATCCAGCAGGGCTTCCTCATTCGCACCGCGCGCGGACGCATGGCGTCATCGAAGGCCTATCGCCATCTCGGGCTGAAGCTGCCGAAGGGGCGTGCGGACGACCTGTTCGACGCGGCGGAGCCGACTGGATCGTGAACGACTCGTTCCGCGCGGCGCTGCCATTCTCCCATCGTGTGCGCGTTTACTGGGAAGATACCGACGGCGGCGGTGTGGTCTATCACGCGCAGTACGTGGCCTTTCTGGAGCGCGCGCGCACCGAATGGCTGCGCGCGCTGGGCGTCGAGCAGGCTCGCTTGAAGGCTGAGGAAGACCGCATATTCGCGATTCGCGGCATGCAGATCGATTTTCGCGCGCCGGCGCAACTCGATGATGAGTTGGACGTGCGGGTGGAGTCGGTGCGGGTCGGCGGGGCGAGTTTGCAGTTCGTGCAGTCGATCCGACGATGCGCCGACGGGGTCGTGCTGGTGACCGCCGAGGTCAAGGCGGCCAGTCTATCGGCCTCGGCCTTTCGCCCGGTGGCGTTGTCCGACGCGTTGAAGCAGGTGTTCCTTTCCGCCAGCCAGGGGGCCGCCGACTGATGCAGCGTTCCTTCGGCAGGTGCCAACCGATCCACCCGAACCCAGGGGCCGACGCCGTGCGGCGGTCCGACGCAACAGATAGTTCCAGGAGACCCAGCATGCGTGTCCGCTCGTTTCTTGCCCGCTCGCCGCTCACCCGCGGTGTCAGCGGCATCGTCGCCAGCTGCCTGCCGACGTTGGCGTTGGCCCAGGCCGCGGAGTCGTTGCCGACCGAGTCGTTGCCCGCCGAACTTGCAGCGCCGGCCGCCGGCGCAGCGCCTGCGGTGGTCGGGCACAACCTCGACCTGTTCAACCTGATCCTGCATGCCTCGCTGCCGGTGCAGATCGTGATGGGTCTGCTGGTGCTCGGCTCGATCGCCTCGTGGATGATCATCTTCCGCAAGAAGTCGGTGCTCGATGCGGCACGCTCGTCGGCCGACACCTTCGAGGAGCGCTTCTGGTCGGGTGCCGATCTCGCCGCGCTGTTCCGCGACGCCACCGAAAAGGATCGCGAAATCTCCGGCATCGAGGCCATCTTCGAGGCTGGTTTTCGCGAGTTCGCCCGCCTGCGCCAGAAGCGCGGCGTCGACGCGCGCACCCAGCTCGAAGGTGCGCAGCGCGCGATGCGTGCCGAACTGGCACGCGAAGTCGATGGCCTCGAACACAACCTCGAGTTTCTCGCCAACGTCGGCTCGATCAGCCCCTACGTCGGCCTGTTCGGCACGGTGTGGGGCATCATGATCAGCTTCCAGGGCCTGGCCAACGTCAAGGAGGCGACGATCGCCACCGTGGCGCCGGGCATTTCCGAGGCGCTGATCGCCACCGCCATGGGTCTGTTCGCGGCGATCCCCGCAGTGTGGGCGTACAACCGCTACTCGACGCGGGTGGATCGTCTGAACGTGCGCTACGAGGCCTTCGCCGAGGAATTCAGCTCGATCCTGCAGCGTCAGGCGCATATCGACGACTGATCCGGCCGTCTCCCTGAATCAACCCTTTTTCCGCTAAGGCTGCGTTGTACCGGTTCGAAGCAGCATCCACCGGGACATCGCCGCAAGGTACGAGTCATCGCCATGTCAGCCAGCTTTTCCGGACGCCATCGCAAGCGTCGCAAGCTCAAGGCCGAGATCAACGTCGTGCCCTACATCGACGTCATGCTCGTGCTGCTGATCATCTTCATGGTCACCGCGCCGCTGCTCAATCTCGGCGTCGATATCGAGCTGCCGCAGTCGAATGCCAAGCCGATCGAGCAGCAGAAGGATCCGGTGATCGTCGAAGTCACTGAAGACGGTCGCTACTTCCTCACCCTGCAGGGCGCTCCGCCCGAAGAGATCGACGAACAGGCGCTGATGGCCAAGGTCGGCGCCTTTGTGCGGCAGAATCCGAACGTGCCGGTGCTGGTGGCCGGCGACCGTCGCGTCGAGTACGGCACCATCTACCACGGCATGGTGCTGATGCAGCAGGCCGGTGTCGCCAAGGTCGGGCTGATGAGCGCGCCCGGCGATGCGTCGAAGCCGGCCAGGTAGTCACCCGCCCGATGTCCGAATCCGCCGGCAATCTGCGCGCGCTTGCGCTCTCGTTGCTCATCCATCTGCTGTGCGTGGCGGTGATCGCGATCGGTCTGTTCTGGACGCGCACCGAGGCGCCGCTGTCGGTTGCCGGCAGCGTGATCGAGGCGACCCTGGTCA
The DNA here is from genome assembly GCA_020442465.1 of Lysobacterales bacterium. Lineage (GTDB taxonomy): Bacteria > Pseudomonadota > Gammaproteobacteria > Xanthomonadales > Xanthomonadaceae > Pseudomarimonas. The sequence continues at coordinate 97,340 of JAGRJY010000041.1, forward strand.
CGTCGCAGCCGCTGCCTGCGCGCCCACCCGATGCGCCGCGCCGGCCACCGCAGCCCACGCCTGAAGCACCCAAGCCGCAGCCCAAGCCCACGCCCGCACCGCAGAAGGCCGAGACGCCGCCGCAGCCGACGCCACAGGCGCCGGTGCAGCAGCCTGACACGCGCGAAACCGAAAAGGCCGCTCGGCTGGCCCAGCAGCAGGCTGAAGAGAAAGCGAAACGCGAAGAACAGGAACGGCGCCGGCAGGAGCAGGTGTTGCTCGACCAGCAAAAGCAGGAAGAGGTCGAGCGCAAGGAGCGCCTGCGCAAGCAGCAGCTCGAACGCGAGCAGCAGCTCGCCGAGATCCGCAAGCTGCGTGAAGAGGCCGAGCGCAAACGCAAGCTCGAGGAAGAAAAGCTCAAGCAGATTGCAGACCGTCGTCAGCCCACCGCCGAACGCGCGCCGACCACGCCCGCGCCGCCGGCCGACAAGCTCGGCAACCAGGGCAAGGACGACTCGCTGGCGGGGCGCTACGCGCTCGCGATCAAGCAGATCGTCACTCAGAATTGGCTCAGGCCCGAGTCAGTAACGTCGGTCCAGTGTTCGGTGCGCATCGTGCAGATTCCCGGCGGCGAGGTCATCAACGTCAACATCCTGAACCCCTGTCCCGCCGACGAGTTGACCAAGCGTTCGTTGGAAGCCGCGGTGATGAAGAGCAATCCGCTGCCGTACCGCGGCTTCGAATCAGTGTTCAAGCGCGAAATCGATTTCCAGTTCTGCTATCCCATCGAGAGGTGTCGTTGATGAGAATCTGGCTGTTCCTATCCAGTCTGGCGCTGCTTGCGCTGGCCCTCGCAGCGCCGGCGTCGGCGCAGAACGACCGACTGCAGATCGACATCGAAGAGGGCAGTGCCGCGGCCCTGCCGGTGGCCGTGGTCGGCATGGAGTACCTCGGCGCGGTGGCACCGCCCGACACCGACATCGCCGCCGTGGTGCGCGCCGACCTCAATCGTTCGGGGGCGTTCCGCACCCTGGCCGAGCAGGATCTGGTCGAGAAGCCGCTGCGCCAGTCGGAGGTGAACTACGCCACCTGGCGCCTGCTGAAACAGGACTTCCTGCTGGTCGGGCGCGTGCTCGATAACCCCGAAGGCGGCTATCGCGCCGAATTCGAGCTGATGGATGTGGCCAAGCAGGAGCGCGTGCTCGGCCTCGCGCTCGCCGGCCGCTCGGGCAGCATGCGCGACGTCGCCCACCAGATCGCCGATCTGGTGTACGAGAAGATCCTCGGCATTCGCGGCGCGTTCTGGACCCGCATCGCCTACGTCACCGCGACCGGGCTGGGCAACAACATCCAGTACGCGCTGATGGTGGCCGACTCCGACGGCTACAACCCGCAGACCGTAGTGCGGTCGAAAGAGCCGCTGCTGTCGCCGTCGTGGAGCCCGGATGGCCGCAAGCTCGCCTACGTCAGCTTCGAGCGCGGCAACTCGTCGATCTACATCCAGGAAATCGGCACCGGCGCACGCGAGGCGGTGGCCAGCCACAAGGGCATCAATGGCGCCCCGTCGTTCTCGCCCGATGGCAGCAAGCTGGCGTTGACGCTGTCGAAGTCGGGCAATCCCGAGATCTACGTCATGGACCTGGCCAGCCGCGCGCTGACCCAGATGACCCGCCACTGGGGCATCGACACCGAGGCGGTGTGGCGCCCGGACGGCCGGTCGATCTACTTCACCTCCGACCGCTCAGGTAAACCGCAGATATATCAGGTGTCGGCGGACGGCGGAGAAGCCACCCGCGTGACCTTCCAGGGTGATTACAATGCGCGCGCCACGGTGTGCTGCGACGGCAAGAAACTTGCCATGGCGCAGGGTAGCGGAAACGTTTATCGTATCGCGGTTTTGGACAAGTCTTTCGGCGAACCAGGTCAGTTCATCACCCTGTCGCCCGGCAACCTGGATGAGTCGCCGAGCTTCGCCCCGAATGGAAGCATGGTCTTGTACGCCTCGCGGGAAGGAAAGCGGGGTGTGTTGTATGCTGTGTCCGCCGATGCGCGGGTACGGCAGCGTTTGGTACTCGCCGATGGCGACGTCCGGGAGCCCGCCTGGTCGCCGTTCCGGCAGCGTTGAATCAGGACGGGCCCTTGTTGTTGCTATAAGCTTCTGACCCCCAAAGAACCCGACCGATAGGTACCTAGAACATGAACATGAACCGCATTCTTGTCGCGGCCGCAATGTGCGCGGCGCTGGCAGCCTGTAAGAAGGAAGTGAAGGAGGAGGCTCCGCCGCCGCCGCCCCCGCCGCCGCCGCCGCCGGCCCAGCCTGTCGATGACGGCAAGTATGATCCGTCCGACCTGGACACCGACTCCTGCCTGCGTCAGCGCGTCGTGTACTTCGACTTCGACATGAGCGACATCAAGCCGGAGTTCGCCGCGATCATGTCGTGCCACGCCAAGTATCTGCGTGACCGTCCGAGCGCGCGCATCTCGCTGGAAGGCCACGCCGACGAGCGCGGTACCCGCGAGTACAACCTCGGCCTGGGCGAGCGCCGCGGCAACGCGGTGAGCGACGCCCTGCAGGGCAATGGCGGCAGCGCCGGCCAGCTGTCCGTGGTCAGCTACGGCGAAGAGCGCCCGACCTGCACCGACAGCAATGACGGCTGCTGGGGCAAGAACCGTCGCGTCGAAATCGTCTACACCGCCAAGTAATGCGGGTAGTCGCTTCGCACGTGATGATGCGCAAGCTGGTTGTAAGCACGGCGGCCCTCGCGGCCGCCGTTGCTTTTCCGGCGTTCGCGCAGAGTGGGCGTCTGAGCCTTGCCGATCGTGTTGCGCAGCTCGAAGCCGCGCAGAACCAGGCCGCCTCATCGGGCAATCAGACGGTGGAACTGCTCAATCGCATCACCCAGCTGCAGGCCGAGATCCAGTCGCTGCGCGGGTTGGTCGAGCAACAGAGTTACGAGATCGAGACGCTGAAGAAGCGCAATCGCGACCAGTATCTCGATCTGGACAGCCGGCTGGCCCGCCTCGAGGGCGGCAGTCCGGCGGCACCGGCGTCGGCAGCGAGCGATGGCGGGTTGCCCGCCGACTCCTTGCCGGCAAATGCCGAACCGCTGTCCGACGTGCCGGCCACGCCGCGCACGGTGATGGAAGATCCGGAAGTGCGCGCCCCGGTCGACGGCCAGACCCAGACCGCCGGGCTCGGCGGCGGCGAGCTGGCGGCCGATCCGCAGACCATTGCCGATCCGGTGGGCGAGAAGGCGATGTACGAGTCGGCTTTCGACGCCCTGAAGGAAGGCCGTTACGCTGAAGCCGCGCGGCGCTTCCAGAGCTTCCTGACCAGCTACCCGAACGGCGAATTCGCGCCGAACGCGCACTACTGGCTGGGCGAGAGCTACTACGTCACCCAGAACTACCAGATCGCGCTCGATGCGTTCCGCCAGCTGCTCAGCGAGTTTCCGAACAGCTCGAAGGCGCCCGACGCGCTGCTCAAGGTGGGCTATTGCCACTACGAGCTGCGTCAGTGGGGTGAGGCCGAGGCGACCCTGAACCAGGTGGTCGAGCGCTACCCGGAGACCACGGTGTCGCGGCTGGCCCAGGGCCGACTGCGCGCGCTGCGGCTGGAAAACCGCCAGTAGCGCACACCGCAGAAAGGGGGGCGCCGATGCGCGCCCCGGTCTTTCGCCGCGGTGCGCGTCACACGAGACGATTTCGCTATCGGCCAGTCGCGCTCGCCCATGTTCCGTCTGGACGTGAGACGGCCGTGACGTGCAGGTGGATTCCGCCGACGTTGGTGGGTCCGGATGAGCATCGGAGGCGCCCGGCGCGTCGCGACATCGCGGTGACCCTCAGGTGGCTGCCCAAACCGCTGATCGCTCTCGCCGGCTGGCCCGTCCAACCCGACCATTCAACTGTCCGAATCGGCCGCGCACGCACGGTGGCTTACACTTTGCACCTCCCGCTTTCTCTTTGTGCCTGATGCTCCGGCGTCATGCTGCCCCACTGCAACGATGACCCAGACCCTGACCCCGCCCGAGCACGCGACCGTCGCTGATCCGTCAGCCTCCGCGCGCCTGAAGATCACCGAGATTTTTTTCTCGCTGCAGGGCGAGGCACGCGCCGTCGGCTGGCCCACGGTGTTCGTGCGGCTGACCGGCTGTCCACTGCGCTGCCAGTACTGCGACACCGCCTACGCGTTTCATGGCGGTGAATGGATGACCCTCGACGCCATCGTTGACAAGGTGGGCGAGTACGGCGCGCGCCACGTCTGCGTCACCGGTGGCGAGCCGCTTGCCCAGAAGCGCTGCATCGACCTGTTGCGCCGGCTGTGTGACGGCGGATACCAGGTGTCGCTGGAGACCTCGGGCGCGCTCGATGTGTCCGAGGTGGACCCGCGCGTGGACCGGGTGATTGATCTCAAGACGCCGGGTTCGGCCGAAGTCGCCCGCAACCGCATGGCGAATCTCGAGCAGCTCCGTGCGAACGACCAGATCAAGTTCGTGATCTGCTCGCGCGACGACTACGAATGGGCGCGCGCGCTGATGGCCGAGCACCGCCTGGCCGACCGCTGCGACGTGCTGTTCTCGCCCAGCCACCATCAGGTCGCGCCGACCGAACTCGCCGAGTGGATGCTCGCCGATCGCCTGCCCGCGCGCATGCAGGTGCAGTTGCACAAGCTGCTGTGGGGCGAGCAGCCCGGCAAGTGAGTCCTGCAAGGCATCCGAGTGACAATGTCCATGCGCCGAAACCCGCCGGCGCAGAACGCACGACAGTGATGCGACCCGTTTCGACCTGTGCATGCGACGGTGTGCGCCAGACCCATCCCAGCTTGAAGGGACGGCCACGCGGCGTGCTCGCGGTACGATCCCACTCCCGACGCAGCAAGACGGATCGGCATTGACGGACATGGAAACCAGCCAACGATGAGCCAGCCGACAATCCACCCGCCGACGATCGACCAGCGATCCCCCTCGAGTGGCTCGGAATTGCGTCCCCGCGCCGTCGTCCTGCTCTCCGGCGGCATGGACTCGGCGCTGACGCTGGCGATGGCGCAGGCGCGCGGCTTCGAGTGTTTCGCCCTCAGCGTGTCCTACGGTCAGCGGCACACCTCCGAACTCGCAGCGTCCGCGGCGCTGGCCGAGCGCGCCGGCATCACCCGCAAGCTGGTCCAGGTCGATCTGCGTGCCATCGGTGGCAGCGCGCTCACCGACGACATCGAGGTGCCCGAACCCGGTGGCAGCGGCATCCCCGCCACCTATGTGCCGGCGCGCAACACCATCATGCTTTCGGTTGCGCTGGGTTGGGCCGAGGTGCTCGGTGCCCGCGACATCTTCTGCGGCGTCAACGCCGTCGACTACTCGGGTTATCCCGACTGCCGACCGGCCTTCATCAACGCCTTCGAGCAGCTTGCCAACCTCGCCACCAAGGCCGGTGTCGAGGGGCAGCGCCTGCACATCCACGCCCCGCTGATCGGCATGAGCAAGGCCGAGATCGCCGCCGAAGGCCACCGCATCGGCGTCGACTTCGCCCAGACCGTTTCCTGCTACCGCGCCGACGAGCAGGGCAGGGCCTGCGGCCACTGCGACGCCTGCGTCCTCCGCACCGACGGATTCGCCAAAGCCGGCCTGGCAGACCCCACCCGCTACCAGCCCGGCGTTCACTCCCAGTCCGGCAAGCAGTGACCTACAGCCTTGTTCTACGGGGCCCCAGTGACTACACTGCGCCCCCTCCCGCGGTGAAGCGTCAACCCCGCGCGGCATCCCTACCGGGCCGTTAGCTCAGTCGGTAGAGCAGCGGACTTTTAATCCGTTGGTCGAAGGTTCGAATCCTTCACGGCCCACCA
>JAGRJY010000042.1 GCA_020442465.1 Lysobacterales bacterium
CCCCGCCCTACGCAGACTCCCCGCCATAGAGCGCCTTCCTCGGCGCCCCGCTGATCTCCGCGGCGACCCGCGCGGCCTGCGACGGCGGCAGATGCTCGACCAGCTTGCGGTACAGGCTGCGCCCGGCCTCGAGCTTCGCGTCCTCGGGTTCGTCGGCGCCGGCGACGAGCACGACGAACTCGCCGCGCTGCTGGTTGGCATCCGACTCGACCCATGCCCGCAGCGATGCCAGCGCATCACGCCGGATCGTCTCGAAGCGCTTGCTGACTTCGCGGGCAACGCAGCCCAGGCGGTCGCCGCCGAAACCCGCCGCGGCGTCTTCGAGCATCTCGCGGATGCGGTGGGCGCTTTCGTAGAAGATGAGCGTCCGCGGTTCGGCGGCCAACGCTTCGATGCGCGACCGGCGCGCGCCCGACTTCGCCGGCAGGAATCCCTCGAACACGAAGCGATCGCTGGCCAGACCGGCCGCCGACAGCGCGGCGATCGCCGCGCAGGGTCCGGGCACCGGCGACACCGCGATGCCGGCCTCATGCGCCGCGGCGACCAGGCGATAGCCCGGATCGCTCACCAGTGGCGTCCCCGCATCGCTCACCAGGGCCAGCGACTCGCCCGCCAGCAGGCGCGCGACCAGCCGCTCGCTCAGATTGGCCTCGTTGTGGTCGTGCAGGGCCAGCAGCGGCGTGTCGATGCCGAACTGCTGCAGCAGCGGGCGCGTGTGCCGGGTGTCTTCGGCGCAGATGGCCTGAACCGCCCGCAGCGTCTCCACCGCCCGCGGCGAGAGGTCGCCGAGATTGCCGATCGGCGTGGCGACCACCCAGAGCGTGCCCGATGCGTGCTGCATGTTCGATCCTTCTGACCGGCCCGGCGACGGCGCCGCACCGTGAAGGCGTCGGCGGTCCGTGGGGCGACATCCGCTATCATCCGGACTTCGTTCCCGAATCGGAAATCGCGCATGCAGCGACTGCTTGGCTGGGCGTGTCTGCTCCTGCTGACCGCGTGCACCGGCATGAGCCCGAAGGCGCCGGAAGAGGCGCTCGCGGCCGAGCGCGCCTTCGCCGCCGGTGACTTTGCGGCTGCCGCCGAAGCCTTTGTCGATGCCGCGGCGGTATCGCGCGGGCGCGCCGACCACTACCTGCTGCGCGCCGCCGAGGCACGTCGCGAAAACGCCGACTGGGACCAGGCCGAAGCCTTGGCCGCGCGGGTGCAGTCGCGCCGCCTGGAACCGCGCGAGCAGGAGCGTCTGGCCCTGCTGCAGGCCGAACTGGCGCTGCGCCACAAGGACCCCGAGCGCGCATTGGGCTGGCTCGATTCGCTCGGCAGCGCCGGCCTGCAGGACAGCAGCCTGCGACCGCGTTACCTCGATCTCCGCGCGCGGGCGCTGCAGCGCCGCGAGCCGCTGGCCGCGGCCCGTGCCTATGCCGAACTCGCCGGCCTGCTGCGCGGGCGCGAACGCAGCGAAGCCCAGCGCAAGGTGCGCAGCCTGCTCGCCGGCCTGAAGGATCAGTCGCTGCGCGATCTGGCGGCGACGATGCGCATCGACGACCCGCTGCGCGCAGCGCTGGTGCGTGCCCTGTCGAGTCGCGGCTATTCGGTACCGCCGCACCTGCGCGACACCGGCAGTGCCAGCGGCATCAGCGGCGGCGCGCCGCAGCGCGTGGCGGTGCTGCTGCCGATGCAGGGGCCACTGGCACCCGCGGCATCCGCCATCCGCGACGGACTGCTCGCCGCCCGCATGGGCGATCGCAGCCATCAGGCCGAACTTCGCTTCGTCGACAGTGGCGGCTCACCCGAGACCGCCCTGGCGGCCTACCGGCAAGCGGTGATCGACGGTGCCGACATGGTGATCGGCCCGCTCGACCGCGGCGCGGTGCAGGCGCTGTTCGCCGAGGACGACCTGCCGGTGCCGGTGCTGGCGCTCAATCGCACCGAGTTCACCCCGGCCGGCCAGACCAGTTTCGCGCTCAGCCCGGAAGACGAAGGCGCGGCGCTGGGGACCCGTCTGCAGCGTCGCGACCGGCTGCGCATCGTCACCGTGGGCACGGCGGACGACGCCTCCCAGCGTGCCCTCGCCGCCATGCGCGCGCGCCTCGAGCTGGGCGGGGGCAGCGTGCTCGCCGACATCCGCGTCGACGACAGGCAGGTCGACTACCAGCAGGCGATTCGCGCCGCACTGGTCGGCGCCGGGCTGCCGACCAGTCGTCCGGAAGACCTCAACGAACCCCACGATCCGGGATTCGATGCCGTGGTGCTGGCGCTGCGCGCGCCGACCGCGCGCCTGGCGGTGCCGCAGCTCAAGCTGTTCGGCCTGTCCGAAGTGCCGATGCTGAGCACCTCGCTGATCTATGCGCAGGGCGGCAACGCCCAGCTCGACCGCGACCTCAGTGGCGTGGAGTTTTGCGACGCCCCCTGGTTGCTCGACGACCTGCCCGGCCTGCCCGAGCGCGCAGCGATGGCGCGAAACCTCGACTCGGCCCAGGGCGGGTCGGCACGACTGTTCGCCTTCGGCATCGATGCCTGGCTGCTCGCGCGCGCGCGCCGCGTCGCCGGCGAAGAGCGCAGCTTCCAGGGCGCCAGCGGCATGCTGTCGGTCGACGACTCGGGCGAAGTGCAGCGCGAGCCCGCCTTTGCGGTGTTCCGCTCCGGCCGCCCGCAACGACTCTCCGAGGGAAGTCTGATCACCGATGGCGGACCGCAGGGCTGAGGGACAACGGCAGGAATCGCTCGGCCGGCGCTACCTCGAACGCGCCGGACTGCGTTTCGTCGCGGCCAACGTCAGTTTTCGCGGTGGCGAAATCGACCTGGTGATGGAAGACCGCGAATCGCTGGTCTTCGTCGAAGTGCGTGCCCGCCGCTCGGCCGAATTCGGCGACGCGGCGGCGACGGTGGGACCCACCAAGCAGCGGCGGCTGGCCCGCGCCGCCGGCCTGTTTCTGGCCAGGCATCCGCACTGGGCCCAACGGCCTTGTCGGTTTGACGTGCTCGCGGTCGATGCCGGCGAGATCGGCTGGATCCGCGACGCCTTCCAGCCCATGGACCATGCCTGAGTCCGCCCCCACGGCCGAGCGCACCGCGGCGGTCCGCGCGGAGCTGGCGCACGCGATCGGCGCAGCCAAACTGCTGGTGGAGGAGGCCGAGCGCCTGGCCTACGCCAGCGACAATTCGCGCCGCGAAGGCATGCCCGATCTGGTGGTGCTCGCCGAGTCGCACGACGACGTCGCCGCCGTCGCCACGGCCTGCCATCGTCACCGGGTGCCGCTGACCGCGCGTGGCCGCGCCAGCAACACCACCGGCGCGGCGATCGCCGCCGAGGGCGGCGTGGTGCTGAGTTTCGAGCGCATGCAACGGATCATCGAGATTCGCCCGGCGGACCGCGTCGCGATCGTCGAGCCGGGCGTACTCAACGGCGACCTGCAGACGGCAGCTGCATCACACGGGTTGTTCTGGGCGCCCGACCCCACCTCGGCGCCGTACAGCACGATCGGCGGCAACCTGGCCTGCAACGCGGGCGGACCCCGCGCGGTGAAGTACGGCGCCACGCGCGACCACGTGCTCGCGCTGCGCGCGATCGACGGTCGGGGCCGCGCTTTCCGCTGCGGCGCGGCCGTCACCAAGAACAGCACCGGCTTCGATCTCGCCCGCCTGCTGGTCGGCAGCGAAGGCACCCTGGCGCTGATCACCGAGGCGACGCTCCGGCTTACCCCCCTGCCCTCGGCGCGCCGAAGCATGCGCGCGGAGTTCACCTCGGTCGATGCGGCGGCCGAAGCCGTCGCCCGGCTGATGGGCCAGGCGGAGATCCCGGCGGCACTGGAATTCATGGACCACGCCGCGGTCGAGCTCGTGCGTGCGCGCGGCGTCGCCCTGCATGCCGCCACCCGCGCCCTGCTGCTGATCGATGCCGACGGCGACGCGGCACGCCTGGACGATGCCGTGCAGCGACTGCATGCGGCGGCCGCCTCGGCCGACCTGCTCGGCTGGGACGTGGCCCGCGACCGCGACGACGCCGAGCGGGTCTGGGCCGCGCGCCGCGCGCTGTCGCCCGCACTGCGCAGCCTGGCCCCCGACAAGATCAACGAAGACGTCGTCGTACCGGTCAGCCGGATTCCCGAACTGGTCGCCCGCGTGCACGCGGCCGGCGTCCGCTACCACACCACGATCGTCTGCTTCGGCCATGCCGGCAACGGCAACCTGCACGTCAACCTCATGTACGACGGCAGCGACGGCGACGCGGCCGCGCGCGCCGCGGCGTGTCTGGACGAGGTCTTTGCCATCGTCGCCGCGCTCGGTGGCCTGCCGTCCGGCGAGCACGGCATCGGCGTCGCCAAGCGCGCCGTCGTCGGCAGCGTGCTCGATCCGGTCACCCTCGAACTGATGCGCGCGATCAAGGCACAATTCGATCCGGCCGGCGTGCTCAATCCGGGCAAGCTACTGCCATGAAGGATCAGCTCTTGCGCAGCGCGACCCTGCAGCCGACGCACCCACCCTCTGTCTGCTCGTCGCCCGGCGGCGGGCTCGACGGCGCGATGCCGGCGCGCCGGCCGGGTGGCCACAGCATGCCGTTTCACTGCTCGGTTCGGCCAGGGCTGGCTGGCGGAATCGTCGTCGCATGTCCGGACTAGAACGCCTGCTGACCGACGTGCGCGCCTGCACCCTGTGCCAGGCCGACCTGCCGTTGGGTCCGCGTCCGGTGCTGCGTGCGAGCACGACCGCGCGCCTGCTGATCGTCGGACAGGCACCGGGCACGCGCGTGCACGAGTCGGGCATTCCCTGGAACGACTCGAGTGGCATCCGCCTGCGCCACTGGCTCGGCATCGACCGCGATCATTTCTACGACGAGTCGCGCATCGCGATCGTCCCGATGGGTTTCTGCTACCCGGGCCGCGGCAGTTCCGGCGACCTGCCGCCGCGCCCGGAGTGCGCGCGCACCTGGCATCCCAAGCTGATGCCGCTGCTCACCGGCGTGCGGCTCACCTTGCTGATCGGCCATTACGCCCAGGCCCATTTCCTTGGCCCGAAGCGCATGCGCACGCTCACCGAGACGGTGCTGCACGCCGAGTCCTACTTGCCGCGCTTCCTGCCCCTGCCGCATCCGAGCCCGCGCAACCTGCTGTGGATCAAGTCAAACCCCTGGTTCGAGGAAGACATCATTCCCCTGCTGCGACGCGTGGTGGGCGAAGCGCTCGACCCCCAGGCAGACTGACGGTCGGTACGCAGCGATCCGGGCGTTTCGCGCGCGTCGACGAAACGCGATTGCCAGCGTCCCCGATGCCGGCATAGATTGGTGCCTCCCCGGAGGAGGGGGCCAATATGCGCAAGCTGCGTTCGTGGGTAGGGCTGTCGGTTCTGCTGTTCGGAGCGCAGCTCGCCGCTGCGGCATCGCTGTCGCCATTCACTGACGCCACGCGGGTGGTCGCCGGCATCAAGCACAGCTGCGCGCTCACCCAGTCCGGGGAAGTATGGTGTTGGGGCGGCAACGACGTCGCCCAGATGGGCGTCGGCGAGAGTTCCCCGTTCACCGCGCGCACGACGCCGGTGCGCGTTCCCGGTCTCAGCGGCGCGCGCGGACTGGCAGGCGGTGCCGGGCACACCTGCGCGATCAGCGCCGAGCGCGGGGTGCGCTGCTGGGGTCTCAATGATGCAGGCCAATCCGGCGACGGCGCGCTGCCCTACTCGGTGTCGAGCCCGAACGCGGTGTCCGGTGTCGGCAACAGCGTGATCGCACTGACCGCCGGCGCCCAACACAGCTGCGCGCTGCTCGAAGGCGGCGAAGTCCGCTGCTGGGGCGACGACCAGTTCGGTCAGCTCGGCGACGGCCAGCCCGGCGCGCCACGCGCTTCGGCTGCGACGGTCAGCGGCCTCGGCGGCAGCGCCATCGCGGTCGAGGCCGGCGAGTACCACACCTGCGCGATCCTGAGCGGCGGCGCCGTGCGCTGCTGGGGCAAGAACAACGCCGGCCAACTGGGCGACGGCTCGACCACCGACCGCGCCGCGCCCGTCGCGGTGCAGGGTTTGCCCGGCGCGGTGCGCGCGCTCGGCGGCGGCGTCGACAGCAGCTGCGCGGTCACCCAGGCCGGCGCCCTGTACTGCTGGGGCGCGCAGTATCCGCTGCTGGCCTTCGACGGCGGTTCGCTCACGGCGCGGCTGTATCCCGGCCTGGAGAGCGGCATCACCGACGTCAGCGGCGGCGACTACCACTTCTGCGCGCTCGGTCCCAACAACATGATCCGCTGCCTGGGCGAGAACGCCTACGGCCAGTTCGGCACCGGACAGATTGGCGGCGAAACCCCCCAGCCCGCGGTTGGTCTGGCTGCGGGCATCACCCAGCTGAGCGCCGGATCCAGCCACACCTGCGCGCGCGCGGCCAGCGGGCAACTGCAGTGCTGGGGCGACAACCGCTTCGGCCAGCTCGGCATCGCCGAGACCAGCCAGCGGCTGGTGCCCACCCAGGTATCGGGTCTCGACGCCGGCATCGTGGCAGTCGGCATCGGCAACTACCATGGCTGCGCGCTGACCAGTGCCGGCGCAGTGAAGTGCTGGGGCGACAATGGCGGGCAGCAGGTCGGCGACGGCAGCACCGAACTCCGTCGCACCCCGGTCGACGTGCTCGGGCTCGGCTCCGGCGTGCGCGCGCTGGCGGTGGGCAGCGATTCGAGCTGCGCGATCGACCAGAACCGACGCGCCCTGTGCTGGGGCGCCAACTATTCCGGCCAGCTCGGCATCGGCGGTCCGCCGGACACCGCGCCGCCCACCGCCGTGGTCGGGCTGGGCAGCCTCGACGTGACGGCGGTCGATGTTGGCCGTCAGCATGCCTGCGCCCTGCTCGCCGGCGGCGCCGTGAAGTGCTGGGGCGACAACAGCTTCGGCCAGCTCGGCAATGGCACCCGCACGCCCAGCGACACCGCGGTCGACGTCAGCGGTCTCGGCAGCGGGGTGAAGGCGATCGCCACCGGATACCTGCACACCTGCGCGATCACCGCGAACGACGGCATGAAGTGCTGGGGGCTCAACGAGAACGGCCAGCTCGGCGATGGCACCACCACCGACCGGCTGGCGCCGGTCGACGTGGTCGGCCTGAGTTCCGGCGTGGTGGCGATCGGTCCGGGCGGGCTGCATACCTGCGCCATCGTCAGCGGCGGCGCAGTGAAATGCTGGGGCGCGAGCTTCTTCGGCCTGCTGCTCGGCGACGAGAGCCTGGACGACCGCTCGGTGCCCGGCGACGTGCCTGGCTTGCGTTCCGGCGCTGTCGAACTGGCGGTCTCGCTGTTCGGCAGCTGTGTGCGCCTGCAGTCCGGCGCCATGCGCTGCTGGGGCAGCAACGACGGCGGCGCGGTCGGCGACAACAGCACGGTGAGCCGGTCCACGCCCACCGACGTGTCGGGATTGAATCGCGGCGTCACCGACATGGATGCCGGCTACGGAAACGGCGGGCACACCTGTGCCGTGGTGTTCGGATCGGCGCAGTGCTGGGGTGAGAACACGTTCGCCCAGCTGGGCGACGGCAGCACCCATGGCATCACCACGCCGACCCTGGTGCTCAGCGATCCGGCCACGCGCCGCGTGGCGGCGCTGGCGGAAGCGAACGGCGACCTGCCCAGCCCGGTGCAGCTGGACGGAACGGGGCGTTATGTCCTGATCGCTTCCGATGCCGACGACCTGGTGCCGGGCGACAGCAACGGCGCCACCGACATCTTCCTCTACGACCGTGAGCAGCGCGTGGCCAGCCGGGTCAGCGTCGACGACGGCGAGGGCCAGATCAGCGGCGCCTCGACCGCGGCCTCGATGAGCGCCGATGCGCGCCTGGTGGCGTTCGTGGCGCCGGATGCCGCGGTCGCCAAGCTGCACGGCGAATCACCGGCCAAGGCCTCGGCACGGCGCAAGGGCGGCGGCAGCTCGGTGTACCTGCGCAATCTGCTGACCGGCAGCACCCAGCTGGTCGCACCGACAGCGAGCACAAGCCCCTATCCGCAGGTCTCGGCCAGCGGCAGCAGCGTGGTGTTCACCGCACCGGTCAGCGACGACGCCGTCGGCACGCTCGGCCAGGACAACATCTTCATCGTCACGCTCGCCAGCAGCGGTGACGAGGTGACGCCCTCCGCCCCGCTTTGCGTGTCCTGCAAGCCCAACGGAACCGATGGTTCAGCGGGCCTCGCCAAGGCCGACGGCCCGAGCGGCGAAGCCGTGGTCTCCGGCGACGGCGCCTGGGTCGCCTACTCCACCCAGGCCAACAACGCAGTCGCCAACCAGGCCACGCCCTGCCCAGCGGCCGGCAGCGAAGTCGTGCTGCGCAACATGCTCACCGGCACCATGCAGCGCGTTGCGCCGCCACCCGGCACCCCGACGACCCAATGCGGCAGCACCGGCAGCAGCGCACCGAGCATCGATGCCGGCGGCAACCTGCTCGCCTGGCAGACCGATCAGCCGCTGGATGGCAGCGATGCCAACGGCATGCTCGACGTCTACAGCTTCGCCATCGGCGGCAGCGGACTGCAGCGCGTCAGCCGCGGCGCCGAAGGCATCGACGGCAATGGCGCGTCGACGCAACCAAGCGTCGCCGGCGACGGCAGCCAGATCGTCTTCGTCTCCGAAGCGAGCAATCTCGACACCGGCTCGGCCGACAACAACGACCGCGCCGACGTGCACACCGTGGTGCCCGGCGGCACGCCCCTGCGCCTGTCGCTCAACGCCAACGGCGCCGAGTCGAACGCGGCGAGCCTCGCTCCGACGATGAACTTCGACGGATCACAGGTCGCCTTCCTGTCCGCCGCCAGCCTGCTGACCGGCCAGACCGGTGGCCCCACCGCCGTGCTCGCCCGCGACAATCCGCAGGCGCCGGGCAAGCGCTCGGCCACCTGGTGGGATCCGTCCGAGAGCGGCTGGGGCCTCACCGTGTTCGACCAGGGCAGCGTGCTGACGCCGACCTGGTTCACCTACGACACCGACGGCGAGCCGTCCTGGTTCCTGGTCGCCGGCGCGTTCCTGCAGCCCGACGGCAGCTATCGCGGCGAGGTCTACCGCTTCACCGGCACGCCGCTGCTGCAAATCGACGGCGAGGCGGCGCAGACGGTGACCTTGGCAGGCACTGCCACCCTGACCTACATCGGCGAAGACCTGCTGCGCTTCGACTACACCGTCGACGGCTTCAACCAGACCAAGAACCTGCGCAAGTTCCCGTTCGGAACACGCAGTTTCACCTGCACGGCGAGCCCGCAGACGAGCCGCGCCACCGCGACCAACTACACCGACCTGTGGTCGGGCGCGGCGGTCAACGCCGGCTGGGGCCTCACCCTGTTCCACGTCGACGACCTGCTGGTCGCAATCTGGTACACCTACGACACCGATGGCGAAGCGGTGTTCTTCGTCATCACCAGCAACCGCCAGCCCGACGGCAGCTACGCCGGCGACATCTTCCGCCAGCGCAACGGCATCCCGTTCTCGGCCATCAACGGCGCCATGCCCAGCCCCGGCAGCGACATCGTCGGCAGCGCGCGCTTCACCTTCGACAACGGCGAGTTCGCCCAGTTCGGCTACACCCTCGGCGGTGTCACCCAGACCCGGCCGATCCGGCGACTGGTCGTCGGCGACGTGACCCAGGTGTGTCGTTCGGCGGACATCAACGGGGACTGAGGCCGGGCATCCGGCAAGGAAAGGGCGGCCACCAGGCCGCCCGCTGCGCAGGTGCCGACACTCTCGGACAGCGACGCCAGGTCCGGCGTGGAGAGGCGCTAGCCAGCCGCAGGCAACAGCACGAGCACCTGCATCGCCAGCAAGCCAAGCACGCCGGCCAGCGCGTCATCGGCCATCGCGCCGAAGCCGCCGTGCACGCCGCGGTCGACCCAGCGCACGGGCCAGGGTTTCCAGATGTCGAACAGGCGGAACAGCGCGAACCCGATCGGTGCCCACCACCATTCGGGCGGGGCGGCGAACAGGGTGATCCACATGCCCACCCATTCGTCGATCACCGCCATGCCGGGGTCTTCGCGGCCGAGCTGCCGAATCAAGGCGGCACAGGCCCAGCAGCCGATCGCGAACGCGGCGATGGTGATGCCGGCATAGGCCCACCAGGGCAGTTCGCGCAGCAGCAACCAGGGCAGCAGCGCGGCAAGCGACCCGAACGTGCCGGGCGCCTTCGGGGCCAGTCCGCTGCCGAGTCCGGTAGCGATCCAGAATGCGATGTCACGACGTGGGGCCTGGCTCATGTCGGCTCCGCAAAGTGCTGCCAGCCGCGCGCAGCGATGACGCAAGGCTGGCCGGCAGCGTCAACCGGGCGCAGGCCGGGTTCGGCTTCGATCACCCCGACCCGGGTCAGCGGAACGCCTTGTTGGGTCGCGAGCTGCTCGACATCGAGTCGCCTGTCCCTCGGCGCAGTGAACAGCAGTTCGTAGTCGTCGCCGCCGGCACACTGCCAGGCGCGTCGCTGCCCGGGGTCTGCCTTGCAGGCTTCGAATGCGGCCGAAGTGGGCACACCATCCACCTCCACGCGCGCACCGACCGCACTGGCTTCGAGCACATGACCGAGGTCGGCGAGCAGTCCGTCGGACAGGTCGATCGCCGCGTGGGCGATGCCGCGCAGCGCCATGCCCAGGGCGACCCGCGGTGTCGGCCGCTGCAGCCGCGCGCGCAGCCAGTCGGCCTGCGCTCCCTCGCCTGCCCGCTGCAGTCCGGCCGCGGCGTCGCCGAGCGTGCCCGACACCCAGATGTCGTCGCCCGCCTGCGCGCCGGATCGGCACAGCGCGGCGCCTTCCGGCACCCAGCCATGCACGGTGATGCTGATCGAACGCGGGCCGCGCGTGGTATCCCCACCAACCAGGCGCAGTCCATGCCGGTCGGACAGCGCAAGAAAGCCGTCGAGGAAGCCGTCCAGCCACGCGCTATCGGCATCCGGCAGACTCAACCCGAGCAGCGCCCAGGCCGGCTCGGCACCCATTGCCGCGAGGTCGCTGAGGTTCACCGCCGCGGACTTGTGGCCGATGGCCTCGGCAGGATCGTCGGCCGAAAAGTGGATCGACTCGTTCAGAACGTCGCAGGCGGCGACCAGCCAGTGCCCCGACTTCGGACGCAGCAGCGCGGCGTCGTCCCCCAGCCCGAGCACGACGTCGTCGCGGCGCGCGAGGCGCGCGCGGATGCGGTCGATCAGATCGAATTCCACGTCGTCGTCCGCCCGGTCATCCGCTGCGCAACGCACAGCGGCGCGATACAGCGGCGCGATGCTTGATCGACACGACACCTACCGGGCATCCGGCTGCGGTCAGGACGGCAGCCAGCGCGAACGCGCTCACTGCCGTCGTCGGGCAGCCCGGAACTCCGCTTCGCGCCAGCTGGCGCAGGCGCGGTCGAGCACGCCGTTCACGTAGGTGTGACCGTGGTCGGCGCCGAAACGCTTGGTGGTTTCGATCGCCTCGTTGAGCACCACACGGTAGGGCACGTCGATGCGGTGCAGCAGCTCGTAGGCCGCCAGCCGCAACACACCCCGTTCGATCGGATCGACCTGGTCGACCGGGCGATCGAGGTAGGGACCCAGCTCACGATCGAGTTCGGCCACGTGCTTCTCGATGCCGAGCAGCAGGTCGTGGAAGTACTCGAGGTCGGCGAATTCGCGTTCCTGCTCGTGGGCGAACTCCTCGATCACGTCGCGCATGGCGCGACCGCCGAGCTGCCAGGCGTAGATCGCCTGCAGGGCGCGCTTGCGTGCGCGGGAGCGGGCCACCGGATCGACACCGTCCGGACGCGGCCGCTTCATGCCAGCTGCTCGATCAACTGCGCCATCTCCAGCACCGCCAGCACCGCCTCCTCGCCCTTGTTGCCCAGCGCACCACCGGCACGCGCCTCGGCGTCTTCGTGCAGTTCGACCGCAAGCACGCCGTTCGCCACCGGCACGCCGGCATCCAACGATACCCGCATCAGTCCATGGGCACAGCAGTCGGCCACGTGCTCGAAATGCCGCGTCTCGCCGCGCACCACGCAGCCGAGCGCGACGATGCCGCGATAGCCGCGCCGGGCGGCGCGCGCGGCAGCGAGCGGAATCTCCCAGGCACCGGGCACGCGCACCACATCCAGCGACTCGGCGAGCACGCCGTGGTCGGCAAAGGTACGCCGCGCAGCATCGACCATGGCGTCGACGATCCGGGGGTTCCAGCGGCTCGCCACGACGACGAACCGGCTGTCGGGCGCGACCCGCAGGTCGCCCTCGAAATGACTCATGCAGCCCAGCCTGTGAGAAGAAGGCCGCACATTCTAGCCCGGAATCCACCCCCGCCACGGCGGCGGCGCGGCGCTGTCGGAGCGGAGGGAATCCGACCCGGGGCGCGTGGGATCCCCGCTGCGACCATTCGGCGGCTTGGCGCATCCTAGGCTTCGTGAGCCCGACTTCCGCCTTCGCCGTCGACCTGCCCTCGAACCTGATCGAGCGTGCGCGGCGTGGCGAGGAGGCGGCCTTCGAACAGATCTACCGGCGCTTCGAGCGGCCCATCTTCACCCTGGCGGTGCGCCTGCTGGGCAATGCCGAGGATGCCGCCGACGTGGTGCACGACTGCCTGCTCAAGGTGTTCCGCAAGCTCGACAGTTTCCGCGGCGAGGCTCCGTTCTGGGCCTGGGTGCGGCAGATCGCCCACAACGAAGTGATGATGCGGCTGCGCCGGCGCGACCCGCTGCAGGCGGTGGACGCACTGGATGACGACGCGGACGAGTCTTCCGCGGACGACGCGCGCCAGCAGGTCGCCTCGCCCTGGGTTGCCGCCGAGCAGGCGGTACTCGAGCGCGCGCTGATGCAGCTGCCGGACAGCACCCGCGCGGTGATCTGGCTCTACCACGTCGAAGGCCTCACCCACGACGAAATTGCCGAGTCGATGGGACGCAGCCTGAGTTTCTCCAAGTCGCAGCTGGCGCGCGGCACCCGTCGCCTGCGCAGCCTGCTGCAGCTCTCACCCGAGGTGATCGCCCATGCCTGATGCGAACCCGCCCTTGTTCGACGGCCCGGCCGATGGTCATGCCGGACACCCTGCCCCCGGCCTGGGCGATGCGCTGCGCGCGCTGCCGCAAGTCGATCCGCCGGCAGGCGGCTGGGCACGCCTGCGCGCGGATCTCGCCAGCGAACGCCCTGCGCGCCGGCTGCCGCATCCCGCCTGGTGGGCGCTGGCAGCGAGCTTCCTGCTCGCCGCGGCCTTGCCGCACTGGCGCGGCGAGTCGCCGGGTACGACGCCGGGCACACGCGGAGCGGACACCGTGGCGCAGCCCGCCGTCGATGCTGAAGCCGAACGCCTGCTGGCGCTGCAGCGCGAGTCGGCGCTGCTCGATCTCCTGGTCACCCAGCGTTTGAACAGCGGCATCCAGCGCGCCGATTTCGCTGCCGTCAGCAGCCAGGTGATCGAGCGCGTGCAGTGGATCGATACCGTGCTCAGCGATCCGGCCACCACCAGTCCGACGGCGCAGTACGCGCTGTGGAGTCAGCGTGTGCTGCTGCTGCGTCAGCTGGTGTACGGCGACGCCGGCGTCGAACGCAACAACATGCCCAACCCCACCTACACCCTCTGACCCAGGCCCGCGCCACCGCTACCGGATCGATGGCACGCCTCGGCATCCCGACAGATTCGACCCGACACCCTTCGTTCCACACCGATTGATCCACCGCAGCGCGAACCCCGACAGCGCCGACCCCCTTTTCCGACCCTGAGGAAACACCATGCACCGCACTTCGCGAACCTTGAACATCATTCCGCTGGGCGCGCTGGGCCTGGCGACCGCGCTCGTGTGCGGTCCTGCGCGCGCCGACGACAACGCCGCAGCGCGTGCCGCCGAGCGCGACGCCGAACGCGCACTCGAACGCGTGGCCGCCGACCGAACCCGCATCGAAGCCGAGTTGGAGCGCGCCGCGCAAGAGCGCGAACGGGCGCGCGAAATGATCGAACGCGAACGCATGCGCTTCGACGCGCTGAGCGCCGAGGAGCGCGAGAAGGCGCGCAGCGAAGCACGTGAAGAACTGCAGCGCACCCAGGAGGAACTGTCGCGGATGGCCGCCAAGGTCGCCGAACTCAGCGTACGCCTGCAGGGCCCCGAGCTCGAGCGCGCACTGCGCAGCACCGGTTTCGGAAGACCCATCATCGGCGTCGTGCTCGACGAGGACGGCGAACGTGGCGTGCGCTTGAGCGCGGTCACCCCCGGCGGTCCGGCGGCAGAGGCCGGATTGCGCGCCGGCGACCGCATCGTCGCGGTCAACGGCAAGCGCGTGCAGGGACGGGACGCCAAGACTCGCCTGGACATCGCCCGCGAGTTGATCGGTCAGCCTGACGAGGGCGCCAAAGTCGCTCTGGACATCGAGACCGGCGGCAAGACGCGCACGGTGGAGGTGGCCGCGCGCAACATGGGCTACCGCTTCGGCGCCGAGTTCGATCCCGCCCGGCTGCGCTCGCTGGTGTCGCCGCGCTGGAGCTATGAAGTCGCCCCGATCGCGCCGATGTTCTGTGGCGACGATGAAGACAACTGCCGCGACCTGTTCCGCCGTACGCGCGCCTGGCGCGGTCTGCGGCTGGCCGAAGTCGACGCCGAGCTGGGGCGGTACTTCGGCACCGACCGCGGCGTGCTGGTGCTGCGCAACGAGGAGAAGGTCGGCGCGCTGCAGGGCGGCGACGTCATCCTGGAAGTGGACGGCAAGCGCGTCGAGGACCCTTCCGGCTTCATGGCCGAGCTGCGCGATGGCGCGGCCAACCAGGCCCGCGACCTGGCGCTGATGCGCGACCGCAAGCGGGTGCGCATCCAGGTCGATGCGCCCGACCTGCGCTCACTGCCGTTCCTGTTCGAGCTGGCACCCCCGGCGCCGCCGGCACCCCCTGCTCCGCCCGCGGCGCCTGGCGCGGTCAAGCCTCCGGCACCGCCCGCTCCGACCGCCCGAAGCCTGCCCGCGCCGCCGTCTGCGCCTGCGCCGGCCAGCGCGCCGACACCGCCGAGCCCGCCCCCGCCGCCCAGGCAGGGCGTGCTGGCGCGCGTGCTGAACTGAGCTTGGCACCGGGGCGAACGCGCCGCCCCATCCCCGCGCCGCGGCATGACGCCATGCCCGACGCGCCGGGTCGGACCCACTGGACGAGGGTCCGGTCGCGGTAGCATGTCCGCCGCGCGCCTCCCGCGCCAAGGACCTCTACTGCATGGATCAGCTGCTCCTGCTCGTGCTGCTCATCGGCGCCCTCGTGCTGTTCGCGTCGGAGCGGGTGCGTGCCGATCTGGTATCACTCGGGCTTCTGCTCTGCCTGATGCTCACCGGTATCGTCAACGTACAGGAGGGCTTCTCCGGATTCGCCAGTCCGGCGGTGATCACCGTCGTATGCATGTTCATTCTTTCCGGCGGCCTGGTGCGCACCGGCGTCGCCGACGAACTGGCCGGCTGGGTCGTTGCGCGCGGCCTGCGCGGCACGCTGAGCCTGACCGTGGTGCTGATGCTGATGGTCGGCGTGATGTCGAGCTTCATGAACAACATCGCCGCAGTCACCATCCTGATGCCCAGCGTGTTCGCGATCGCGCAGCGCACCGGCGTGCCGGTGACCAAGCTGCTGATGCCGCTGGCCTTCGGCTCGCTGATGGGCGGCCTGTCCACCCTGGTCGGCACGCCGCCGAACCTGCTCGCCTCCGAAGCGCTGAGCAATGCCGGCTACGCGCCGTTCAAGATGTTCGACTACCTGCCGACCGGCATCTCGGTGTTCCTGATCGGGCTGACCTACTTCATCGCGATCGGCTCGCGGCTGGTGCCGGTGCGCACGCCGGCCGCTGCACCCGACGAGGGCGTCAGCTTGCGCCACTACGTCACCGAGGCGGTGGTGCCGAAGGGTTCCACGCTGATCGGACGCAGCGTCGAACAGGCGCGACTGCGCGACATGGCGGGCGTGACCGTGCTGCGCATCCATCGCGCCTACAACAGCGACCGCGGCGAAACCGTCGAAGACCGCCCGTGGCTGCGCTTCGGCCGCTATGGCCGCGACGAGGAGGACGGCACCTACTCTTTCCTGCCCTGGCCGGAGGCCACGTTCGAAGCGGAAGATCATGTGCAGCTCGAAGGCGACCCCTCGCAGCTGCTGCAGAAACAGGGCCGCGGCTGGCTGGAGATTCCCGAGGCCAACCGCGGCGCCGCCGACGCCTTGCTGATCGGCGAAGTCGCGCTGGCGCCGGGCTCGCGCGCGCTCGGCACCAGCCTCGGCGAGGCCAACTTTCAGGCGCGCTACGGCGTGCATGTGCTCGGCCTGCGCCGCAACGGGCGGCAGCAGGACGACCGCCTCAACCAGCTGCGTCTCGAACCCGGCGACGTGCTGCTGGTGCAGGGTTCGGCGGCGGCGCTGGGCGAGCTCAGCCACAACCCCGACTTTCTCGTGGTGAACCGCCTTGCCGGCGCGGCGCGCGACCACCGCAAACGCTGGATCGCCGTCGGCGTCATGGCCGTGACCGTGCTCGCCGCGGCCTCGGGCCTGATCCACATCTCGGTGGCGGCACTGGCCGGTGTGCTGCTGATGGTCGGCAGCGGCTGCATGCCGGTGCGCGACATGTACGCCCAGGTGGACTGGCGTGTGGTGTTCATGATCGCGGCGCTCATGCCACTGTCGCTGGCGATGGATGCGAATCACACCGGCGCCGCGCAATCGCTGGCCGACTCGCTGCTGTTCGTCACCGGCGGCGGCAGCCCGTATCTGGCGATGATCGCGGTCATCCTGCTCACCGTCGGCCTGACCCAGATGATGTCGAACGCGGCCTGCGTGGTGCTGGTCGCGCCGATCGCGATCCGCATGGCCGAGGGCCTCGGTGTCGAACCACACGGCTTCGCGATGGCTGTCGCGATCGCCGCATCGACCGCCTTCCTGACCCCGGTGGGGCACCAGGCCAACATGCTGGTGTACGGCGTCGGCAATTACCGCTTCAACGACTTCATCAAGGTCGGCGGGCCGCTGGCGCTGCTGGTGGTGATCACCGCGCTGCTGATCGTGCCGGTGGTCTGGCCTTTCACGCCCTGAGTCGGTGGCGCGGTTCGACGGCGCGCCCTGCGCGGCCGGCGTGCCGCATCATTCCGCGACCAGCCAGCCCGCAGGTGAACCCACAGCGATGACCACGCCCGCCACCCCGACCCCGCCGTCACCGCCTGGGGACTTCGACTTCATCCTCGGCGACTGGGAGGTCGCCCATCGCCGGCTCAACGAGCGGCTGGTCGGCTGCGAGGCCTGGA
This sequence comes from Lysobacterales bacterium, assembly GCA_020442465.1. Lineage (GTDB taxonomy): Bacteria > Pseudomonadota > Gammaproteobacteria > Xanthomonadales > Xanthomonadaceae > Pseudomarimonas. Next base: position 17,186 of record JAGRJY010000042.1, read on the forward strand.
CCGAATTCACCGGTGTGTCGACCACGCGCAGCGTGCTCGAGGGATTCGGCAACATCGAAGACAATCTGCTGCACTTTCCTGACGGCAGCGTACGCGCGCTGGCGATGCGTTCGTTCGATGCCGCCAGCCGAACCTGTGCGATCTGGTGGCTGGACGGCCGGGCGCCGCATCATCTCGACGTGCCGGTGGTCGGCCAGTTCGACGGAGGCGTGGGCACGTTCTACGCCGAGGACAGCCTCGCCGGGCGGCCGATCCGCGTTCGATTCATCTGGAAGCCCGGCTCCGACGACCGCCCCACCTGGGAACAGGCGTTCTCACCCGACGGCAGTCGCTCCTGGGAAACCAACTGGACCATGCAGTTCGAGCGTCGGAATCCCTGATCTCGAGGCTGCGCATCACGCAGAGCCGGCGATCCGTTCGAGCACCATGCCGCTAGCCTGAGGTCACCGGCTCCACGGCAGCACCGATTCGCTCGATCTCAGCGCGGTCCATGCGTTCGAACAGGGCCAGCGCATCGAGGTTTTCCTGCAGCTGGGCGATTCGCGTCGCGCCGAGGATCACCGTGCTGACGTGCGGGTTGCACAGGCACCACGCGATCGCCAGCTGGGCCGGCGCCACCCCGGCGACGCGGGCCTGTTCGACGAAGCGTGCGACGCGTTGGGGACCGGAACGCTCCCCTTCGCCGATCACCGCATCGCGCAACCACTCCAGTCCGGACTGAGCCAGCCGTGAGTCGGCGGCGATGCCGTCCTGATACTTGCCGGTGAGCAGACCGGAGGCGAGCGGCGACCACGTGGTCGTGCCCAGCCCGAACTCGGCGTACAGCGGCGCGTACTCCAGCTCGACGCGGCTGCGATGCAACAGGTTGTATTGCGGCTGCTCGACGCTGGGCGCGATCAGTCCGTGCTTCCCGGCGAACCGGCAGGCGGCTTCAATCGTGTGCGCAGGCCACTCCGACGTGCCCCAGTACAGCACCTTGCCCTGCCGAACCAGCAGATCCATCGCCAGCACGGTCTCTTCGACCGGCGTCTCCGGATCGGCGCGATGGGCGAAGAACAGGTCGAGATAGTCGACACGAAGGCGCCGCAGCGCCGCGTGGCAGGCATCGGCGACATGCTTGCGCGACAGCCCGCGCTGGGTCGGGCGCGGCGACTCGGCCGAACCGAAGAACACCTTGCTCGACACGCAATACGCGTCGCGCGGCAGGCGCAGGTCGGCGAGCACGTCGCCCATCACGCGTTCAGATTCGCCGTGGCCATAGACCTCGGCGTTGTCGAAGAAGTTGACCCCGGCGTCGAACGCGGCCGCGATCAGGGAACGCGCGTCGCCGCGTCCGACCTGGCGGCCGAAGGTGACCCAACTGCCCAGGGACAGCGCGGAGAGCTGCAGGCCGCTTCGACCCATGCGGCGATAGAGCATGGCGGGGCTCCGGTTTCAGGGCGCACAGTGTAGCGATCCTGGCACAGACGCCGCGCCACGGCGGGGAATCGACACCGGTCGGTCTGAATCGACGCCAACACGCCTCATCGACAAGCATCCGGCGCGCGGCTAACCTTGCGCCCGTCACTGGGGAGTAGCCGACCTTCATCGAGAAGGGGCTTGCGTCAACACACTTGGCCCACAGGCCATGGCGCAAGCGGACTCCGCGACCTTTCCGCCGCCCAGCGCGCCGGACGGGATCCGCCTGGCAAGACCTTTGACCACGAGGCCTCCGTCTGTGCCGGGGATGCGTCGCGGTCATCGTTCTGCTGCCGGCACGAGGAGATTCCATGTACGCGTTGTACGCGTTGCTGCTTTCCACCGGCGTGGTCGCGCTGGCCGAGATGGGCGACAAGACCCAGCTGCTCGCCCTGATCCTTGCGGTGCGCTATCGGCGCGTCTGGCCGCTCGCACTCGGCATCCTCGTCGCCACCCTGGCCAACCACGCCGCAGCAGCCTGGTTGGGCGGCCTCGCGGCGGGCGCCATGCCGGCGGAGACGCTGCGTTGGGCGCTTGGCCTGAGCCTGTTTGCCGTCGGCGCATGGATGCTGATTCCCGACCGCCTCGATGAGGACAGTGACCAAGCCGACCATGCCGGCGCTTCGGTCTGGCAGGCCTTCGCCGCCACCGCCATCGCGTTCTTCCTCGCTGAGATCGGCGACAAGACCCAGGTCGCGACGGTGCTGCTCGCCGCGCGCTTCGACAACCTGCTCGCCGTGGTCGCGGGCACCACGCTGGGCATGCTGATCGCCAATCTGCCGGTACTCTGGCTGGGTGACCGTTTCGCCGCGCGCATTCCGCTGCGGGCGACCCGGATCGCGGCGGCCATCGCTTTCCTGCTGATGGCGCTGTACGCCGCACTCTTTCCGCCGATCTAGCCCGAACGCGGACCGGTCACGTTGAACCGTCGGGCCGCGTCCCCATCTGAAATCCGGATCGAACACGAAGGCATGGGACACATCGACGCATGAAAGCACAACCCATCGTTTGGCTGGTGGTGCTCGTGGCAGGACTGGCCTTCGTCGGCGGCCGCCTGAGCACGGGCACCCTGTCCGACCAGGCTCCGTCCATCGAGTATGCCGAGACGGCGACGACCGAAGACGTTGCGTCGACCGCTTCGGCCAAGCCGGATGTTCAGTCCCTGCCGACTCGGGCGCGCATCGACACCGTCGCACCCGAACCGCTGCCACCGGTGGATCAGCCCTTGGCCGAATCCTTCGATGCGCTGCTCGAGCGCACGCGCCACGGGGATGACCGGGCGGCCTGCCGGCTTTCGGTCGATTTGGCCCGCTGCGCGCGGCGCGCACAGATGGCGAGCTGGAGCAGCAGCTACGAACGCCAGGCCGAGCGCACGGGCGATGAGGCACGGGCACAGCGCATGATTGATCAGGTCGTTCAGCTGGATGCCGCCCTGCAGCGCGACGAGGCCCTGTGCGCCGGCGTGCGCGGCGACCAGCTCGACTGGGCATTTCCGGTGCAGCTGGCGGCGGCGCGATGGCGCCCTGAGCTGCGCGTCTGGGTAGCCAGCCAGCCCGCGCTCGACCCGACGCGCTTCCTGTCCGACCTGGAGGCGTGGCAGCAGTACCGTGCCGTCGCGCTGCCCTGGCTTCGCGAGGCGGCCCTTGCCGGCGACCCGGCCGCGCAGATCCTGATGGCGCGCGTGTACGGCGACGACCGTCGCAATGGCCCGCCGATACCGCCGTTTCGCGACATCGACGACGCGGCGTTCGTGACTTGGGCGCAGGTGCTGAGCCGGCGCAACATCGTGTTCCAGGCGGTGGAGCGGGCCGCCTCCGAGGCGCAGGCGCGCCTGGGCGCGGCGGCGACCGCCGCGGCCCTCGACGAGGCCGAACGCATCCTTGCCCACAGTCCGGCTGAGACGCTCGACGAAAACGCTGGCAACGATGCGACGCGGCGCTCGTTTGCCCCCACGCCAACGGCAGATTCCTGTGCAGACTGAACCACGCCGGGAAGGCGCGCACACCGGCACCCGCCGCAGCCGCGCGCATCGGCGCCTGCGCCGGGCCGCACTGGCTGCGCTGGCGCTGACGCTCGCCGCGGCGGGATGGTTTGCCTGGTCGCTGTGGCTCACCCGGTCGCCACCGTCACCCGAGCTGACGCGCGCCGAGCGCACCGCCATCCCGCGCGACGCCCTCGACCCTTCCGATCTCGGCGGTGATCTGCTCGCCATCGCGCCACCGCAAGAAGACGAGCGCAGTCGGCACGCCCCGGCGACAACACGCGTCCTGCCCGCGCTCGACACGCCGCTGGTCGACGCGCTGGATGCGCTGCGCGACGCCACCGCACAGGGATCGTCCGCGGCGGCCTGCCGGCTGGCGCTCAGCCTTTCGGGCTGCGCACGCATCGACGAGCACCGGCGTACCGCAGCCCAGGGTGACGAGCGCCTCGTCGAGCGCCTGGCGGGAGCGCGCAACGGCAACCTGCAAACCGAAGACGAACAGGTGGCGTACTTCCTGCGCAGGCAGGAGAACGCCAACCACTGGATCGCCTACTGCGAGGGCATGCCAGCCGTATCGCGCGAGCACGTCGTCGCGGCGATGCGCATCGGCAGCGAGATCGGCGACGCCGCAAGCACCCAGCGCTATCTGCAGTTCATGATGCATTCGGGCGGCCCCTATCTGCTCGCCCACCCCACGGAGGCTGCGCAGCATCGCGAGTCGGCGCGCCGCGCGGTGGCGCGCATGCTGCGCGAGCGCGACCCCTCCCTGCTGCCGTGGATGGCCGTGATGGCGTCGCCGCACATCTCGCCGCTGTTCGACGACCTGCTCCCGGAAGTCTTCCGGGACCCGGACATCGGCACGCTGGTGTATCGCATCGCCAGCAGCGAGGCGGCCGACCTGCCGGTGCAGTTTCCCCGCGGTGAACCGCCCTCACCCGAGACGCTGGCGCGCGCCGAACAGGCCTATCGGGACCACTTCAAGCGCGCCGACGACCACCAGGCCGCGCTGCAGCGGATGAAGCAGACCCAGCAGCCTGCCTACATCGACCTCGACATGTTCGATCGCCTCGAGGATTGCAGCGGCCCGTAGTCCGCGGCGCCCAAGCGGGGCGCCAGCTTGCCGGCCGCGGCCCGAGCGCCTACCCTGCCGGCCACCGCATTCCTCTTCACGCCCGGCGGGGGCCGGGCGCCCAACGAGAACTCCGCATGACCGCCATCCTGTTCGCGATCTTCGGCCTTGCCTGCCTGATCGGCATCGCCTGGGCCTTTTCCGAGAATCGCCGGGCGGTGAACTGGCAGCTGATCGCCACCGGCCTCGGCCTGCAGATCGTGTTCGCGATCTTCGTGCTGATGACGCCCTGGGGCGCCGGCATCTTCACCTGGCTGAGCGGCAAGTTCGTGCTGCTGTTGGGCTTCACCGCGCAGGGCTCGCAGTTCATCTTCGGCGACTTCGCCAAGGTCGACAAATTCGGCTTCGTATTCGCCTTCCAGGTGCTGCCGACGATCATCTTCTTTGCCTCGTTCATGAGCGTGCTCTACCACCTCGGCGTCATGCAGGCGGTGGTGAAAGGCATGGCCTGGGTGATCACCAAGGTGATGCGGGTGTCCGGCGCCGAGACCCTGTCGGTCTGCGCGAACGCGTTCATCGGCCAGACCGAGGCACCGCTGGTGGTGAAACCCTATGTGTCGAAGATGACGCCGTCCGAGCTGCTGACCCTGATGGTCGGCGGCATGGCGACGATCGCGGGCGGCGTGCTCGGCGCCTACGTGCTGATGCTGGGCGGTGCCGATCCGGTCAAGCAGGCCGAGTTCGCCCGTCATCTGATCACCGCGTCGATCATGGCCGCGCCGGCGACCCTGGTGATCGCGAAGATCCTGGTGCCCGAAACCGGCGACCCGCTGACCATGGGCGAAGTGCGCATCGAGGTGGAGAAGAACACTGCCAACGTGATCGATGCCGCCGCCGCCGGCGCCGCGGACGGTCTGCGCCTGGCGCTCAACGTCGGCGCCATGCTGCTCGCCTTCATCGCCCTGATCGCGCTGATCAATGCACCGCTGACCTGGCTCGGCGAGATCACCGGCATCGCCGCGTGGCTCGGCAAGCCGACCGATCTGGCCGGGCTGCTCGGCTACGTGCTGGCGCCGGTCGCCTGGGTCATCGGCGTACCGTGGGCCGACGCCACCACGATCGGCGGCCTGATCGGCACCAAGGTTGTGCTCAACGAATTCGTCGCCTACCTCTCGCTCGGCGAGATCGTGCAGGGCAATGTGCCGGGCGTGTCGCTGAGCGAGCATTCGGTACTGATCGCCACCTACGCGCTGTGCGGCTTCGCCAACTTCTCGTCGATCGCGATCCAGATCGGCGGCATCGGCGGGCTGGCGCCCGAGCGCCGCTCCGATCTGGCCCGCTACGGCCTCAAGGCGGTGCTCGGCGGCTCGATCGCCACCCTCATGACCGCGACGATCGCCGGCGCCATCGCCCAGTTCTGAGACCGCCGTGACACCACAGCGGGTCATCGTCGTCGGCAGCTACAACCAGGACATGGCCTGGCGCAGCGAGCGGTTTCCCGCGCCGGGCGAGACCCGACTGGGCCGCTTCCAGGCCGGACCGGGCGGCAAGGGCTTCAACCAGGCGGTGGCCGCGGCGCGCCAGGGTGCAACGGTATGTTTTGTCGGCGCACTGGGCGCCGATGACCTCGCCGACACTGCGCGCGCAGTGGTGCAGCACGAGCGGATCGACGCGCGCTGGCAATCGGTCGGCGCAGAGGCCACCGGCACCGCGGCGATCTGGCTCGATCACAGCGGACAGAACGAGATCATCGTGGCGCCGGGCGCCAACCTCGCGCTCAGCCCCGAACACATCGACGCGCACGCGGATGCCTTCGCCGACGCCTCGGTGCTGGTCACCCAGCATGAGGTCGCGCCGGAGGCCACCCTGCGCGCGATGCAGCGGGCGGCCCGACATGGGCTGCTGCGGATCCACAATCCGGCGCCGGCGCAGCGGCCGCCTCAGTTCGATGCCATGCTGGCGCTGACCGATGTGCTGACGCCGAACGAGAGCGAATTCGCCGCGCTGTTCGAGCGCGCCGCCACCCCGATTCGCGCTGACGCGGTGGCCACACTGGCCGATGCCGACCTGCACGCGCTGTGTCGACGACTTCCGGTCGCCACCGTGGTCATCACGCTCGGCGCGTCAGGTATCTTCGTTTCGCATGCCGACGCAGCATCGCGCGGCGACGCCTCCGCCTGCTACCGCATCGCCGCCGAAGCGGTCGAGGTCGTCGACACCACCGGTGCCGGCGACGCCTTCAACGGCGGACTGGCGGCGTCGCGCGCACTCGGCGCCGATCGACCGTTCGCCGAGCACGTGCGCCACGGCAATCGCGTGGCTGCCTGCGCGGTGGCGTGCCAGGGCGCTGCGCTGGCGATGCCCTACCGCGACGACGTGCTGCGACGATTCCCCGGCTGAGCCGGCGCCTCGGGGCCACTCGAGTCTCCACCTGAGGTTTGCGCGCACTTCGGCATCAACGCCACGTGAAGGCGCGCCAACGTTCAGTTGTCGCTGGGTTTCGCGCTTGAATTCGGCCCTCGGGCCCCCAGAATTTCCACAACGGTCCGGTCACAGTCGCCGCGTCATGCTGGTCACGCATCCGGGTTCGCCCGACGTCGGTCCCGCGTGACGTTGGGCGTCGACACGGCCAGCCCCGGTTTTCATTCGCAGTTTGACGGAGACATCCCCCCATGCGTCGTATCGCCCTGTTCCTGCTGACCAACCTCGCCGTGATCGTGGTGCTCGGCGTCGTCCTGCGCCTGCTCGGGGTCGACAGCCTGCTCAACGAATCCGGCCGCGGCCTCAACTACACCAGCCTGCTGATCTTCGCCGGCGTGTTCGGCTTCGGCGGCGCGTTCATTTCGCTGGCGATTTCCAAGTGGATGGCCAAGCGCAGCACCGGCGCGCAGGTGATCACCGAGCCGCGCACCGAGACCGAGCGCTGGCTGGTCGCCACCGTGCAGCGCCAGGCCGACAAGGCCGGCATCAAGATGCCCGAAGTGGCGATCTTCCACAGCCCGGATCCGAACGCCTTCGCCACGGGCATGACGAAGAATTCGTCACTGGTCGCGGTGAGCACCGGCCTGCTGCAGCACATGGACCGCGACGAGGTCGAAGCGGTGCTCGGCCACGAGATCGCCCACGTTGCCAATGGCGATATGGTCACCCTCGCCCTGGTGCAGGGCGTGGTGAACACCTTCGTGATCTTCCTCGCCCGCGTGGTCGGCTATGCGGTGGACCAGTTCCTGCGCCGCGACGACGACAGTGGCGGACTGGGCATCGGCTACTACATCACCAGTTTCATCGCCGAGATCGTGTTCGGCATCCTCGCCTCGATCATCGTGATGTGGGTCAGCCGCCAGCGCGAATTCCGCGCCGACGCCGGCGGCGCGCAGCTGGCTGGCCGCGGCAAGATGATCGCCGCGCTGCAGAAGCTGCAGGCTGCGCATCCGCAGCCGCTGCCCGGCGAAATGGCCGCGTTCGGCATCTCCGGCATCAAGAAGGGCGGGCTGGCCGCCCTGTTCAGCTCGCATCCGCCGCTGGAACAGCGCATCGAGGCGTTGCGCAACGCGGCCTGAATTCCATCCGCCGGACCACACGGAAAGCCGGGCCCATGCCCGGCTTTGCGTTGGCGTCGTGCCCGCAGGCAGCTATTCCGGCGCGATGACTTCGTAGCCGCGCGCGGTCAGCGCGGCAAGATAGTCGCTGCCGCTGACCAGCTCCTCGATCGACAGGATCGCCAGGCTGGTCTCGTGGTCGCTGAGCGCCTGATCCACCGCTTCGAGCCAGGCCTCGCGAGCGCGCTCCGGCAGGTTCTCGAACCCGCGGTTGCGGAACATGTCGCTGTCGATCACGCTCTTGACGCAGGCCAGGCGCGGGCTCTCGCCCGACAGCTCGCGCAGCATCTCCACATCACCCACCGCCCAGGCATTGGCCTTCTGGCGCATCCGCTCGAGGTCGCGCTCCAGCCAGTCGAGCACCGATTCGAAGCATGCCACGTCATCGAGCCGGTTGTCCTTGAACTCGCCGAGCATCTGCTTCGGATCTTCGATCGTCAGCCGCACGCCCGGCGACACCGACGGCACCTCGCGCCGCTTGGCCCATTTGCCGACCTGCTCGCTGACCCAGCGATCGCGGGTGAGACCGGAACGACGTTCCGCCGACTTGACCAGACGGTCGGCGGCGAAGATCGGACGCAGCTTCTCGATCGAGCGCTTGTCGCCCATGTAGCGATGCTTCAGCTTGCTCCAGCGCGCATAGGTTTCCGGCGTCAGCTGTTCCTTCAACGTCTCCTTCTCCGGGTCCTTGCGCACACCCAGCGCCTTGGGCGCCAGCGTCAGCGTGCCCCAGAACCCGAGGTTCGTGCCTACCGTGACGCTGGGTTCGTAGATCAGCACGCCGGCCCGATCAAGCACGCCCTGCACCTCGTCGCCGCGCCACTCCAGTTTCTTCGGCGAAGGCGTGAGCTGGCCAAGCACCCACAGCGTGTGGTCGCCCTTCTTCACCTGCCACAGACCGGGGCCGGGCATGACACCCTCGACCACCACCGTATCGAGCGACTTGGCGGTCGCGGCAGATGCGTCGCCGGCGTCCGCGCGGTCCGGCGCGACCGTCGCCGCAGGGTCGACGGCAGCAGGACCCGGGACCGCATCGGCGGCATCCGACGGCGACGGCGACGGCGACTCCAATGCCTTCGCCGCATCGTCCGTGGAAGACGCTGAAACCACCCGTTCAGCAGCGGTCGACTCGCTTTCAGCCGCGCCCGCGACCGTCCACGAGAGCATGGCCCACATCGCCCATCCGCACAGCAGCACGCCTGCGCGGCGATTCCACCTGTTCGAGATCATCCCTTCCTCGGCATTCCACGACGCAACGGCGGGCAAGCCTAGCGAATCGACCGCGATGCCTGCGTTAGGCCTTCGTTATGCCTGGCGACGCCGGTCAGCCGGGGTTGGGCCGAGGCGACTGCACCGATCGTCATCGGGTCGGCGCACGAACGGCGCACGCAGGCGAAACGGCCGCCGGCGCAGCCACGCCGTACAATGCGCCCATGCAGATCGGCCCCTACCGCATCCAGCCTGGCCTGGTGCTCGCCCCCATGGCGGGCGTCACCGACAAGCCGTTTCGCCAGCTGGCGAAGCGGCTCGGCGCCGGCTATGCGGTGTCGGAGATGACGACCTCCGACCCGCGGCTGTGGCGCACGCGCAAGAGCGTGCAACGCATGGACCACGATGGCGAGCCCGATCCGATCGGCGTGCAGATCGCCGGCGGCGTGCCCGCACTGCTCGCCGACGCGGCGCGCTACAACGTCGACCACGGCGCGCAGATCATCGACATCAACATGGGATGCCCGGCGAAGAAGGTCTGCAACGTCTGGGCCGGATCGGCCCTGCTGCAGGACGAGGCCCTCGTCGCCGATATCTGCCGCACCGTGGTGCAGGCCGTGCCGGTGCCGGTCACCCTGAAGATCCGCACCGGCTGGAGCCGCGACCACCGCAACGGTCTGGCCATCGCACGCATCGCCGAAGACGCCGGGATCCAGGCGCTGGCCGTGCACGGACGCACCCGCGACCAGATGTACACCGGCACGGCCGAGTACGACACGATCGCCGCGATCAAGCAGAGCGTGCGCATCCCCGTGCTTGCCAACGGCGACATCGACACTCCGGAACAGGCGGCACACGTGCTGCGCCAGACCGGCGCCGACGCCCTGATGATCGGCCGCGGTGCCCAGGGCCGCCCGTGGATCTTCCGCGAAATCGCCCACTACCTCACCCACGGCACCCATCTACCCGAACCCGGCCCCGCCGACGTCGCCGCCATCCTGCTTGAACACATCGATGCGCTGCACGCGTTCTACGGTGAACCGCAAGGTGTGCGCATCGCACGCAAGCACCTCGGCTGGTACGCCAAGGACCGCCCGGAACACGCGCATTTCCGCGCGGTGGTGAACCGCGCGGAGGATGCCGCGACGCAGCGACGGATCACGGTGGAGTATTTCGAGGCGCTGGCCAGCGCCGAGGCGGAGCGCTGGGCAGCAGCGGCCTGAGGGGCGCTCGCGCTCACTGCGGCATGAAAAGGGGTCTTGCGTCCTTTCGCGGGTTGACGCGGGCTGCGGCCGCTGCGGAGCTGAGTTTCACCGGAGCAAGAGCGTTTCGTTGCGCCATGCGGGTGCGTCGGGCATTGGAACGACCTGCTTTAATCAGCGAAGCTTTCAGTCCGACCTGCGGTTGGCGGCGGCACTAGCGCTGCGTCTGGACGAAGGAAGAATCAGGCTTTCGATGTGGGCTGCGGCGACCAGCCCTTTCACCGTGCTTCGATTTGAAAGCAGAGCTTTCAGTCCGACCTGCGGTCGGCCCGAGTTACTTCTCTTTGTGTGGCCAAAGAGAAGTAACCAAGAGAAAGGCCACCCCAGGCCAGCCGCTCTCCGGGCATCCTGCCCTGCGAGTTCGCGTTCGGCTTGCGGGGTTTTTCGACAGCACCTCCGTGTGCTGGCGAAAAACACGCGCGCATCGTGCGCGCGTCCCTGCGGGCTGTTCCTCCAGCCGCCCGCCGAC